>JADKIX010000004.1 GCA_016722635.1 Rhodospirillaceae bacterium | reverse complement strand
AACGATTGCACTAAAAACCATATCGCATCCAGATGACTTGAAAGCAGGATATTTACCAGCCAAATGCTGCGATATACCATCGATCATAGCAAACACTAAAGCAGCGCTTAAAATCAATGAAATTGCGAAGAAAGAATGGTCTTTAGAAGCATGGGAAGTTGAAGATGCCAGAAATATGCCTAAAAAATTAACACATGTACACAGTTGAGTTGCCGCAATAATCAGACACTGTCTGATCCCAATTCTATAAATTGGTTAAAATGATACCTTTAACAGAAACGCTCAAGCAGTTGATTAAAATTACTTTTGTCAATCGATGTTTGTTTGCCTATTTTTCCTTTTTATTATAAATATGGTATTTTTTGGTGATCATGGGATAATATTTCGTTTGATGAAAAAACTAATCGCTTATACTGGGGAAAAATTTTGCTTTATTACCTGGATCGCTGCAGACAGACTCACTAAACAAAAATTGGCTAAACAAAAGGATTACCCAAGGGCATTATGAAACTGGATAAAACCCTCAAAAACACCAGTTATATTTTTTGGCCATGGGTTACCTAGGAATGTTATTCATCAAAACCCCTTGTCGATTTCCCTTTGCCAAGCTGCCCAAAATATCCCTAAACCAAAAACCATCTTTTGCATCTCCACCCCTTTGAAAACGATCGGCACGAAGGTTTTAAAAATTCTTAAACCCCCCACAATCCATGATTTTTATGGATTTTCCCAGGTCTTGTATGATGTGCAATATCCGGCTGCGGTTCGTTAGCAATTGCCGATGAAGTTATTCAGTCGCTACGCCCCTTTCTTGCGGAACCAGATACCAGTTGGGGACTAGATCATGGGACTTGGTCGATTCTCAAACATCTTTATCCTAAAGCTGACGTTCCTGTTTTACAATTAGGGGCTAGTGACCGACAAGATATATTGTCTTTTTCCTATGAAGGAATGGAACTAGGATCTTTATCCATGCGGGCTGTCCAATTCCAATCTTAATTATGGATAATTTTTAACAACTCTCTTGGTAGAAGCAGGATATTTATTTAATAAATGACTGGGACGAATTGGTCGATCTACCAGATTACCCCCACAATTTGGGCAAGTCATATGAAATTTATCCTGGGCACATAATCTACAGAAAGTACACTCAAACGTACAAATCATGGCCTCTTCGGAAGCAGGCGAAAGGTCTTTATTACAACATTCACAATTTGGACGTATTTCTAGCATAATACTGCAACCCATTCTTATATTATGGTAAATTCTTATGCTGACGAGCCGCCATTTTGTTAAAGAATCAAATATCTAATCAAACGGTAATAACATTTATACTGCAATCAAGCCTATTTCTTAACAGCTTTTTGCACCACTAACCAAATCCCAGAAATCACCAACGCCGTTCCTGCAATCATTTGGCAGTGTAATCACTTCATTTAAAAAAGCTTGCCCATAACATGCCAAAAACAGGCATTAAATAGGCAACCGTCATGGCACGTGTTGGGCCAATATTAGCAATTAATTGGAAAAAGGTACATAGGCCAACGCACTTGACAATAAGGCAAGCCCTAAAAGATTAATGATGACATGTGTATCAATCATTCCGCTAATTTCCTGTGTTACAGAGATAGGCAACAGCACCAGTGCTGCTAATAATTGACTGCCAGCAGCTATCCCCAGTGGTTTGATATGCCCGGCAAATTTTTTGACGTAAACACCTGCCAATGCGTAACAGGAGGTGGCTGCCAAGCAAGCCAATACCGCTAACAGGAAATCCCCATCCACTTCGGGCGAACCTATATTAACAACCAGGGCTACCCCAGCTGCAGCAACGATAAAACCAGTTACTTTCTTTAAGGTCATCCCCTCCCCCAACCATATCCAAGCAAATAGGGCGGCAAAAAGCGGTGTCGTCGTATTCAAAACCACCGCGTATGATGCGGGGATATGTAAAAGAGCGTAAGCATAGAGCGAAAAAGGTAACGCGGAATTAACAAGGCCGATAATCAAATATTGCTTCCAATTATCCCGCCATCCAATAGGTATTTTGGCAAAAAAGTAATATATTAATAAAACCATACCGCCGATTAACAGCCTGGAATTGGTCGTAATGATAGCACCTAATACGGGGGATATTACCCGCATAAATATGAAAGATCCCCCCCAGATAGCTGCCAATAGTAATAGTTTTAAAATATCTGACGCATAATGGCTATTTTCTTTACATATAAAATTCTTGATACAAGCCAATTATCCTGGCAACCTGCTAAAAACCGCTTCTACTTGAGGAAGATTTTTTATAAAATTCACTAATAAGTTGTAATAGTTACTTCCTTATTCAAATAGAGATTAATTGATGATTATATCCCCAGTTACCCTTGAAGGCTTACGTGTTAAGTTAACACCCATGAGTATCAGCCATTTGGACGGGCTTTATGAAGCACTTGTTGATAATAACAGGTGGCAAGATATCTGGAAATACCGCGTTGATAAAGTAAAAAACAAAGAAGATTTAAAAAATATATGGAAGTCGCCTTAGCTGGGGTTGAAAAGAGGGAGATTATTCCTTTTATCATTTTTGATAAGCGCTTGGACAAAGTTGTTGGCACCACCCGCTTGGGTGATATTTCCTTAGAAAATAAGTCTTTAGAAATTGGTTGGACATCAATTGCATCAGAAGTCATGCGCAGTCGCGTTAATACGGAATGTAAATATTTACTGCTAACACATTGTTTTGAAACTTTAAGATTTGTTCGCGTAGCCCTGAAAACGCTATCCATTAACGAACGCTCCCAAAAAGCAATTCTGCGAATTGGCGCTAAAAAAGAAGGGGAATTGCGCTGGGTAGCTAGAATGGCTGATGGCGAATATATTAATGTAGTTTATTTCAGTATTATCCAACCGGAATGGCCAAGTGTTAAAAAAAAGCTGGAAGGTTTTTTAGCGGAAAAATAACATTAGAAACCTACTGCTAAAATCTTTTCTCTCGATCTCTTTTTTCCCCATATTAAAATCCCCACCAGATTTGTCTTAATAACATTCTTTATCTTGTTAAATATTAGCCATTTCAGAAAATATTATTTTGAACATTGATTATTATTTTGTATCATCTTATGATGAACTAAGTTCAATTAAGGATAGACCATGGCCCGTCGTGCTGATCATACCCGCGAACAACTAAAAAAACTGGCAATTGCCGCTGGCAGGAATTTAATTGTTGAAGGCGGATATAAAAATCTAACTGCCCGTCACGTTGCTTCGGAAATTGGCTATACGATTGGTACTTTATATAATGTCTTTGAAGATTTTGATGATTTGCGCTTACATATCCACGGCGAAACCCTGGATGGATTGCTTAAATATATTCAACAAAATCTGACCCAGGAATATCAAGGGATCAATCGATTAAAGCAACTAGCAATCTTATATTTGGAATATGGGCAGCGAAATTTTGCCCTGTGGCAAGCTTTGTTAAGCTATATAAGACCTGCTGATGGCCAAGCCCCCGCTTGGTACCAACAAAAAATTATAGCTTTATTCGACTTACTTGAGAAAGTTATCCAAAGTTTTTTGGGCGACCATCTGGATAATTATCGGCATGCCCGTATTTTATGGGCCAGCTTGCATGGCATGTATTTATTATCCCAAACAGGAAAATTTGCAGCGATTGAAGCTGAAAGCCCACAAACCTTAGTTGCTACTTTCATTGAAACTTACATTAAAGGGATGAAGCCATGAAAACAGCTTGTTTAAAATCAATTTTGCGTCATTTGCCCATGGCTTTGGTAGGGTTGCGCTTTGCATTTGCTTTCCTGATTTTAGCCGCTGCGTACTTTATGAAAGCGAACGCTGCTCTCCTCTGCGCCGTTTTGATGGGGCTAGGATTATTCAGCGATATCATTGATGGAATCATTGCCAGACGCCTTGGGGTGGCAACCCCTTTGCTGCGCCGATTGGACAGCCAATGCGATTTAGTCTTCTGGTTGTCTTGCTTGGGCAGCGCGCATTTGATGTACCCGTTGTTATTGACACAAACCTGACCGCCATAGTTTTATTATTAGCTTTAGAATTAATAATTTATGTTTTCAGTTTGCTAAAATTTAATGAAGCTTGTACCCATGCCTATAGCGCTAAATTATATGGGTTGGGCTTAGGAATTGGAGTCGGTGAAATTATGCTATATGGTAATGTGGGGATTGCTTGGCATTTGATGGCTATTTTTGGCGTTATTGCCTGTATGGATGTTTTATTAATACTCATCATATTGCCAAGTTGGGCCCATGATATTCACAGTTTCTGGCATGCCTTACGAAAACGCTACGCCATGGTCTCTCATCATATTACTTAGCTATTCAACAAGTAACTAATACTCTAGTTCAATATATAAATGCAGGCCAATATTGAGCGATGAATGCATAAAAACACCCCCTACCCTTGATGTCTTAACCCTGGATATGCTATTAATCCCCTAATACGGGATAAATAGGTTGTACCTACAGTCTGTCTCTATTGGTTGAGCCGAATAACAGGTTATTAAAACAACACGTCAATAAGGCAATGTTATGCGTCAACCCTGCTCAGAGAATGATTATTTTTCTGCATCATTACCATATAACTGATTCCAGAAATAACAAAACCCACAAACCAAGAATAGTTATAGAAGTCAGAAACCCAGTAAGGTACAGCATCCGCTGGTATCAATTGGATCGTTGTTAAAAACCCTGGAACATTAGGCAATATCCCTAACACCAGTGCAATGATTGCCCGATAGTTAAATCCCTTATGAAAGGTATATTGCCCCTGATGTTGATACAAGGCTTCAACATTTAACTGCTGCTTACGAACAAAATAATAATCAGCGATCATAATACCGCCAATAGGCCCCAATAAAGCAGAATAACCCACCAGCCAGGTAAAGATATAGCCGCTAGGATCCGCAATCAATTTCCAAGGCATAATCAAAATGCCTATGATCCCCGTAATCAATCCACCCAGTTTAAAATTAATCTTTGATGGGGCAAGATTGGAAAAATCATTGGCTGGGCTTACAATGTTGGCTGCAATATTAGTGGCTAATGTTGAAATGGCGATGGCGATCATGGCTACACTAATTAATATCTTGCTACTGAATTTACTTGTTAAAACTATCGGGTCCCAAATAGCATCACCATAGATGATAACCGTGGCCGACGTAACGACCACGCCAATAAAGGCAAATAAAGTCATGGCTGGTGGCAAGCCAATAGCTTGGCCTAGCATTTGTGCTTTCTGGCTTTTAGCATAGCGGGTGAAATCAGGGATATTGAGCGATAGAGTGGCCAGAAACCAACCATCCCTGTTAACGCCGGAAAAAGAAGTTAAAGAACTCCGCATTGGAAGCAAATTTGGAAGGCTGATTTAAAATCGGACCCAAACCGTTGCCAGCATCAATTGCCCAAAATAATAATGCTAATGCGGCCAGGGGTAAAAATATGGCTTTAACAACCAATAATTTGCGAATGCTTTCAACCCCCAGAAAAACAATCAACATGTTAAGCAGCCAAAATAACAAGAAACAAATGGCTGGTCCTGTCGGCAATCCAAAAGAATCAGGGAAAATTGGTGGCAATGTTTCAAGTGAAGGAATCCATAAGCGGAGCATTTGATAAGTGGCAAATCCCCTATCCAGGTTTGGATACCAAACCAGCCACACGCAACGATGGCGCAGCATAGCAGGAATATTAGCTCCCTTAACACCAAAACTCGACCTTGCAAGTACGGGAAAAGGAATGCCGTATTTTGCACCGGCCTTACCATTTAAAATCATGGGAATTAAGACAATCACATTTCCTAAAAAAACCGTAAGAATGGCTTGCCACCAATTCATGCCACCACCAATCAAGGAACTGGCCATCATGTAGGTTGGAATGCATAAGCTCATGCTAATCCACAGGGCCGCATAATTGAAAGTATTCCATGTCCGCTTATCGGCAGGAATGGGTGCTAAATCTTGATTATAAAGAGAGGAATTTTGTTCAGGAAATTGAGACATTAGAAATATTCCACTGGAAGTGATATCAGTTAATATTGATTCCAGACTCAGTAGTAAGTGGAACCCACAACCTTGTCAATTTAATATGGAAAAAAATTTAAAAATGAGTTTCCATTTCAAAATTATTTTGAAAGAGTCAATAAAATTATTTTGAATAATGACATAAAAATAAGTTTGGTTGCGGGGGCAGGATTTGAACCTGCGGCCTTCAGGTTATGAGCCTGACGAGCTACCGGGCTGCTCCACCCCGCGCCCCGAGCAGCAAAGTTTAACTAAATATGTTACATCGTTTAATAATCTAGTTATTGTGAAAAGCTTAAGTAAAACATATGGAATTGGAGGAATTCGATTAGGTTATTTATTAACCTCTAATCTAGATTTTATGGCACTTATGCGTAACAAACTGCCTATATGGAACATTAATGGGTTTGGAGAAGAATTTATACGGAATTTGCCAAGTTATCAGAAAGAATATAAAGCCAGCTGTTTAACTGTTAGAAATAATACTGATTTATTACACCAACATCTACAGGCAATTCCGGAACTAAAGGTTTTTCCAACGGTTACAAACTATATTTTCTGTCATTTGGCCAATTCAATAGGCACTGCAAAACAAATGACAGAAAAGCTATTAATTGATCATAAAATATTAGTTAAAGATTGTTCAGGAAAATCTTTAACAGACTCCGGCAATGGCTCAGAATTGCTAGCAGCAGAACCCCTGATGAAAATCTTAAAGTAGTAAATTCGATGAAAAAAATAATTGAAGAGTGTAGTAGATAATTAAGTCATGCTTAAACACATAAAAGATTTAGCAAACCTCTGCACATTATTAGGTCTATGTTTAGGCCTAACAGGTATTTATCTGTCAATAATAGGTTATGCGACATTAGGCCTTGCAGCCTTATTCTTAGCTGTCCTATGTGATATATTTGACGGGATTATTGCTAGAACGACAGAAAATCGCACATCACAATCATCTGCCATAGGCGGCCAACTTGATTCTTTAGCTGATCTTATCCATAGTGGAATGGGACCAACTTTAGTTATTGGCAGCTGGTACGGTTGCCTATATGGTATTTATTACCGGCATGTTTATTAATTATGTCCGGTGCTATAAGGTTAGCCAATTATAATGTGTTTGGTTTAACTGAAAGCGGCTCTTTCAAGGATTACCTATTTTCACTGTCCTATTATTGTTAGTATAATTTTTTATTAAAAAATTACTCTAACGTTTTAGAAATAATTTTATTAGTGACAATCATCCTTGTTACTTTACTTCAAGTGGCCCCCATACAGATACCTAAACTTAAGGGTTGGGCTTTGAAGGGTCTGGTTGGATTAATTATTTGTTTATCTGCCTATTATATTCTTGTAGGCTTCCGCACTTTATACGTATGAAAAGAAAGATTCAGAGAAAACATTAATTATTTTTGATATCGATGGAACTCTCCTAGATACAGTTAATGCTCATCAAAATGCTTTGTTACAAGCTTTAGAGAATTTTAATTTTTCTTATATAAATAAAAATTGGGGTTCTTATAAACATCATACCGACTCATGGATTTTGCATGAATTATTTTTGCAGAATTTCAATAGACAAGCTTTACCTGAAGAAGTAAAAAAGTTTGATGTTTTGTTACATCAATTTTACATTAATAATTGACCAAATTATAAAGTTAGCCAAATTACCGGGGCACGAATTTTTAGACATGGTTAATAGCAAGCAAGAAAAATTTGCTTTTGCATTTGCCACTGGCGCCATGCGTTTAATTGCCTGTGAGAAACTCAATTTTCTAAATAAAAAAATCAATCAAACACTTTTATCATCTGCCAGTGAATATTTAACTCGTGAAGAGATTGTTTTAAACGCGATAGAACGATCCAAAAAAAAATTTGGTGATACCCAATTTGAGCGGATCATTTCTATTGGTGACGGTGTATGGGATGCAAAGGTAGCGAACAATCTTAAGTTAGAGTTTATTGGAATCGGAGAATGGAACAACAAATTTGAAGGTTTATGTAAGCCGACCCAATTCTATAAAAGGTTTGATGATATCAATCCAGAACTATTATAATAAAAGAGGCCTATTGTTCAGGTGTGAAGGAAAGATAAAAATGGTTAACAACTCTAAACAGAAAATTGCGGTCTTAGTGGGATCTCCTAGAACTGGAGCAGGCGAAGCAGCGGTGAAAATTCTTAATAATTTAGATATAAAACCAATTATTTTGTTAGCTGACTCACAAAACCTACCTACGGTTATTCAGGAAGCTTATAAAGAATTAGACGCCAAGATAATCACTTGTAATACTTCTAGTTTACAAGAAGTGATTGATTGTTGTAGCGACCTTAAAAAGAACTTTGATTTATATGCAGTTGGATCAGTTTATGAATATTCCACACTGGTAGCAGCACAAGCAGCTAAGAAGCTAGGCCTTCCAGGGCCAAACCCGGAATCCGTGGCCGTTTGTCGGACGAAAAGCTCTATGCGCAAAATCCTTAATGAATTTTCTGACGTGAACCCAAAAAATAGAACAGTGACTTCAACAAATGAAGCGGTTAAAGCTTCCGATGAGATTCATTATCCGGTTGTTGTTAAACCCACCAGCTTAACAGGAAGCGCTTTTGTGCGTTTATGTAAGAATGCTGGGGAGGTTAAGGAGCAAGCGGATTTAATTTTTGGGCTTGGCTCTTATATGCATATAACTTTAGAACCCTCTATTTTGATTGAAGAATATATTGATGGATGGAATTTTCTGTAGAAATCATGGATAGTTTGATCATCGGAATAACTAAAAACATCTTGGACTCCCCATATTTTTGTGGAAATAGGGCATGATTTTCCGGCAGATATTTCCGTGGATCTGGCTGATCAGATTTCTAAGATAGTTATTAAGGCTTTGAAAAAGATAGGATTAACGTGGGGTGCAGCTCATGTAGAAGTTCGTGCCGGTCGTAATGGCCCACGTATTATTGAAATTAATCCTCGAATTGCCGGAGACCGCATCCCAGAACTTATTAAATTAGCTTATGGCGCTGATATGATAGAAGCAAATATTTTGGCTCTACTTGGAAAGAAAAGACCTTTAGTAAAAAAGCATAACAAAGGAGCCGCTATACGTTTTATACCGACTCCTAATAAAGGCAAACTAATAGACATTCAAGGTCTTGAAGAAGTCAAATCACTGCCCTGGGTTCATGAAGTAAAAATATACCGAACCTTAGGAGATAATTATATTAGTAATGGTTCTAATAGGGATAGAGTGGCTCATATTATTACTTCAGCAAATTCAGTTCAAGAAGCTGCACAACTTGCGGAGCAAGCTACTAAGAAAATAAGATTTGATTGGCAAGAAACGGTCTAAAAGAAGAATATTTACTGTCATTTTTTGATTTAATCAAAGGAAAAACTGGTAATACACCATTATTTTTACGAAAAACATTGTTAGTCATAAAATGCAATTCTAAAGACCTTTTATTTAGCATTAACTCAAATTCTAACTCTATAAGAAAGCTAAAAATGACTTGGTTAAAAAGAGATGAACTAAGCCCGTTCTTAACAATTCGCTTTTTATCTTTGTTATGTGAACAAGTTATATTTTATCTTGTACCTTTAATTATTTATATTAAAACAAAAAATATTACTCTTTCTGGGTTAGCTTTTTTTATTGAATGGACTCCGAGAGTTATTTTTCTTCCATTTCTGGGTTTTCTGATCGATCGCTATAGCTTAAAATATCAATTAATTTTTGTTGAATATATTAGAGCAGTGTTGTCATTTAGCATATTTTTTGTTTCTGATAATTACTTAGTAATGGTAACGGTGGCTGGTTTTTTAGCTCTTGTCAGTGCACACTCATGGCTGGCGCTAGAGCGATTAATAGCAACTAAAAAAACACATGCAAACCAAGTTCCAATTTTGCAAGCAAGAGCTCAAATTATTATTCAACTCTCTTCAATCTTAGGGCCAGCTATAGGAACAATTTTGATATCGAGAATATCTTTCGAACTAATTATTGTTATATGTACAAGTATTTTCTTTCTTAATTCCTTTTTTACTTAGAAAATTCTTTCCCAATAATAATGAAGATTCCACAAATCAGTTGCAAAATAAACCAAAGGCTCAACTACGCAATTTATTACAAGGATTTAGTATTATTTATAAGAGTCGCGCATTAAAATGTATAATTCTTTTAACAATATGCCTTAATATTGTAGAAGGGTTGTATTTAGCAACTATGCCCGCTCTCATTGTAGATATTTTAATGTAGAAAAGATTATGTTGCTATTACTTTATCAGTTGCTGCAATTGTTAGCCTGGTCTGTCTGTGGACCTTGTCATTAATTTTAAAAAAAACAAGTTTAAATCTGCTTACAGTCTTTAGTGGACTTATTTTGGTTATCAGTGCTCTCTTAATAGGATTAGTCACCTCAGTATATTCATTTATCATTTTATTTTCATTGTTTATGGCAGGACGTAACGGTTTTACTGTATGGTTAAGAACAAAAGATTAGAATTCATTCCTGTTAATGATGTAGGAAAAACCATAGGGTTTTGTTGCTGCTGTATTAGCAGCTATGCCCTTTTCTGGGCTATTACTAGCTCAATTTGGTAATATATCATCTTTATCAAATTTAATTTTTTATACAGCCCTTACTTCCTCATCAATGGCTTTATTTGTCATTTTATATCAACCAAGGCTATTTGCTCGTAGCAATTCAACCTCCTCTTAGAATATCATTCATTCAAATTATTGTTATGCGGTAATTAAGTAGATTGATTAAAATTAAAGTAAGTTTCTGAAATCCAGGCTTTACCAATAAGAAACCCTGTTCCTAGTAGCAACGACTGAAGATGGTTGCTTGAGGATTATGTATAAAATGGGGATATTTTTAGATGGTTGCGGGGGCAGGATTTGAACCTGCGGCCTTCAGGTTATGAGCCTGACGAGCTACCGGGCTGCTCCACCCCGCGTTAGGGTATGTGTGTTGGGGTGTGTGGGGATTATATGGAGGTGAGAGAGGATATGATGTGTTGACGGGACCTGGCAGCGACCGACTCTCCCGTGCCTTAAGACACAGTACCATGGGCGCGGAGGATTTTCACGGCCGAGTTCGGGATGGGATCGGGTGTAGGCTCCTCGCTATAACCACCAGGTTTCGTCAACACATCATGCGTGAAGTATAGAACAGATAAGAAGTTGGGGTATCCGTGTCACTGTTTTTCCTTGATCCAACAGAGTTTGATCTCTGTGCGCGGATCAGCAAAGATGCGATAAGCCAATGAGGCGATTAGTACCGGTTAGCTACATGCCTTACGGCACTTCCACTTCCGGCCTATTAACGTGGTGGTCTACCACGGCCTTCATAGGGAGAACTTATTTCGAGGTGGGTTTCCCGCTTAGATGCGTTCAGCAGTTATCCCGTCCGTACTTAGCTACTCGGCGATGCCGCTGGCGCGACAACCGATACACCAGAGGTACGTCCATCCCAGTCCTCTCGTACTAGGGACAGATCCTCTCAATTCTCCAAACACCCACGGTAGATAGGGACCGGAACTGTCTCACGACGTTCTGAACCCAGCTCACGTACCACTTTAAATGGCGAACAGCCATACCCTTGGGACCTGCTCCAGCCCCAGGATGTGATGAGCCGACATCGAGGTGCCAAACCTCCCCGTCGATATGGACTCTTGGGGGAGATCAGCCTGTTATCCCCAGCGTACCTTTTATTCGTTGAGCGATGGCCCTTCCACTCAGAACCACCGGATCACTATGGCCGACTTTCGTCTCTGCTCGACTTGTCAGTCTCGCAGTCAGGCGGGCTTGTGCCATTACACTCAGCGGTTGATTTCCGACCAACCTGAGCCCACCATCGCGCGCCTCCGTTACCTTTTGGGAGGCGACCGCCCCAGTCAAACTACCCACCATGCAGGGTCCCGGCCCCCGTTTTTGAGGCTCGGTTAGATATCAGAGAACAAAAGGGCGGTATTTCAAGGGCGCCTCCACACTAGCTAGCGCCAGCGCTTCATCGGCTCCCGCCTATCCTACACATCTCTTCCCTAATACCACTGCAAAGCTATAGTAAAGGTGCATGGGGTCTTTCCGTCTAGCCGCGGGTACTCCGTATCTTCACGAAGAATCCAGTTTCGCTGAGTTGATGTTGGAGACAGTGGGGAAGTCGTTACGCCATTCGTGCAGGTCGGAACTTACCCGACAAGGAATTTCGCTACCTTAGGACCGTTATAGTTACGGCCGCCGTTTACCGGGGCTTCAATTCAGAGCTTGCACTCCTCCTCTTAACCTTCCGGCACCGGGCAGGCGTCAGACCCTATACGTCGCCTTCCGGCTTCGCAGAGTCCTGTGTTTTTGTTAAACAGTCGCTACCCCCAATTATGTGCCCCCCTATTCATGGTTGCCCACAAATAGGGCCCTCTTCTTCCGAAGTTACAAGGGCAATTTGCCGAGTTCCTTCAACATCATTCTCTCAAGCGCCTTGGTATACTCTACCAGTCCACCTGTGTCGGTTTGGGGTACGGTCTATACGCTAGAGTTATTTCCTGGGACACCTTCACAGCCCTCACCACTTCCATCCGGCAAGAACAATTTACAGCATCCGTCACTTCTAGCAGGCCCTGGAATATTAACCAGGTTCCCATCGATTACGCCTGTCGGCCTCACCTTAGGGACCGGCTCACCCTGCGCGGATTAACCTTGCGCAGGAACCCTTGGACTTACGGCGAAAGTGTTTCTCACACTTTTTATCGCTACTCGTGTCAGCATTCTCACTTCCGATACCTCCAGCATTCCTCACGGAACACCTTCACAGGCCTACGGAACGCTCCGCTACCGCTTGTGGACACTCCCGTGTTTCACAAACCCGCAGCTTCGGTACATGGCTTAATCCCCGATACATTTTCGGCGCAGGACGACTTTTCTAGATCAGTGAGCTATTACGCTTTCTTTAAAAGATGGCTGCTTCTAAGCCAACTTCCTGATTGTCTTGGTCTTCCCACATCCTTTCCAACTTAGCCATGATTTAGGGACCTTAGATGGCGGTCTGGGCTCTTCCCCTCACGACCACGGACCTTAGCACCCATGGTCTGCCTATTGACTTCTACTCACCGGTATTCGGAGTTTGGTTAGGTTTGGTAAAGCTCGCGCTCCCCTAGCCCATCCAGTGCTCTACCCCCAGTGGTAATCCATCAACGCTCTACCTAAATAGATATCGCGGAGAACCAGCTATTTCCAAGTTTGATTAGCCTTTCACCCCTAACCACAGGTCATCCCCGTCTTTTTCAACAGACGTGGGTTCGGTCCTCCAGATAGTGTTACCCATCCTTCAACCTGCCCATGGCTAGATCACTTGGTTTCGGGTCTAATCCCACGAACTATCGCCCTATTCAGACTCGCTTTCGCTACGCCTACACCTATCGGCTTAAGCTCGCTCGTGAGACTAACTCGCTGACCCATTATACAAAGGTACGCAGTCACCACACACAACCCGAAGGTCATGATGGCTCCTACTGCTTGTAAGCATTCGGTTTCAGGTCTATTTCATTCCCCTCATCGGGGTGCTTTTCACCTTTCCCTCACGGTACTTGTTCACTATCGGTCACTAAGGAGTACTTAGGCTTGGAGGGTGGTCCCCCCATGTTCAAACAGGATTTCACGTGTCCCGCCTTACTCAAGGATTATATTGCTTTCTACCCGTACGGGGCTATCACCCTTTCTCGCTTGCCTTTCCAGACATTTCCGGTTCTTACATTATAACCACTGGCCTCTTCCGCTTTCGCTCGCCACTACTCGCGGAGTCTCGGTTGATTTCTTTTCCTCCAGTTACTGAGATGTTTCAGTTCACCGGGTTCGCTTCACAAACCTATGTATTCAGTTTGTGATAACCCCTAAGGGTTGGGTTCCCCATTCGGACATCCACGGATCACTGGTCATTCGCACCTCCCCGTAGCTTATCGCAGCGTATCACGTCCTTCTTCGCCTCTTAGTGCCAAGGCATCCACCAAATGCTCTTATTCGCGCTTGATCGCAACCGCTTCTCCTCGCACAGAGATCACTCCCCGCTCAATTCAAAACAGTCACACTTAATCCCTCAACTCATTTCTTTCTTCTTCGTAAACTCTCAGCCAGCTAAATTCCTCTATCAAGCCTAAGCCCAAGCAATAGCCAGCAATAGCCAAGGTTAACCTTCTTTTCTATACTTCACGTATTCCGGTCTGTCACCTTCGCCCACATCAATCTGCAACCCTTAAGGCCACACCATCAACATAAACTTCGCCAACTAAGTTATACCAACTCCCCTCAGCCAGCCTGGCTAACCATCCCCATCACCACAAGACTCACGTCCCACAGCAATAGCTACAGCTAACCCCTAACATTCCTTCCTCTCTCACCTGTCATATAACAATTTGCCGGAAAACAAAAACATGTTGAAAACATGCCGGCAAAAAACGTTCCCTGCTCCGCACATCGTTTTTCTGCTTTAATCAAGCAGGAAGAATAAAAATTAACAGCTCTGAAACTTTAACGATTTTTCCCCGATAAAACCACCTTACCACCACATTATATTGGTAAAGCTCTACCTACATAAAGTGGAAATTTGGTGGAGCTGAACGGGATCGAACCGATGACCTCCTGCTTGCAAAGCAGGCGCTCTCCCAACTGAGCTACAGCCCCCTAAGAGCCAACTGCAAACGACCCAGTTTACCTGATATAACTATTTTAAATTAACAGTCAATATTTACCAAAATGGATAAAACAACCGTACTAAATAAAGTAACATATTTGTTTTCAAGAAAAACAAAACTTTAAGTGGTTTTAACGAAACTGCCTGCTTTTAGGCAGGCAGTTTCAACTAAAACAACAGCTATATAAATCTTACTTCGTTGCCAATTTGTAATCACTGATCAATTTATCATAAATGGCGCATGCACCTGCATAGTCACCCTTACCTAACAGCCCACCTGCTTCATTGAGCTTTGTAGAAGCTTCTCCAATCTTATCCGTAGGGATTTTATTTGCCGACATAGCCGACGTCACCGTTGTCAACTTACTAACCGCATCCTGTGCGGTGCAAGCTGCTTGAGCAGAAACCATCGAAGCGCCAGCCATAAAAAAAGCGACCGATAATGCAACAATCTTTTTCATTTATTCTCTCCAGATAAATCTTAACATGTTTAAACTTGAATCAGGTCAACTTTACTTCAATTTCGATCTTTAGATAACGCTGCATTTTGTCACAGCATCGAAGATGTAAGCACCTATTTACTTGGCTTAATTCCCAAAGCGGCTGCATCTTTTATGATGTCATCATATAAAGCGCAACCCTCGACATTCTTATTTTCACGTATTAACTTACCTGCTTGATCAATTCTGGCACTAAATTTTGCGACCTGTGCAGCAGGCAGATTATTCAGCTGGGAAGCAATATTAAATATTATGTCAATCTTTTCAAGTACTTGCTCACTGGTGCAGATTTTTCCAGAAGCTTTCAACTCCTGAATTTTCTGAATCATCTGATCATATAATTGACAGGCTCCAGAATAGTCCTCGTCAAGAAATAAATCAAACGCTTCGCCACCAAGCGCCTCATATTCTTTTTCTTTCGCTATCTCCTCTGGTAAAGAATATAAGCCATCATAGGCCATAGACGATTTCGCCTCAACTTCCTCTCTTGTTGTACACGCAGCCATCGAGTAGCCCGTCCATAACATAAACAACGAACTGCTTAACACTAAAAATAACTTCCTGTTTATCATCATATCCTCACCTAATAATAAGATTGTCCATAGTTTCATTAAAACATCTTTTGGTGGGCCTGGGAAGACTTGAACTTCCGACCTCACGCTTATCAAGCGCGCGCTCTAACCAACTGAGCTACAAGCCCAAGGAAAGCCCCGTTAAGGTCACTATTTTTCATATATCTTACAACTAATTGAAGGCACAACAAGTGGCTTTAACCAAATATCGCGCTTAACAGCCAGTCTATAAAAATCATGAAATTATTCTGGGTTTTAAGGATGTGCGGAGAAGGGATGGGAGGGAGGTGGGTTGGGTGTGGGGTTGAAGATAGGGTATGAATTAGTAGTATATTATGTAAGGTTGGGTTAACCATTGCTGGTTAACATCCTTAGAAAGGAGGTGATCCAGCCGCAGGTTCCCCTACGGCTACCTTGTTACGACTTCACCCCAGTCACTGACCCTACCGTGGTTGGCTGCCTCCTTGCGGTTAGCAACACCAGCTTCAGGTAGAACCAACTCCCATGGTGTGACGGGCGGTGTGTACAAGGCCCAGGGAACGTATTCTCCGCTACCTGCTGATTAGCGATTACTAGCGATTCCAACTTCATGCTCTCGAGTTGCAGAGAACAATCTGAACTGAGACGGCTTTTGAGGATTTGCTCCAGGTTGCCCTATTGCGTCCCTCTGTCACCACCATTGTAGTACGTGTGTAGCCCAGCCCGTAAGGGCCATGAGGACTTGACGTCATCCCCGCCTTCCTCCGGCTTATCACCGGCAGTTTGTTCAAAGTGCCCAGCTTAACCTGATGGCAACTGAACATGGGGTTGCGCTCGTTGCGGGACTTAACACCAACATCTCACGACACGAGCTGACGACAGCCATGCAGCACCTGTGTGGAAGCCAGCCGAACTGAAGGATCTCATTTCTGTGACCCATACTTCCCATGTCAAGAGCTGGTAAGGTTCTTCGCGTTGCGTCGAATTAAACCACATACTCCACCGCTTGTGCGGGCCCCCGTCAATTCCTTTGAGTTTTAATCTTGCGACCGTACTCCCCAGGCGGAGTGCTTCATGCGTTAGCTGCGACACTGAAAGGTAAACCTTCCAACGTCTAGCACTCATCGTTTACGGCGTGGACTACCAGGGTATCTAATCCTGTTTGCTCCCCACGCTTTCGCGCCTCAGCGTCAGTTGTCGTCCAGATAGCCGCCTTCGCCACCGGTGTTCTTCCTAATATCTACGAATTTCACCTCTACACTAGGAATTCCGCTATCCTCTCCCGGACTCTAGCTTTACAGTCTCAAATGCCATCCCCAGGTTAAGCCTAGGCCTTTCACATCTGACTTGTAGAGCCACCTACGCGCCCTTTACGCCCAGTCATTCCGAACAACGCTCGCACCTCTCGTATTACCGCGGCTGCTGGCACAGAGTTAGCCGGGGCTTATTCTCACGCTACCGTCATCATCGTCGCGTGCAAAAGAGCTTACAACCCGAAGGCCTTCATCACTCACGCGGCATCGCTGGATCAGGGTTGCCCCCATTGTCCAATATTCCCCACTGCTGCCTCCCGTAGGAGTCTGGGCCGTGTCTCAGTCCCAGTGTGGCTGATCGTCCTCTCAGACCAGCTACGGATCTCAGGCTTGGTAGGCTTTTACCCTACCAACTACCTAATCCGACGTAGGCCCTTCCTTCGGCAATATATCTTTCCCCCAAAGGGCTTATAGGGTATTAGCTATAGTTTCCCATAGTTATCCCCTACCCAAGGGCAGGTTCCTACTTTGTACTCACCCGTTCGCCACTAATGATATTGCTACCATCCGTTCGACTTGCATGTGTTAAGCGTGCCGCCAGCGTTCGTTCTGAGCCAGGATCAAACTCTCAGTTTAACTTACTCGATCCACAGCCTAAACTGCAAATCAGAGCCCAATTTAATTCAAACCTTCCTCAAACGTCTCTCGTCCAAACATATCAAAGGCTCTCACCCTCAACATGCCTAAACGCTAGCGCTCATTTCTATCTTCAAAGAGTTAAAAGATACCCCTATCCCCCCACTCACTCCACCTCCCTCCTATCCCTTCTCTCTCTCCTCTACTCACTTGTCATACAACACGCCAAACCGGCTAAAAACTTCGTTTAAAGCAGCCAATCGATCATCCGGCTATTTTAAACAGCTCAGGGACTTTATAAACTACGCCACTGATTGTCAACTATTTTCTATAACAATTTATAGATTCTTTTAAATGGTAGATTTCTTCAAGATACTACAGAAAAGCATTAATCTTTCTTTAATTGTTTCGATGCGATCGCAACGCCCGCTTTTGATGAATTAGGCCGCTTACAAATTTTGCTGATCCATTGCCCCACAGATACCAGCCAATCAAGGTTAATTCCTGTTTGGATCCCCATCCTATTTAATCCATAAACGACATCCTCCGTCGACACATTCCCACTTGCCCCAACAGCATACGGACAGCCGCCGAGCCCTGCAACCGAGCTGTCAACTACCGTAACCCCCATCTGTAATGCGACTATAATGTTGGCAAGCGCTTGCCCATAAGTGTCATGGAAGTGCACCGCTATTTTTTCAATTGGGACTGACCGCCCTAACCGCGTCGATTAACGCATAGGTTTCTGAAACAACACCCACCCCAATAGTATCACCCAAGGAAATTTCATGACATCCTATATCCCATAATTTTTTGATAACACCGCGACTTTTTGAACAGAAATTTTTCCTTCATAGGGACAACCTAGAACACAAGACAAATATCCTCTAACAGGAATTTTTGCCTGTTTGGCAGCGTGCATAACCGGTGCAAAACGTTCAAAACTTTCGTCAATTGTGCAATTAATATTACGCTTTGAAAACGTTTCTGAAGCAGCCGCAAATATGGCAACTTCATCTGCTTTGGCAGCTAGTGCAGCCTCAAACCCCATCAGGTTTGGCACCAAGCCTGTGTATGTAACACTTTTTATGCGATCAATCCCTGCAAACACTTCGGAAGAATCGGCCATTTGCGGAATTTTTTTAGGGGAAACAAATGCCCCGGCTTCAATATGTTGGAGGCCCGCCTGTGCCAAGCGGTTAATCAACTCAACTTTGGTTTTTACGTCTAAAATATTGGGTTCATTTTGCAACCCATCTCTGGCACCCACCTCAACAATTTTAACTTTTTTAGGAAAATTTGTTAGTTGGCCGGTTAGTTGGCCGGTTAGTTGGAATGACATGATCCATTCCTTTATTCAAATTTGATTAAAGAGCTATTTTCTTGAACGAATTGCCCTGTCTGGCATAAAATTTGGGCAATCTTCCCCTCCGCTGGCGCCCGAATTGTATGTTCCATTTTCATTGCTTCTAACACCAATAGAGGGTGGATTTTTCAACCTGATCGCCAACCTTAACAAAAATCTGTGAAATTTTACCTGGCATGGGCGCGGTTAATTTCGTTATAACGCCCACTTCGTCTGCAGCCACTACCTTCAAAGGATCTATATAGGTAAGCTTATAATTTTTACTATCCATAGTGGTATGAAATTCTTGCTGGTTCCAATAAGTCGGTATATTCCATCGATCATTGGCAAATTCGATCACCAGGTTTGTTTGGTTTCCGATACTATCCCTACTTCAAATACCTGCTGATTTATATGGATAGCCCAAAGCAAAGATTTATCCCTCTTTTTCTCCACATAGACTTGGGTTTCTTGATCTTGACCTTTAAAAGATAAGGTTTCCGCTTGGATATAATTCATACGCCAATTATGATCATTATACCAGGGAGAAGAGATAGCCTGATTTTGCCGTTTTTTCAAGAAATCGTGCGTTGCAGCCAATGCCAATTTTTCTTGCAAAGACGTTGATGGTTTAGGCAGCAAATCTTGTTGATAGGTCTGAATAAAATGGGTATCGATAGTACCCTTAACAAAGGCAGGGTGGTTCAATACGGCCTGTAAAAATGAATATTATTGGTTACCCCTAAAACAATGGTCTCTGATAAAGCGGTAGATAAATTCTTGATTGCCCTTCCGCGGTCTTCCGCCCAACTGACCATTTTCATCATCATCGGATCATAATGGATGGTCACATCATCGCCCGGACGAATCGCGCAATCAACTAAAATATGTTCAGCTGCTGCTTTGGGTAATTGCAGATGATGGACATGCCCGCTTGAAAGGCAGGAAATCACGATCTGGATCTTCTGCATATATGCGCGCTTGAATAGAATGGCCGTAAATTTTTAGTTCTTTTTGGGATAAGGGCAAAGGTTTGCCGCTTGCAACTAATAATTGCCACTCTACCAAATCTTGACCGGTAATTTTCTCAGTGACCCGATGTTCAACTTGCAACCTGGTATTCATTTCCATAAAATAAAATCGACCCTGTTGATCAACAATAAACTCAACCGTACCAGCGCCCTGATAATCGCTGCTTTTGCCGCATTGATTGCAACCTGTCCCATCTCTTGGCGAAGTTTAGGAGTCACCAAGACTGAGGGGGCTTCTTCAATGACTTTTTGATGCCGCCTTTGGATGGAACATTCCCGTTCAAAGAGATGCACGATATTGCCCTGTTGGTCGGCAAACGCGGATCTCAATATGACGGGGTGATAGCAAATAAATATTTTTCAACCAACACGGCTTCATCGCCAAAAGCGACCTTCGCTTCCCTTCTTGCCGAAGCTAAGGCGGCCATAAAACTCAGCGACTGATCAACCGGCGCATCCCCTTACCGCCACCACCAGCTGCCGCCTTGATTAAAACGGGAATCCAATTCTCTGGGCAGCTTGCAATAAATTTTATCATCCTGCTGATCCGCCCGGTGGTGACCGGGTAAAATAAGCACCCTGCAGCTTCCATCAGCTTCTTTGCTTCAATTTTGAACCCATCGCACGGATAGCGGATGCAGGGATCCTATAACATACGCTTGGCTTGTTGCTGCTTCAGCAAAATTGGCATTTTCAGATAAAAACCATATCCTGGATGAACGGCCTCTCCCCACACCGCGCAAGACATCAATAATATTTTCAATTTTTAAGTAGCTTTGTTGGGCGGCTGTTGCCCCGACCCTATAAGCTTCATCTGCCATTTGGGTATGTTTGGCGGATTTATCAGCATCCGAATAAATAGCAACTGTGCGAATATTTAACCGCCGGGCTGTTTCCATAATACGACAGGCAATTTCCCCCCGGTTGGCAATCAATATCTTTTGGAACATGGCTTTATTCCTTATTCTTTGTTTTTTGCCAAGACGGCGGCATTTTTTTAAGGAAGGCGTTGATACCTTCTTGTCCTTCAACGGACACACGGCGGCGGGCGATTCGTTCGGCAGTATTACGGATAAGGGCCATATTAATTGGTTGACCCGACACTTCGTGGACTAGTTTTTGGCTTCCCGTTGCGCTAAGGGCGCCCTTGCAATAAAGACTGAAAATTTTTTCAATTTCCAAATCCAGATCAGCCGGTTGGACAATAGCATGGATCAAGCCAATTTGTTGCGCTGTTCTGGCATCAAACGTTTCGCCGTTAAAACCTAACGACCCGCCTGCCTTTCCCCGATTGCTTTAATCACATAAGGCGAAATAACGGCAGGAATAACCCCAATTGCCTCCAGACAAACAAAAATTGCCGAATGGCTGGCCACCGCAATATCACAAGCAGCGATTAATCCAACC
>JADKIX010000003.1:300000-557450 GCA_016722635.1 Rhodospirillaceae bacterium | reverse complement strand
AAATCCGTCATGGGTTTCCGCTGCAAAATAAGTTCATTATGAAGGTTGATCAAACGCGAGTAGCATAGCAAGTTTTTCTTGCCTGGCAACATGGGTAATACGTAAGTTGTAATTTTCGACACAATGTGTAGATATAAGATGCAGTTGAAATATATTTTTTAATTTTTGTCATATTTTATCTTGCTAAAAGGATTTTGCCCTATGCTGAAGAAAATACTGCTATGCCTGGCTTCAAGTTTTGTGATAACCAATTTTCTGATGCCATGCATGGAGCCAGACGCTTCTATCCCAATTATTGCCCCCTTCAATGTTCCGCTCGGTTCCCAGGAATTGACAGGGAATTGCGGGCAAAAAGTTGTTTGCCCGCCAACATGGCCCTCGCATTATTCTGGGTGCAAATTCCTTCGCTCAAATCAGCAAGACTTAGTGCTGGGATGCACGGTTGTTTGGAGGTCGGCAGCCAATAATGATGCTTTTTCTGCCAATCAGCTGTTCGGATTAGTGTTTGATGAGAAGGGCGGCTTGAGGCAACAGAGAACCCCGCCGTTTGATGCCAAGGTTTCATATCATTATTTTACACCATATCATCACCGACAAAATGGTTCATTGGAAAAGAACTGCCAATGGAATAGTGGAACAGCTTATTGACATCAATGCCCCCGATAGACCTTTATTCGAGCAAGATTCAAATTATCTGTTAAAATATATGGATAGCCAAACTGGTCTCGGGGGAAATTTTTACCTACTAGAAACTGGGGAATTTGATACCAACATGTTTGGGGAACCCTTGTCCGCCATAAACAAGGATCAATATACTTTAAAGCTATTAGCAGGCGACGGCGATGAGTTGTGGGGATATCAGGGGGATCTGGTTCAAGACTTCTGGCCATCGGAGACTTGGAACAATCAGTATTATGGCAGCAGCTCCATGGAAAAATATCTCCTGGTTGATGTCTTGACCGATGAGCTTAGCACAATTATCTATGGAAACAGGATGGCCGAAGACAAAGAGCAAATGGACGGGTATTTGCAGCAGGGATCTTTCTTAATCTGCATCAATTATGATGGCAGGCCGGGGATGAACATGAAGTTGCCTGGCATTGGTTTGGAAAAGAATTTTATAACCATGAAAGAAAAGAATTTGATGCATTTAATCGCTTATGATTTGAATGACGATTCTTTATCATCGGGTAAGGTTTGGAAGATGTTTTCCGTCTCCAAGAACTGTCAGTCTGACACATTCAATGAATCGTTTGTGGTTGATTTCCCTTCGCACTTCGCAGGCAACGTAGTTATTTCCGAAGTGCGTGATTGATATCAAAAGGCCAGCGGGATTATATCCTATATACGCAAAATCCATTGGTGGATTTGAAATGCTTGATAAACAAAACTGCACTGCAAAAGAACTTTGGCAAACCTTGAGGCAGCGGTTGCCTGGTTCTTATCTTTAGAAGTCGACGATCAGGAAAATCATCAATGATTACGCAATCATTGATGAAAATAACCCTAATCGTGTTTCTTTAAGAAGATCTGACCCTGCATCGGATGATACAGAGGAACCTAATTCGTTTATTATTGTCATGATCTTAGCTTTAGCCAAGATGACAATCAATTCTGATCATGGTCACCAATGAGATGCTGAACATTGGACGCCAATAAATCATCATCGGATCAGCCAGCAAGCTTATTAGTTTAACGCCAAAAACTAAAAGAATGAAGTGAAAAATAGCGGCCAATCGATAAATGGGGAAAATGGTGCCGACGGCAAGAATTGAACTTGCGACCTACGGATTACGAATCAGTTGCTCTACCCCTAGCGATATCCCTAATTATCTGGGGATAACAGCGGCTTACCACGTTCTGGGCACAGAATATATTTTTGGATATTGTGGGATATACAATTTTAGTATAAGTAATTACTACTAAATGCAAAATAATTTTATGAAAGTGGTAGTTATTAAAATTTCAATTTAGTATAGAAGCCAAGAAAATATATTTTATTTCGCATATTCACACACAGATTATTGTTATTTACAGGAGTCGTTAGAGATGAGAAGGATCGAACAATCAACTTTGGGGTTTAAAAGATTATTGGCGTCAAGCGTGGCGGTGATAGGAATTTATGGGGCGATGGGTGGCGTTGGGGTTGCCCAGAACATCCGCTTGGATGGGTTAGCGGACAGCAAGGGCGAATATGGCTCACAAGGCAGTGTTTATATACCCTTGGGTGGCAGTTTATTGACAGGTTCGCCTTTCATCACGGTGGGTGGCGGCTTTTTGGGTGGCAATAGTAAGAATGGGGCCTTTGGGGGCGGATATAGCATTGGCGGCGGTGATTGGGGGGTGCGGGGCTATGCCAGCGTTGGGGCGGAGCGGAGTGCGCGTGACCAGCAATATTACCATGTTGGCGGCGGGATGGAAGTGATTTTCGGCGGATTCGGGGTGAAGGTTAATGGATATATGCTTATTGGCAACAAAAGTCATCAGATTGAAAAAGGCAGTGTCCGGGGCGTGTTAGTCGATAAGGAACCAACTGGGGAGAATTGCATCCCCAGTACGGGTTGTGTGCCGGTACCGCAGAACTCCTGTACCAACAATAATGGCCAGCCGCGTGTATGCCATATGGCAATTGAAGTGACGAAGCCGAGCTATGAGGTGATGAAGCCGGGTTTTGATGTGGAATTGAGTTATGGGGTAAATATCGGCAATGTTGGGTTAACCGCTTCAGCAGGCTATTACCGGTTTGGGCAAGCTTCGGGGATGACGGCAGGGATGGAAGTGAATGTACCGATTAGCAGCCAGCTTAGCTTGAACATTGGGGCGCACGGCAAGAATGATGATAAGAAGGGTTTGGGTGGATATGGCACGATTGGGGTCAGCTATCAGTTTGGCGTGGCTGGGG
Source organism: Rhodospirillaceae bacterium (assembly GCA_016722635.1). Classification (NCBI taxonomy): domain Bacteria; kingdom Pseudomonadati; phylum Pseudomonadota; class Alphaproteobacteria; order Rhodospirillales; family Rhodospirillaceae; species Rhodospirillaceae bacterium. The sequence continues at coordinate 554,548 of JADKIX010000003.1, read as the reverse complement.
CTGCGGGCAGAACCTCGGTTGTGGAGCGGGCATTTAGCCAGGCGCCAAGGCAAATGGGGAATGTGCCGACGCAAGTGAAGCAAGGCAGCAGCACGATCTACCGCAAAATCCTGGCAATGCGACCGGACAAGGTCTGCAGTTATTGCCTGCTGTCGAAGTGGTATGGGATCAAAATAGCGCTGGCAATGCAATTTCCGAAATTTGGCTTATTGATGCGAGATCAGCCAGCCAGCTGGATGACGTGGTGCAGCGCGCAGCCAATGATGCGATTGTGTTGGTGGATGGCAGTTTTGGGGCGATTAATACCGACGATACCGTTAAATTTAATAATGAGCATGTGGGCATCGCCGGTGGTGGAGCGGCATTAGGGATGAAAGTATCGTTTGATGGCGGTATGACCTATACAAATACCACATACAATACCCCTGGGACGCGGCCGACCATCCAGCAGGCCGACACTTCTAAAGATATTTTTTCTGCCAATGGCATTCTTAACCCCATTCTTTACGGGATCGACATGAAGGGCGGTCGTCGGGGAGCATCATTCTCCAATTCCAGCTTCATTAAAATGAATGCAGTTAAGATATGGGATACAGCACAAGAGGGGTGTATACCGATAATATAACCAACATGAACCTAACCACTGTTTCTTTCCATAACACTTGTGGTATTGCTGGATCTTTTAACAACTCACGTAATATAAGTTTAGATAATGTGAATAGTTACTCAATAAACTTCCGGGGCTTCAAATTTGTTCAGAGCCAAGGCATCAATTTATCGCAAGTGGTTGTTTTTACCAATTATGATTATGATAATCGTTCAATTGGCATTTGGTTTACTGAATCACAAGACGTGAATCTGACCAATATTGGCGTTGGAAATTTTCAAGCCACTGGAATATCTTTATCCGACACCAAGAATGTTATTGGCAGTAATATCAGTGTGATTGGAAAGGGTGAAGGGATAGCTATCGCTAGGAATACTGACATAGATGTTAATACTGTACTTAGTAATATTTTTCTCAAGATAGCTGCAACTGGCTTATCGTCGCGTCAAAATAGTGCCTTGCGTATTAGTGCTCATGGTGTTCGTGTCTCTAATGTGCGAATAGTGGATCCTGATGTTGAGTATGCGGTGGACATAAACAATTCCCGCAACGTCACAATTAGTGGCGTGACAATTACTAATAGCGACGATTCAGACGGTGCCATTTCTATAGATTCTTCAACTAATGTCCAGGTAGAGAATGTGAATGTTAGGGGTGGTAATCATTCTTCTATCGTTTCTATCGAGGATTCCGGCAGCGTCCATGTAAAAAATGTGGTTTTGGACAAGCCTTCTTTTGCCCAGATTGGGATTTATGCTGGTACCTTTACTAATTTAACACCGGGTAGTCATAAAGATATCACTTTTGAAAATATATCAATTGATGGGGCCCGGACTGGGGTCATGGTAGCAAATGGTACTTTTAACGAATTGGAAATCAGTCTGAAAGATGTTGTCATTAAAAATGCAAAGATTGTTGCTTTTGAATTATTTGATAGGATCTATTTTAAGAATTTGGGCGGCAATAAATCTATATCTTCTGCATCTGTATGCGATGGCATGATCAACAAAAACAATGGTGTTGTGGTAGATGTTGGGGGGGCGTCTGTTATCTGTCAATAAATGCTTCATATAAAGCACTAATGCCATAGAAAAGATCCCCGGTTGAAAGACCAGGGATTTTTTTATGGGAATAGAGAGGGGAAATCAGGAGATAATATGAGGTGAAATGGGTTTAGCGAATGTTGGTGCCGACGGCAAGAGATTGAACTTGCGACCTACGGATTACGAATCAGTTGCTCTACCCCTGAGCTACGTCGGCACAATAGGGATATCGATGAATCCAAAGTTCTTTTATCATATTTATCGGGTTTGTCACGGGTAAATATCTTTTCTTAAAAAAAGAAATACGAAAATTACCTAAGCTTACAAAATTGATCAGGTGAAGTTGATCAGATGGAGATGGGAATTGGGTGGTAGGGGTATTCAAAAAGATAAGCCGATAACTCCCTTGCCAAAGAGCGGCTTTTATGGGAGAAAAAGGCAACAATTACCAATGGAATGATCATGACCAAAAATCCTGCCAATAAACCTGCCCAACCGCAACCATCCGCTGCTGAGCAAGTGGCTGCTTTATTATTTGCGAGCCAGCCCGATTTGCTGCCACCCAGCCATTATGAAAAGCTTTATCCCCCCCGCTTACTGCCGAAAGGGGCCATGGTCACCCGTTTTGCCCCCAGCCCAACCGGGCTCATGCATATTGGCGGCGTGTATATGAGCTTGATTAACAAACGGTTAGCGGATCAAAGTGGTGGGGTGTTTTTTCTGCGGCTCGAGGATACCGACAATGAACGCTACCATGCCGATGCCGTCAACACCATTATCCAAGCATTGACCCAAGTGAATTTATTGCCCCATGAAGGGGTGGTGGGGGTTGACAAGGGCCAGGCTTTGCAAAAAGGTTCTTATGGCACCTATGTGCAATCGGAACGGGTTCCCATCTATCATACTTTTGTGCGAGAATTAATTGCTAAAGGATTGGCTTACCCTTGCTTCCTTACCATGGAAGAATTGGATGAAACCCGCGCCAAACAAACCCTCAGCAAACAGCGCCCCGGTTGTTATGGCAAATGGGCCAAATGGCGGGATGCACCGGTTGAGAAAGTGCAAGAAAAGCTTGCGCAAAAAACCAAATATGTGGTGCGCTTAAAAGCCCCTGGTTCTTATGATAAACGCCTGACCTGGCATGATGAAATCAAGGGTGATATTTCCGTGCCGGAAAATGATGTGGATGCGGTGCTGATTAAATCAGATGGGTTGCCCACCTATCATTTTGCCCATGCGGTTGATGACCATTTGATGCGGACAACCCATGTGGTACGGGGCGATGAATGGCTGGCCTCCGTGCCGCTGCATTTGCAGTTATTCCAAGCATTCGGTTGGCAGCCGCCGAAATATGCCCATGTAGGGCCGATTGAAAAATTAGAGGCGCAGCCAGATGGCCATAATTCCCGCCGGAAATTATCCAAGCGCAAAGACCCTGAAGCCAATATCCAATTTTATTTTCAGAAGGGTTTTCCGGTTGAGGCGGTGCTCGAATATCTAACCCATCTCATTGCCTCGTCTTTTGAAGATTGGCGGCGGCAGAATCCAGCCAAACCTTTGGCTGATTTTGCCATTAATTTTAAACAATTTTCCCCGCATGGGGCGTTAAGTGATTTTGATAAACTCAGCAGTATTAGCAAAGATATCATTGCGGATTTGGATGCGGAAACTTTATATAAGCGCGCGCTGCAATGGGCGCTTGAATGGGATCAGTCGCTTGCAGAATTAATGAAAAAACATGAAACCCTTACCAAGCGTGCCCTCAATATTGAGCGCGGCGGGGAGCGCAGATCCAAGCGTATCGCCACCTGGCAGGATTTACGCAGCCAGTTATTTTTCATTTATGACGAATTATTTAATGACTTACCAGTTTTCCCATTTCCAGAACGTATCAGCCCCATTGACCGCAACGCGATTATTGCCGCTTTTTTAAAGGATTATCAAACCAGTTGGGAGAAGCAGCAGATGCTGGATTACGCCAAAGATATGGCTTTAAAGCAAGGCTATGCCCCCAATGGGAAAACTTTTGACAAGGATCCCAAAGCCTATAAAGGCCATTTTGGCGATGTGATGATGGTGATCAGGGTGGCGATTTGCGGGGCCCGCGAATCCCCCGATTTGTGGGAAGTGATGCAGGTATTAGGGGTTGAACGGGTGAAAAAGCGCCTGCAGCAATCTTTAGGCTAAATTGCCAGGTCAATTGCAGGCGCTGGTTTTCCTAAAAAAGAGAATTCGATAGGGCTTTCAGTTAACCTGGCGCGCCGCGTCGATTGCGGCTTTGCTGTCAACGGCTGGTTTTTCTGGTGCGGCTTGCGCTGAAACAATCGGGGTTGAATCCACGATGGTCATCATCATGCCACCTTCTTTAGGCTTTTCGTCTTTAAGCTTATTTTCCTCCCCGGCAAGATTACTCATAAGCGGCACGGAAGATAAGGATGAGGATAAGGATAACGGGCTGGCCGCCAGCGAGATAACCATGTCATTTTTATTCAGTGGCAAAGAAGAAGAGGGATAAGCCCAAAGAAATTGGTCAAATTCCTGGCAATGGCTGCAGCAAGCTTGCCATTCCTGGTAATTAGTTTGGCATTTTTGGCAAATCCAACAGGCTTCTTCCGGCGCTTCTGATGCTTGGGTTAACCACCGCATGGCGATGCGGTAATTTTGGGTTTCATTCTCCTCAAGCTCAGCCATCAAACGACAGGCTTTAGCGGTTTTATGACCATTTTGAATAATTTTTTCTAAATATTGCCTTGTTTCCGGCCATAATTTAGCCTGAACGGCCGCTTCGGCCAATACCAATAAAATATCCGACGGCAAGGGGGTGATCGTGTTTGCCAGTTTCTCTAACCTTTTTAACTGTTCCTCACGCGGTTGGTCTTGCAAAGATTGCCAATATAATTGCAGTAAAGCGGGGTGCTGGACAATCTGCCATTGTCTTTCCACCAGCTTGCCCGCTGGTTTCTTTTTATCCGCTTGCAGCAAACCCTTGATCTCAAGGATTAGGGCAGGGATAAAATGGGGGATGTATTTAAGGGCGGCTTCCGCTTTCTCCATTGCTAGCACCGGTTGCCCAGCAGAAGCCCCACGGGCGGTTTCGGTTAATAACAACCCTTCAAAACGCCGCAGTTGTGCGGGGGGAAGTTTTTTGGCTTTTTTGAGTAATTGTAGGCTTTGATCCGCAGATACCCATTCACCTAGTTTGGTTTCCAATTCAAACTGGGTTTGTGCTAACCAATCGGCTTTCGGGTGGGTTTTGAGTGCTTGACGGGTGTAATCCAGGGCAAGCTGATACTTTTTTTGCCGCAAGGCCTGCATCAAGAGGCCGCGATATCCCAGGAAAGCGGATTCCTTATTATCGAGCATCAATTGAAAATATTTCTCAGCCGCCTGCTCATCACCACTTAATTGGGCAGCTTGGGCCGTGAGTAAAAGGGTTAAGGGCGGATCATTCATGAGTAGGGTAGCTTTTTGCGCGTGGCGTTGGGCCTCAACCGCGTCCCCTGCCGCTAACGCCACCATCCCTTTGGTTAGGGCCTTATAGCCATTCTTGCGGCGTTCATTAGCCTGTGCCTTGCGGATGCGGTGAGGGGTCAAGACCAACGCATAGCATAACCAAATTAATAGGTATAATAAGCCTGCCACCAGTGCCAAGGCTAAAAATAAAAAGCTGATAGGTGCTCCAATCCGGTATCCCAGCCATTCGATCATTAAGGTCCCCGGTTGCTGGGTGATCCAAAAGGCTGCCAATACGCAGATGCTGGCAATTAGGGAAAAAAGAAGCGCTTTTAACATAAATGACTTGCTGCCTTAAGGGTTAGAGACGAAATTTTTTAAAATGATGTTTTTAAATTCTACGAGTAAGAGATCGGCCTGAATGCGGGCATTCAAATGATTGCGCCATTCCTGGATATAAGTTGGCAATTGGTCGCCGGTTAATTCGGCTGCTGCTGCTGCAAATTGCCTGCTCGTGAACTTAGCCTCCGCCCGCGCCAATTTTGATAGCAAATCATCCCCGACGGTTTGTGCGCCGATCGGGCGGATAGTGATCAAACCGGATAGCTGGGCGGCCAATTGCCTATCCCAGCCGTTTTGCCGCAACCCTTGGGCCAAATCATCTTGAGCAGCTTGTTGGGAGACTTCATTCAATTTTTGCTGTAATTGCGGGTAAGATAACAATCCGGTGACGGCCCAAGGTTCTAAAACCTCTGCTTTTTTCAGCCAATCCATGACCGGGGGTTGATGGGCGCCCAACCTTTTAATGGCGGCCAATTCATTGACAAATCCCTGACCGTTCATCAAAGCGGTTTCAAATTGGCCAGCGGTTAAGAATAAAGCGGCCAAGGTTGGATCTTGATCAATCTTGGCTTTTTCTTGGAGTGCCTTGACTTGATTGGCAATTTCCATCATTTGGGTTTGCCCTTGCTGGCGGTCTGCCGTCATGATGTTCCAGGCATTTTCCAAAGATTGCAGGCGGCTGTTGCTGTTATTCAGCTGATTGCGTAATTGGGTGCTTTCTTGGGTCAGGCTTTGGATGTTTTGCCCATCATTTTGGTTGGTGGTTTCAAGGTAAGTTAACCGTTTCGATAAATCCTGCAGGGAGGATAACAGAGGGTTTAAATCGAGGGCGGGATTGGTAACCGATAATTTTTCAAATATAATAGCCAACTGCTGTTCCAGATTTTGCAAACGGACGGTAACAGACGGATCATTTGTATTTTGAAGCAGGGTTTCAAGCTTATTTAACCTGGATTCTTGGGCTTGCAGCGAACTGGTCAGTTGCTGCGCTGCTGATTGCCATTGCTCCAAGCCATTGCTTGGCAAGGCGTTTTCTGAAGAACGGGATGCAAACCATTGTGGATAAGTGAATAAACCTGCCCCCAGCAATAAAACGAGTATCAGGCTGGTGAAGGAAGATATGCGGGTGAGGGTGTCTTTTTCTGGGTAAAACATCGGATTATCTCGCTGGCTGCTGTCGGTGGTTTCGATTAATTCAATCAGGCTGGGTATATCGGGTTTGGCGGTAATATGCAGGGATTTCCAAGGAAATTCCTGCATATTTTGGGCAATGGCATGGCTGAAACATAAACAATGGATCTTTTTACAAGCGGTTTTTAAGGAATGATCCTGGTCAATCAAATTCTTAAAAGTGGCGGCCCCGCGGGCGGAAAAGAAAATGATATCCGTAATCAGCTGGTTGTGGATTTTTTGCCGGACATCGGTTGATAATTCTTTCACGGGCACAGCGTCATACACAATAACGGGTTCGACGACAAACCCTAATGGCTGCAGTTTTTCAGCTATATTAACGCTGGTGAAGCGGGCGCAGGGATAAAGGATTTTTCCATTGCCAGAGTTTAAGGTGGATTTGACCAAAGCCAACAACTCAGTCACATCCCCCCCGGCGCTTCTGATGTGGGTGAAGCCAAGTTCTTGGGCGACACTTGCGGTATGGTCGCCAACGGTTAATACCAAGATATCACGGGATTGATCGCGTTCTGCCCATAATTTGACCGCATGCGAGCTGGTGAATAGGATGGCTTGGACGACACCACTATCTTTTGGATCAACCTGGTTTTCTGTTTTCGGGACAGGTTGAATGGTTAATAACGGGGCGATGGTCGTTTGGATACCATTTTTTTCCAAGTAGCTTAATAAAGGCTGCCCATCGGACAGGCCGATGAGCGGCTCTTCCGTACGGGTGATTAAGATATGGCGCGGGGTATTTTTATGCATAACTATATTTTAGCCAGAGTCGTTCCTAAAAAGAAAGAAATTCTTCTGCTCATTTGTGGTATTTTTCGCGCAAGGCCTTACCGGCGTCTTGCCCCATTTTAAGCGCTCCTGAAAACGGCGACCGGCGGTCATCAAACACCACCTTGCTGCCATCAGTGGCGGCCAACATGCTTCGCAGGGACAGGGTTTCTGATTTTTCATCATATTGGGCCAAGGCTGCAATCGGGGTGCGGCAGGATCCGTCCAATTCCTGCAAACAGGCACGCTCCGTCTGAATGCAGATAGTGGTTTTCCAGTCATTCAAAGGTTGCAGCAATTCCCGTGTCCGTTGATCATCCTCCCGAATTTCGATGCCGATGGCCCCTTGGGCGACGGCTGGCAACATTTCCTCCGCCGATAAAATATGGGTGGCTTGGTCGGCCAGGTTTAATCGCTCCAAACCGGCCAAGGCTAAAACAGTTGCATCAATTTCCCGCCGGTTTAGTTTTTCTAAACGGGTTTGGACATTCCCCCGCAAGGGCACCACTTTGAGATCAGGCCTGCGGGCGAGTATTTGTGATTTTCGCCGCAGGGAAGAGGTGCCGACAATTGAGCCCGACGGCAAATTTGCCAGGGAAAAATGGTCGCGGCTGAACCAAGCGTCCAAGGGATTACGCCGGGGTAATAAACAGGGAATTTCCAAGCCTTCGGGTAAAATGGTCGGCACATCTTTCATGGAATGAACGGCAAAATCAATTTGGTTGGCTAGCAGGGCCTCTTCAATTTCTTTGGTAAATAAACCCTTGCCGCCGATATTAGCCAAATCCCTGTCTTGGATCTTATCACCGGTGGTTTTGATGGGGATGATTTCAATAAGATCGTCGGCAGCCAAATCGGGATAATTTAGTAACAATAGGTTTTTAAATTCATTGGCCTGGGCAAGCGCCAAGGGGCTGCCACGGCTGCCAATCCGCCAATTCGGGCGGGCAGATGCTTTGAATGATAAGGAAGATGAAGAAATTTTTCGTTTCATAAGGACCATAAAAGCTAGCAGGCACAATCTAACTATCCATCAATGACAAGAAAAGCAAAATCGATCAAACAAAATCTATCAAGGATAATAATCGGCTTGTCAGATGTATTGATATTCGGTACCGTTTCTTCATAAACCGGGTCTAGCAAAAAACAAGAAAATAATCCATGACGATTGCGCTTGGCATCGAAACCAGTTGTGATGAAACGGCGGTTGCCCTGGTTGGGTCAGATCGACGCATCCTGGCTCAATCCATTTTGTCGCAGATAGCCGAGCATCGGCCTTATGGCGGGGTGGTGCCGGAAATTGCCGCCCGCAACCATTTAATCCACTTACGGCCGTTGCTTGAGAAAACGTTGCAGCAAGCGCAATTGTCGCTTGACCAAATTGATGTGATCGCCGCCACCGCGGGCCCTGGCTTAATTGGCGGGTTGATTGTCGGGTTGACCATGGCGAAATCCATCGCTCTCGCCAAAAACAAACCGTTGATTGCGGTCAACCATTTGGAGGGGCATGCCTTAACCGCCCGGCTAACCGATGCGGTTGAATTTCCTTACATATTATTGCTGGTATCGGGGGGGCATTGCCAATTATTGCTGGTGAAGGCGGTGGGCGATTATCAGTGTTTGGGGACAACTTTGGATGATGCTTTGGGGGAAGCTTTTGATAAAGTTGCCAAAATGCTGGGATTGGGATTTCCCGGTGGCCCTGCGGTTGAGGCGGCGGCTAAACAATCCGCTTTGCGGGCGCAGCAAGGGGATAAAATCCAATTATTTCCTTTGCCAAGACCCATGTTGGGCAGGCCAGATCCCAATTTTTCTTTTTCCGGCTTGAAAACCGCGGTTTACCAGCAGGCCAGCAGCTTAGGGCCGGTGGGCAGCCAATTGCCTTTAGCGGCGGTGCAGGACTTGGCCGCTTCCTTCCAGGTGGCGGCGATTGACTGCATTATTGACCGGGTTGATTGCGCTTTGAAACGCATCAAACAGCAGAAAATTACCTTAAAGGGATTGGTGGCGGCGGGTGGGGTGGCCTCCAACCAATTTTTAAGGCAAAAACTGCAAGCGCTTTGCGGGGAATATCATTTGCCTTGTATCATCCCGCCCCCGGCCTTATGCACCGATAACGCCGCCATGATTGCTTGGGCGGGACTTGAATGGTTTAAAAAAGGCCGCCAAGATGGGTTGGATACATTGCCCCGCCCGCGCTGGCCGCTTGATCCGAATTTCACGGTTTCTTATAGCTGATAAAGATTTAGGAATAATAAGATGGCTTTCATCTCAATCGATTTAGATAATGAATTAATTCGAGAAATTAAAATTAATTCTAAGAAAATGCGTTTATCACAAACCCAATATATTCAGCTAGCTATTAAAAAAATGAACGATGAAATGAATAAGGAAGAATGGGCTGCGAACTTACAGGAAGTTAGCAAACGTGTGAGGATAGAAAGCATGAAGATTAACCAAGAATTTGCTGATATGGAATAAAGCAGGAAATTTAGGCAACCATTTATTGAACTTAATTCCATCAAAAGGTTTTTTGAATCGGTTTGGGAAATCATAGGATATGAAGAAATGAGCGGGGTTAAACCAGATCAAGGAATAATAGGATCGGACCAAACAAAAGTCGTTATTCGCCAGCCGCAACCAGCTGACCTGCACCCCAAGAATGTGGCTTATCTTTGCCAATTGGTGAACAAGGTTTACCAGGTGGCGGAAGCGGGGATATGGAAGGGAAATGCTGAACGTATTAATGTTCAGGCAATGACCAAGATACTCCAAAATCAAGCATTGCTAATTGCCCAAATTGGGATAAAGATCGTCGGTTGTATCAATGTTAATTTGTTTAATGAATATCTTGCTGGCTTTGGTATGTTGGTGACTGATCCTGAATACCGTAGCCTTGGCATTGGTAAAAAACTTATTGAGGCAGCGGAGGCCTGGGCGGTGAGTAAGGGCCGGGTAATCATGCGCTTGGAGATACTGGCCCCTAGAAATTGGGTGGATTCAAACAAAGAATTTCTTAAGATATGGTACATAAAAATGGGTTATATTTTACAGTCAACGGAAGATTTTGGGCGATTATATCCTGAGAAGTCTGCTGATTTAGCAACAACATGTGATTTTGCCATTTATCATAAGATACTTGAAAAATAGCCAAAAGAATCAAGTCTTGAAAGTCTTTTCCTGACTTGCAATATAAACATATAAAAAATGAATCACTAGGGAGATAGAAAATTTGAATTACTGGTTAATAAAATCGGAACCGTCGGAGTATTCCTGGCAAGATTTGGTAAAAGATAAGCGCAAGAAGTGGCGCGGGGTACGCAATCGCCAGGCCGTTAATTCCTTGCGGGCGATGTGCTTAGATGATCGCTGTTTCTTTTACCATTCCAATGTGGGCTTGGAAATTGTGGGGATTGCCAAAGTGAGAAAAGCCGCCTATCGCGACTCTATGGATCCAACAAAGGTTTTTGTGGTGGTTGATCTAGGGCCGGACATACAGTTGCCCGAGCTCGTCACCTTAGAGCAAATCAAGCAACATCCGCAGTTAACCCAATTGGGATTAGTCCGGCAACCGCGGTTATCGGTCATGCCAATTGATCCTGTTTCCTGGGAAATTATCTGCGGATTGGGTGGACTAAAGCCTTCTTAAGCCAGGATTTGGGATAAGAAGGACGTGCCGCGTTTGAGTGGCGCAATGCCCAAATGTTCGGCAATGGTTTGGCCAATGTCGGCAAAAGTACGGCGCTTGCCCAGATTAACCGATTTCACGCGCGGGCCGAATGCCAGGACAGGCACAAACTCCCGTGTGTGGTCAGTACCTTGCCAGGTTGGGTCACAGCCATGATCCGCGCTGATGATTGCCAAATCATCGGGCTGCATATCGACCATGAAATCGAGCAATTGGTGATCCAACTGCTCAAGTGCTTTGGCATAGCCCACCACATCGCGCCGATGGCCGTACAACATGTCAAAATCCACAAAATTAGTGAAGGTTAAACTGCCGTTCGCCGCTTGCTGCTGGGCTTTGAAAGTTTCCTCAAATAATTGGCTGTTGCCATCACCCTTGGCTTTATGGGTAAAGCCTTGATGGGCAAAAATATCGGGGATTTTGCCAATCCCAAAAACCTGCCTTTTATTTTGCAATAAAAAATCCAGCAAAGTTGGTTCAGGTGGTGGCGTTGCCAAGTCCCGGCGGTTGGCGGTGCGCTTAAAACTGCCAGGATTGCCTAGGAACGGGCGCGCAATCACTCGCCCGATATTTAATTTATCCACCAATTTTCGGGCCAAATCACAAAGGGCATATAACCTAGCCAAGCCAAAAGTGGTTTCATGGGCGGCAATTTGCAAAACGCTGTCGGCGGAGGTATAGATGATCGGCTTACCGGTTGCCATATGCTCCGCCCCCCATTCATCAATAATCACGGTGCCAGAGGCATGGCGGTTACCCAGGATACCAGGTAACCCCCCTTGGGTAATCAATTGTTGGGTCAGCCATTCGGGAAAACAGGGGACAGTGTGGGGGAAATATCCCCAATCCTTCATGACCGGCACGCCAGCCATTTCCCAATGGCCGCTGGGCGTGTCCTTGCCCAGGCTTTTTTCGGCGGCAAAACCGTAAGAACCAATGGTTTTTGCAGGTAAGGGGGCACCTTTGATGATATTGCCCGATGCTTCCGCGGCGGCATGGAAAAGGCCTAAGGCAGAGAGGGTTGGCAATTGCAACGATCCTTGCCTAACACCCGGCTTATTAGCCTTGCCAGCGGCACAAGACTCGGCAATATGGCCAAAAGTGTTGGCGCCCACATCCCCGTATTCCGCGGCATCATCCGCAGCGCCAATACCAAATGAATCCATGACGAGTAAAAAAGCCCGCGGCATTTTAAATATCCTCTAATAAACGTTCCACAATCAAAGCAGGTGGATGGGAAGGTTGCTGGCTGATCATATAGGCCTTTTGCACGTCAACGGCGGCTTGATCAGCCTGGCTTTGGCTGCTGGCATGGATCATCAATAAGGGGTCATTTTTACTGATTTTCATACCCACCCCTTGAATATGGGTTAATCCAACGGCCGGGTCAATAACGTCTTGGGGTTTTATGCGTCCACCGCCCAGCATCATGATAACAATCCCCAATTGTCTGGTATCGATGCTGTGGATGTAGCCGCTGATAGGGGCGGGAACAGGTTTTATGATTTTGGCAACTGCCAGGTATTTTTGGTAGTTTTTCAGTAAATCGGTTGGCCCGCCTAATAAGCCCACCATTTTCTGGAAAATTTCTGCCGCTTGGCCGCTATCTAAACTTTTCTGCAGTTTTTGCCGCGCCTCATCGGCGTTATGTGCCAATTTCCCCAAGAGTAACATATCAATCCCCAAAGCCAGCACCACGGCATGTAAGCGGGGATCGCGCGGATTGCCGGTTAAATACTGGATGGTTTCGATCATCTCAACGCTGTTGCCAGCACTTAGCCCTAACGGTTGGTTCATGTCGGTAATCAAAGCGCGGGTGGGCAATCCTGCAGCTTTGGCTGTGCGGATCAAACTAATGGCTAGGGTTTTGGCAGATGAGGCATCAGCCATGAAGGCGGCATTGCCCCATTTCACATCCATCACTAAACCTTGTAGGCCTGCCGCCAGTTTTTTAGATAGGATGGAAGCTGTAATTAACGGGATTGATTCAACGGTTCCTGTAATATCACGAATGGCGTAAATGCGGCGGTCGGCTGGCGCCAGATCATCGGTTTGGCCGATGATGGCACATCCGGCTTGTTTCAAGGTTTTTTGCAGCAATAAGGGGTTGGGTTGGGCATTATATCCGGGAATTGCTTGCAATTTATCCAAAGTGCCGCCGGTATGGCCTAAGGAACGACCGGAAATCATGGGCACAAATCCGCCGCACGCCGCAACCATGGGGGCTAGCATTAAACTGACTTTGTCGCCAACCCCCCCGGTTGAATGTTTATCGAGTATGGGGCCATGAAAATCCGCCTTTGGCCACTCCATCATTTTGCCGGAGGCGGTCATGGATTTTGTTAAATTCCCGCATTCTTCTGCTGTCATGCCGCGGAAAAATATCGCCATGGCCAAGGCAGATATTTGGCTGTCAGTTACCTCGTTTTTCAGCAAACCGGTAACCATAAAATTAATTTCTTCGGCGGTTAGGGTTTTTCCCTCCCGTTTACGGTAAATGATTTCTTGCGGAAATAACATCGGACTTAATAATCTCCTGCTGTTGGTTTGGGGGGTAAAGACAATAAATGATCTAATAAAGAACTGGCACCAAAACGGAAAGTGGCAGGATTAGCCCAGCCTTTGCCCATCATCCGCTCCGCCAATTCCAGATAAGCATCGGCATCCTGTGCCGTACGTACCCCGCCTGAAACCTTGCATCCTAGCATCCGACTGTCTTTTTCAAAGGTTTTGCGGATGATTTTTAATAAAGTTTCAACGGCAGGTAAGGTGGCCCCGATAGGGGTTTTACCGGTTGAAGTTTTCAAGAAATCAGCGCCAGCGTCCACGCAATCCTGCGCGGCTAATTCAATCAGGGCGGTTTCTTGCAACATTCCTGTTTCTAAAATGACTTTAAGTAAACGTCCAGGCCCGCATTTTTCCTTGACAGCTGCCACCAATTTCTGGTTTTTCTGGCGCGCGGCAAGTGAGGGTTTGGTGAGATAAAGATGGTAAGGGATCACCAAATCAATTTCTTCCGCCCCATCCTGAAGGGCGGTTGTTGTGCTTGGGATAATTTGATCCTGTTCCAAATTGCCCTTGGGGAAATTGACAACGGTTGCCAAGCGTATCATCGAAAACGGCAAGATTTTTTTAGCAGTTGTTAAAAAACGGGGGAAGATGCACACAGCAGCCACTGGCCCTAGTGGGCTCACCGCCCGCTTGCATAATGCTTGGATTTTTTCAGGGTTGTCGTCATCATTCAAGCTGGTTAAATCCATTAAGGCAATGGCTGGGTGGGGTTTTCCTGATTTCCCGTTCATAATATCCGGCCCGAAGGATAGTGGTAATAGATCTTGAAATTTTAGTTGCTGCTGGATGCCCGCTGGGTTCGCCAAATAAATCATGGTACTTTTGGTTGCAAATTCCCGGATGCGTTGGCGGCAGCCGCCGCAAGGCGAGCAAATCTCGTGACCATGGGCAAATACCAGCAATTCGGCAATTTCTTTTTCGCCGTGGGCGATCATTTGGCCAATGGCGCTGGCTTCTGCACATTGCCCCTGGGGGTAAGCCGCATTTTCAACATTGGCGCCCACATAAACTTTGCCGCTGACGGCCCGCAAGGCAACCCCTACCCGAAATAGGGAATAAGGGGCATAAGCCTGTTCCCGCACGGCCCTAGCGGCAGCGAGTAAATTCATCATGTTAACGGTCTTTCACAAAAGGGATACCAAGGGCTTTCGGGGCCTCAGATTTGCCGATAAAACCGGCCAGCAACAGCACTGTTAATAAATAGGGTAACGCTTGGATCATCTGCACCGGGATAATCCCAATGCCAGGGATATAGGTGCCTTGCAACCGAATTTGGATGGCATCGGTAAAAGCAAATAAGAAACAGGCGAGCAAAGTTGGCTTCGGTCGCCAACGGCCAAAAATAAGGGCGGCCAAGGCAAGATACCCGCGCCCGGCCGTCATATTTTGCGAAAAAGCAGCGTTTTGGGCGGTTGCTAAATAAGCCCCAGCGATACCGCATAAAATACCGCAAGCGATTTGGCCCCGATACCTGACGGCGCTAACCGAAACGCCAGCGGTATCCAGGGCATGGGGATTTTCCCCAGCAGCTCTTAAGCGCAAGCCAAAACGGGTTGAATATAAAATCCAAGCCATCAGGAAAGGGATAGCCAAGGTAATATAAACCAAAACGCTATGGCCGCTGATGAGGTACTTATATATATTGCTAATCACCGGGATATCGCCGATTGTTTCGGTGCCGGGTAAGTTGATGGGTCCATGACGGCCTTCCGCCGATAATATGGGGGTTTGCCCGCCTTGCTTAAACCACGCATTGGCAAGGGTTGGCGCTAATCCTGCTGCTAAAATATTGATGGCCATCCCCGATACTACCTGGTTGCCGTTATAGGTAATGCAAGCCAATCCATGTAACAGAGACAATAGGACAGCAACGGCAATACCTGCGAGCAATCCCAGCCAAGCATCATTGGTAATGGAGGCAGTGGCGGCGGCGGCAAAGGCGGATAGAAGCATTTTCCCCTCCAACCCTACATTGACGATTCCAGATCGCTCAGACATCATCCCGGCCATCGCGGCCAGGATCAGAGGAATAGATAAACGGACGGTGGATGCTGATAAGGAAGTGATAATATCAAAAAAATCGGTGATCATTCTGTTTTGACCCTTGCCACGTGTGACTTGAGAACCAATTTTGCCAAAGAAGGTTTAAAGATATTTTCCAAGGCGCCGCAAAATAAAACAATGAGGCCTTGAATGACAATAATCATGTCCCGGCTTAAACTTGGGAAATCAAACGCCATTTCAGAGCCGCCCTGATACAAAGCGCCAAACAGCAAAGCTGCCATAATAATGCCAATCGGATGGTTGCGGCCCATTAAAGCCACCGCAATTCCTACAAAACCCGCCCCGTTGGTGAATTCGATAATCAGTCGGTGATGTTCGCCCATAATGGAATTGATTGCCATCAATCCCGCAAACATACCCGAAATAACCATCGCACTGATGATAATCCCTGCCGGTGGGATCCCTGCATATTTGGCCACTTTCTCGCCCTGGTTCATGACCCGCAGCTCATAACCGAATTTCATCTTCCAAATTAATAACCAGAAAATGAAACAGCAGAAAAGGGCTAAAAAGAATGAGATGTTTAAAGGTGAATACCCTGTTTGAAAGCCAAAAAAACCTAAAATATTTTGCATTAAGGGCAATTCCAGGTGACTGGCAATCGCCCGGCTTTGCGGGCTTTGTTGATTGGGAGCAATCAGCACGTCAACGAGCAAGTAATTGATCAAAGCAGTCGCCAAATAATTAAACATAATGGTGGTAATAACCACATGGCTACCGCGTTTAGCCTGTAACCAACCAGGGATAAAAGCCCAAAGGCCCCCGAAAATGGCGGCGGTCAGAACAGCAGCGGGAAAAACCACCCACAAGCTGAAATCGTTTAGCCACAAACAAACCAGCAAAACCCCCAATCCGGCAACATAGGTTTGCCCCTCGCCACCAATATTGAATAAGCCGCAGTGAAAAGCCATAGCCACCGCTAAACCAGTAAAGATGAAGTTGGTGGTATAATAAAGGGTGTAACCCGTGCCCTCCACGGTGCCAAATGCGCCTTGCACCAGGGATGTAAAAACATCCAAAGGATTTTCGCCAGCGTAATAAACCACCAGCCCGGTCAGTAGGAATGCCATCAACAAATTCAGCATAGGGATCAGGAAATATTCGATCCAACCTGGGAGTTCTATTTTATGTTGTATGCTCATACGATTTGCTTTGATATATCAAGGGCTTAATGATCAATTCCGGCTTCGGAAAGGGTTTCTTTAATTTCTTCGACAACACCGGCCATCAATAATCCCAATTTGGTTGCATTGGCTTGATCGCGCGGTAACACTCCAACAACCTTGCCTTCAAACATCACCAAGATACGGTCAGCCAATGTCAGGATCTCATCAAGCTCGGCTGAGACTAACAATAATGCTTTTCCATCGTCGCGCAACTCAATTAAACGTTTATGGATAAATTCCACCGCTCCCACATCAACCCCCAGGTGGGTTGACCAATGAGCAGTAATTCAGGTTTTTCTTCAAGTTCCCGGCCAATCACCAATTTTTGTTGATTGCCGCCCGAGAAAGAAGATGTTTTTAAAAGCGGGTTGGCTGGCCTGACGTCATATTCGGCAGCGATTTTACGGAACCGCTTGACGGCTTGGCGGTCTTTCAAAAAACCAAAACGCTGTAATTTATTTTTGTAATGATAGCCGAGGATACTTGATTCCCAAGCCTTGAATTGCTTAACCAACCCTGCACCTAAACGGTCTTCAGGGATATGAGAGATACCCAATTGCCGCGCGGAACGCGCTGGTCGCTTGGGTTTTAGCAATTGCTTCATATCTTTTCCAGAGAGTAAAATGTGCCCCGAATCAAAGGGCCTGATCCCAGCCAGTACTTCCAGCAACTGGCTTTGTCCATTTCCGGAAACACCGGCAATGCCAAGGATTTCTCCCTTATTCAAAGTCAAATTAATATTTTCTAAAAGGGGGCGCTTGTGCCGGTCATAAATATATAAATCCTTCACCTCTAATACCGGCACTGTTTGGGTGATTGGCAAACGCGGCCAATGGGTGGTTAATCGCCTGCCCACCATCATTTCAGCCAATTTTTCTTTATTGGTGTTGGCGGTTAGTACCTGTTCAATAATTTTGCCTTGGCGCATCACCGTGATGTGATCAGTCACCGCCATGATTTCATGTAATTTGTGGGTAATCAGTAAAACGGTTTTGCCCGAATCGCGCAGCGCCCGTAAAATAGAGAAGAAATGTTGGACTTCTTGGGGGGTCAGGACGCTGGTGGGTTCGTCAAGGATCAAGATATCTGCGCCCCGGTACAGGGCTTTGAGAATTTCGACGCGTTGCTGCAGCCCAACGGGTAATTTTTCCACAATCGCGTCGGGATCAATTTTCATGCCGTATTGTTTGGATAAATTTTGCAAGACTATTCTTGCGGCATCCCTTGATTTTCGGTTAACCCAGCTTTTTTCAGAGCCTAAAATAACGTTATCTAGCACACTGAATGTATCCACCAACATGAAATGCTGATGGACCATCCCAATCCCTAAATGGATAGCCTGCTGGGAATTAGAAATAGTGACGTTCTGGTCATTGATTTTGATGCGCCCGCTATCAGCCTGATAATAACCGTACAGGATGTTCATCAAGGTTGATTTTCCAGCCCCGTTTTCACCGATAATGCCGTGGATGGTGCCTTGATGGATTTGTAAATTGATATCCTGGTTTGCCATCACCATGCCAAAGCGTTTGTTGACACCAATCATCTCAATGGCTACTGGCAAACTAGAGGCAATCATACAGGTATCCTAAAAGAGCTGCATTTTTTATGAAAATACCCCAATTTTTTAATAAAATACCCCAGAGCGCGCAGTTGCATCTGGGGTATTTTGTTCATTTTATAGCTAAAAACAACCTATTCAATCGGACATTTATTGTTGGTATAGTAATCAGCAACCTTAATTTTGCCGCTAATAATATCTTGGCGGTACTGGCCCACCATTTTCTCAACTTCTGGCGTAATCAGAGACCTGTTATATTGATCCAAAGCCCAATCAACGCCCCCTTCAGACAAGCCGATAATCCGAATGCCTGGTTTCCAGGTATTATTGCGTGCAGCCTGCAAAGCATCGTAAACCGCCACATCGACCCGCTTTAACATGGATGTTAAAATGGTACCCGGGTGCAGGTAGTTTTGGTTGCTGTCAACACCGATGGCCAATTTTTTACTATCTTTGGCCGCTTGCAGCACGCCAAGGCCTGTTGCGCCAGCTGCCGCAAAAACTACATCAGCCTTCCGGTCAAATTGGCTTCTGGCTAGCTCTGCGCCACGGGTAGGATCATTCCAGGCCGCCCCGGTAGTGCCTGTCATATTTTGTAAAACAGTAATCTTGGGGTTGACGGCCCGTGCCCCTTGTTTATATCCACAAGCAAAGTTTCGGATCAACGGGATATCCATCCCGCCAATGAATCCAATCACCCCTGTTTTAGAAGTTTTGGCGGCAATCGCCCCCACTAGGAAAGAACCTTCATGTTCTTTAAAAACCACGGACTGGACATTCGGCAAGTCAACAACGGCATCGATGATGGTAAATTTGACGTTGGGAAATTCTTTGGCAATTTTTTCTACTGCATTGGCAGCTGAAAAACCGGCGATGGTAATGATCGTGGCGCCGCGTGTAGCCATGTTGCGCAAAGCCTGTTCGCGCTGCGAGTCATTGGTGATTTCAAAGTCGCGGTAGGTGATATTGGTTTCTTTGCGGAAACGTTCTGCCCCGTTATAAACCCCTTCATTAAAGGACTTATCGAATTTCCCGCCCATATCGAAAATAATGGCGGGTTGGAATTGTTGGGCATTGGCGGAATGGCCAAACAGGGCCATGGCAGCAAAGGCAAGGGAGAGTAATTTTTTCATGAGGATGGCTCCATGCGGATAAGAGTTGAGTGACCAGTTGAAAAACTGTAGGTAGAAATCTTATATTCAATGGATCGATTGGATAGCAAATTGCACAATATATCCTATCCGTCAACCGGTATTTATAGTTATACAAAATAACCAAGAAAATCCAGGGTCTTCACACCTTATATAATTCGTGGGATTATTCATTTTTATAGGATAGGCATGGCAATCAAAATGCTGACGGCAACCTGATTCTTTTGGGCTTAGAATTTTCCTATTCATTGTCACCGTTGGTACAATTTTATTGTGGGGCGTGCAGGCAGGGCCTTTAATGGGTTCTGAACCAATATTCCAGTAGTTCTTTTTGGAATTGGCGCGTTTGTTGCTGCCATTGTCTTTGCGCGGCGCTTGAAAAGGGTGAACGGTTGCCTGCTGCTACCAACAGGTTGCTAATTTCCTGGGGGTTGTGGGACGCTATAAAAAAAGCCAAAGGGCGATGCGTGGATGAGAAAAGATAGCCGCTAATGGCGCTGACGCCCACCAAGGTGCCGGTTTTTACCTGGATATAGGAAGCGATGGGGCTTGCAGACAAAAATGGGGGAATGGATAAACCTTGTCCCAAAACCGCATATTCTTTGGGATGATCCCACAAATACTTTAAAATAGCCGCCATCTGCCGGCTGGTTAGGTGGTTCGCGTGGCCTAATCCCGAAAATTGCTGGATCTCTAGGTCTTGCCAGTTTAAGCTGCGGTAAATTCGCCTGCGCCCAAGCCCTGAAATAACGCGCAATGCAATCACTGTTAACGCACCCGGCCAACAAATTGTTATGGTGTGATCCTTGCAGCAACTGATAGCCTAGTAATTCGGCACTGATGTTATTGCTATAGTGCAAAATAAGGGGAATAATTTTGGACAACACCGGGCTGTAATGGCGGGCAATAACGCGGCCGTCCGCAAATAGGGTTGGCAAGGGTAGTGCTTGCCCGATCAACGGCAGGGGGTTGGGTAAGGCCGATCCTTGGTGGGCGGCTAATGTTTGAAAAATATAAGCGCTATGATAGGCCGGATGTTTTATGGGCAGCCACTCAATCTGCTCTTTCTCGGATAAGGGTAGTTGCCATTCCTCACCGACAAAAATCGGTAAAGTGCCAGCTGAGGAAGGATTAAATGGTGGTTGGATAAAGCGATGACGGTATTGTTGATCAGCAGGCCACAGGACTTTAATCCAAGGGGTAGGAATCAGCCGTTGATCGGTTACCGCGTAGGTTTCGCCAACCGGGTCATGGGTTGCATGGGGCAACAAGGAGGGTGATGACTTGACCCAAACCCGGTTGAAATCTACTGATAAAGGGCTAATTCCGGGGTTATAAGGGGCTGCCATCGGCTGCAGCGGATTGATTTCTGCGGGGGTGAGGCTAAATCCCCATAGTAAAAATTTCCCGTCACTTGTCGTAACGGTGCCTGGTTTAAAGATTGGGCGAGTGTTGCCAGATCGTCACTGCTGAGAAAGGGGTCGCCCCCACCCCATAACAATAAATCCCCTTGCAATATGCCTTGATCAATAGGGCCGTTAGCCAGCAACATCGTTTCAAAACGGAAATCAGATCCCAATTGCTCCAACGCTATCAGGGCGGTCATTATTTTGGCAACGGAGGCAATGGGTTGAATCTCATCTATATTTAAACCGTCCAATATTTGGCCTGTTTCCAAATCGACCAAAACATAACTGGTAACAGCTTGGGGGGGCAGGAGGGGAGGCGAATTCTGTGACCACACATTTGGGATCCATCCAAATGTGGTTATATTGATACCCGTTATGATCAGCAGGAATAATAATTTTTTGATGAACAACTTGCTTCTCGTTGGATAAAACCATATAAAGATGAAAATAAATCAATGAATAATCGTGGCACGGTTTAAGGGAAAAGTTAAGTGGTTTATTGCGGCTGACCGCGCTTTAAGCAGGTAATAATCGAGGAAATTTGATGAAACAAACAAAGCTGGATAGCCTAACAGATCAAGCAATGGACCGGTTGCTGATGGGGCTTGTATCCCTTGGCCATCCCACCCGTCGTGCCATGTTCGGCGGGCATGGGTTATATATCGATGGGGTGATTTTTGCCCTTATTGTTGGTCATGATGTTTATTTAAAAGTTAGTGATGCCAATCAACAGGATTTCGAAAAAATCAATAGCGGGCCTTTTGTTTATGAAGGCAAGGCGAAACCAGTTGCCATGTCTTACTGGTTATTGCCAGCTGCTATCCGTGATAAGCCCCAAGAATGGCTGGCGTGGGCAGAAAAATCTTGGAATATTTCCAAAAAAAATCAAAAAAATAAACCAGCTAAGAAAAAACCAAAATAGTCTTTTATTGAGGAAAAGTTTGCCATGACCAACCAGATCAACTACCGCCAGGAAACAGATTCGATGGGATCTGTTAAAGTTGCTGCCGACCGTTATTGGGGGGCGCAAACCCAACGTTCTTTAGAAAATTTTAAAATCGGCGGCGAGAAAATGCCCGTGGAAATCATCCACGCATACGGCTTGATTAAACAGGCGGCTACCCTTGTCAATATGGAAATGGGCAGTTTAAACCAGAAAGTTGGCCAGGCAATTATCCAAGCAGCTGTTGAAGTAGCGGAGGGGAAATGGGATGACCATTTTCCCCTGGTTGTTTGGCAAACAGGTTCCGGTACGCAAACCAACATGAATGTGAATGAGGTGATTGCCAACCGGGCGAATGAAATATTGGGGGGGAAAAGGGGGGATAAAACCCCCGTTCACCCCAATGATCATGTCAATTTTGGCCAATCGTCGAATGATTCTTTCCCAACCGCCATGCATGTGGCCGCCATTTATCAAATTCATCAAAAATTATTGCCCGCCCTTCAGCATATGCAGCAGGTGCTGGCCAAGAAAACCTTGGAATATCAAGATATTGTTAAAATTGGCCGGACGCATCTGCAAGATGCCACCCCCTTAACGTTAGGCCAAGAATTTTCAGGATATGCCACCCAGCTAAAATTAGGGATTGAGCGGGTTAAATCCAGCCTGCCGAGGTTATATGCCCTGGCGCAGGGGGGGACAGCGGTGGGTACTGGTCTGAACACCAAGCCAGGATTTGCCGAGAAGTTTGCAACCCAAATAGCAAAACTCAGCAAATTGCCCTTTGTGAGCGCTGATAATAAGTTTGAAGCCCTGGCCAGCCATGATGCCTTGGTGGAGATTTCGGGCGTATATAATGTTTTGGCGGTATCTTTAACGAAAATTGCCAATGACATCCGTTTATTGGGTTCAGGGCCGCGCTCGGGGCTTGGGGAACTGTTATTGCCAGAGAATGAGCCTGGGTCGTCGATTATGCCGGGGAAGGTTAACCCAACCCAAGCGGAAGCCTTAACGATGGTTGCCACCCAAGTGATGGGCAATCACATGACGGTGACTGTTGCTGGCAGCCAAGGGCATTTGGAGCTGAATGTGTATAAGCCCGTCATGATTTATAATGTCCTGCAATCGGGGCGTTTATTAAGTGATGCTTGCCATAGTTTTACCGATAATTGCCTGGTTGGCATTCAACCCAATCAAGAAAGAATTAGGCAATTGCTGCAACAATCCTTAATGTTGGTCACCGCGCTTAATCCGCATATTGGCTATGATAATGCCGCCAAGGCCGCTAAAAAAGCCCATAAAGAGAATTTGACCTTGCGGGAAGCAGTGGTTGCCCTGAAGTTTTTGACGGGCGAACAATTTGATAAATTGGTGAAACCCGAGGATATGATAGGTCCTTCGGCAAGATGAACGCCCCGATTGCCAAATATTCGGTAAGGTTAGCCAAACACCGGACATCGATTTCAATTGAGCCTATTTTCTGGGAGATGTTGAAAGAGGTTGCCGCTGCCAAGAACCTATCAAGGCAGCAATTAATTGAAGTGATTGATCAGCAGCGGTTGCAAACAGGGGGAGCTGTTGCTAATTTATCCAGTGCTTTGCGCGTATATATTTTATTGTATTATGTGAATGGCCGGGCGGATTTTGCCCAAGACCAAAAACAGCTTTAGTCGCAAAAGAATCCTTTACTAATAGATAGTAAAAGATAATAAAAGAAACACAGTCATCGGGCCGCGCTTTTCCAGGTGGGCAAAAGGTAAGTAAGGAGTCATAAGCATGGATCAATCAGTAAGCAACCACCGGGATATTGCCGGAATGGAATTTGAACAAGCGTTGAATGAATTGCAAATCATTGTCAAAAATTTGGAGCGCGGGGACGTGAAGCTTGAAGAGGCCGTCCGGTTTTATGAACGGGGTATATTGCTTAAAAAACACTGTGAAACGAAATTGCGGCAAGCCCAATTGAAAATTGAACAGATTATGTTGGATGAGCAAGGCGAGCCACGGGATAAGCAAATGGTTGGCGCCCAACAGGCAACGAATCATCAAACCTCCGTTTCACTAAAGGCGGCCGCCCCTAAAATTGAAGGGGAGCGCACGGCCAAAACCGCTGCTAAACTAGCTAGACCGGCATCACAATCAGATGATGACATCCCGTTTTAGCATCAAGATGGCTGGTTGCAAAAGGGTTAATAGGGAAATCGATAGGCATTTTACGAGGAACAGGAGAATAGGCTTTGGTAACATTTGAGCAAGCTTTGGGTGAAGTTGCTAAAACCGTCAATGTCATGATTAACCACTTGTTGCCAGTTGCCACAGGGCCTGAGAAAAAGGTCACGGAAGCTATGAAATATGGGGTGATGAACGGCGGCAAAAGGGTTCGGCCATTTTTGGTGTTGGCTAGCGCTAAATTGTTTAACGTGTCGGAAATCAGTGCTTTGCGGGTGGCCGCCGCCATTGAAATGCTGCATTCCTATAGCTTGATCCATGATGATTTGCCAGCCATGGATAACAGCGATTTGCGGCGCGGATTGCCGACTGTCCACAAAAAATTTAATGAAGCCACCGGTATTTTGGCAGGCGACGGGTTATTAACCTATGCTTTTGAGGTATTGGCGGATCCTGCCACCCATAGCGATAGCATGGTGCGTTGTGAATTGGTGGCGGCTTTGGCTAAAGCCTCGGGGGCTGAGGGAATGGTCGGGGGACAAATGATGGATTTGGAGGCAGAACATACCCATTTGGATATTGGGGCCATTACCCGCTTGCAACGCATGAAGACAGGGGCAATTATTAGTTTCTCTTGTGAAGCAGGGGCGATTTTGGGGAAAGCTTCTGATAATCCCCGCCAGGCTTTACGAGCCTATGCCAATGATTTGGGTTTAGCTTTCCAGATCGTTGATGATTTATTGGATGTTGAGGGGAAGGAGGAAGCGGTTGGAAAATCGGTGGGACGGGATTCTCAGGCGGGAAAGGCCACTTTTGTTTCTATTTTGGGGGTTGATCGAGCACGGTCTCAAGCCAAACTTTTGGCCGAACAGGCGAAGAATCATTTATCACTTTTTGAAGACCGAGCTGATCTTTTAAAAGCAATGGCGGATTTTGTGGTAAATAGGCGCCATTAGAGGCGCTTGGAAAGGCGGGAATCGATGCAACCAAGTTTTTTGGTACGCTGGGGCCGCGAATTTTCCGCGCAGTGGCCCATTGCCGGACCGGTAATTTTAACCATTTTTGCCAGTATTGGCATGTTGACCACGGATGTCTTAATGGTTGCCCCTTTAGGGGTCATACCACTGGGGGCAATAGGTCTTGCAACCGGGGCGCTTTATACTTTTTTATTGGCTTCAACCGGCTTATTGACCATGGCGACTGTACGCGCATCCTACGCTCATGGGCAAAATAACCCGGTAGGTGTTACCCACAGTGTCCGTCAAGGATTAGGCTTAGGTTTTTTCATGGCGATACCCATTACTCTTCTGTGCCTAAACTTGGGTTATATCCTGTTGTGGCTCGATCAAGAAGCGGCCGTGGTTAAAGAAGTGGACCATTATATGGGTACGGCTGTTTGGTGTATTTTGCCTCAAATATTGTTCTCGGCACTCAGGGGATTTGTTTCAACCTTGGCGCGCGGACAGCTGATTGCCGCCATCATGGTTTTAGGGTTGCTGTTAAATTTTTTTCTAGATTATATATTCATTTATGGCCATTGGGGGTTTCCTGCCATGGGGGTGGCTGGGGCAGGGCTTGCAACCAGTATTATTTGTTGGCTGATGTTACTGGCTTTAGCGGTGCAGATTACCAAAGACCCAATCCTTAAAACGTACCGTATTTTTAAAAAATGGGCATCGCCTGACTTTCAGGAATGCAAAGAAATCTTGCGCTCTGGCTGGCCAGTGGCTGCTATCAATGTTGCTGAAAACAGCCTTTTCCTGGCCGTTAGCTTAACCATGGGGGCGATTGGTGCGGTTGAACTGGCAGCTGCTAATATTGTTATCAGTTATATGACCGTTGCGTTTATTGTGCCGATTGGGTTGCTGTACACCAGTTCCATCCGGGTCGCGTATTTTATGGGACAAAAAAATATAAGGCAGGCGCGGATGGCAGGCACGGTTTCTTTATCTACGGGCTTTCTTTATATGGTGGTGATGGCCAGTATTACGGTGCTGTTCCCCTTAAACATCATCCATATTTATTTACAGCCAGATCAGGAAAATGCCTTCGCGGTTATCGAAATGGCCAGTCAATTTCTGTTTATTTGTGCATTTTTTCAAGTGTTTGATTCAACCCAGGCCATTGCCGGGGGGGCACTTCGTGGCTTGAAAGATACCATGGCAGCTTTTTGGGCAGGCACAACCGGCTATTGGATCATCGGCTATCCGTTGGGTTGGATATTGTGCTTTAGCTGGGGGATAGGGGCGGCTGGCATATGGTGGGGGTTAGCTGCTGGTATTGCCACGGCTGCCATTTTGCTCACCGTTCGTTTTTACTATAAAACCGATGGTTATAGGGGTCGGTTTTAGCTATAAAATGGATGTCATGATGACAAAAAAATGGCGCGCCGATCAATTGATGGTCCAGCAAAAACTGGCTGACAACCGCACCCAAGCGGCGGCTTTTATTATGGCGGGGGTGGTGCGGAACAAAGGGCGCTTGGTTGAAAAACCTGGCCAACAATTTTCGGAAGAAAATATATTAGAAGTGGAACGCAAGCCCTATCCCTGGGTGTCCCGGGCAGGGGTTAAGTTGGCACATGCCTTGGATTATTTTCAGTTATCGGCGCAAACGAAGATATGTTTGGATATCGGCGCTTCAACCGGTGGTTTTTGCGATGTTTTATTGCAGCAGGGGGCAGCCAAGATTTATGCGGTGGATGTGGGGCGGGGGCAATTGGCTTGGAAAATTGCCCAAGATTCCCGGGTAAAAATATTAGATCAAACCAACGCCCGTTATTTAACTGATCAACAAATTTCTGAGCCTTTGCAGGCGATTACGTGTGATGCCAGCTTTATTAGTCTAAAGCTTATATTACCCGCAGCCCTTCAACTGGCCGCCGAGGATAGTTGGGTGATCGCGTTGATTAAGCCGCAATTTGAGGTGGGCAGGCAACAGGTGGGCAAGGGGGGGATTGTCCGTGATCCCTTGCTGCATCAAGCTGTATGTCAAGATATCGAAAATTGGTTGCAACAGCAGCCGGGTTGGCAGGTCATGGGCATAACAGATAGCCCCATCACGGGTACGGATGGCAACCGCGAATTTCTGATTGCCGCCACCAAGCAGCCGGGTATCAAGGGCGAACAGCTGATAACCCAGGAAACAGCATTAGAAAAATGACAGACAAGGTTTCACATACCGTCGAATTAATCATTCAAAGCCTCAATCAACAAGGGTTAGGCATTGCCTCTTGGCAGGGTAAAGAGGTGCTGGTTCCCTTCACGGCGGCGGGTGACCGGGTTCGGGTTGAAATTATTGCAGAAGAGCCGAATCTTATCTCAGCCAAATTGCTGACTCGGGTACAAAATGGCCAAGATTATATTCAAGCAGTTTGCAAGCATTTTGAAGAATGCGGCGGCTGCGCCCTACAGCATCTAAAGCCAGAAAATTATCAGCAATGGAAATTGCAATCATTGATTGCGGCTTTTCACCAGCAGGGACTAACAATTGATCCATCCCCGCTTTTTTCTGTGCCCCCCAAAACCAGAAGGCGAGTTAATCTGATTGCCTCTAAAAATGTCTACGGACAATTGCTGCTGGGTTTTCAGCGTTACCGCAGCCATGAAATTATTGATATCCAGGAATGCCCGGTTATGCTGCCGGAACTTGAGCGACTGATCAGGCCTTTGCGCCAATTATTGCAAGCGATATTAAAAAAACGCCAAGAATTAGAAGTTTTTTTGATCAAGGCGGATAATGGCATTGATCTGTTGCTCAAGGCCAAAATCGTTCTTTCCGTGCAGTCCCGCCTGTTGCTGACGGAATTTGCAGGTCTTAACCGATTATGCCGCCTTGAATGGCAACAAGAGGGCAAAGGTTTTGATGTGATTTATCAAGAAGTTGCGCCTTTGGTTTACTGGCAGCAAATAGCGATTGAATTGCCGACGGAAGCTTTTATTCAACCGACCAAAGCCAGCGAAACCTATATGCAAGGATTAATAGGAGATTATCTTAAACCCGCTAAGAAAATCGCCGATTTATTTGCAGGGTGCGGCACCTTTAGTTTTCCGTTGGCAAAAAGCGGTAAAACCGTGCATGCAGTTGAAGGCCATATTTCAGCTATTGAAGCCATGAATAAAGCAGCCAACCGGTTTCAGTTAACCGCCAAATTAACCACCGAATGCCGGAATTTGGCCAAATATCCGCTCTCAACGCAAGAGTTAAACATGTTTGAGGCGGTGATTTTTGATCCACCCCGTCAAGGAGCCTTGCC
Source organism: Rhodospirillaceae bacterium (assembly GCA_016722635.1). NCBI lineage: Bacteria > Pseudomonadati > Pseudomonadota > Alphaproteobacteria > Rhodospirillales > Rhodospirillaceae > Rhodospirillaceae bacterium. The sequence continues at coordinate 526,170 of JADKIX010000003.1, read as the reverse complement.
GCAAATGCAGCAATTGGCATTCAGTCATGTGCCTTATGTTGTGGCGGTATCGTGCAATCCCGAAACGCTGGCTAGGGACTTGCAAATCCTTACACAACAGGGCTACCGATTGGAAAAAATATTTCCCATCGATCAATTCTTATGGTCAACGCATTTGGAAGCCGTCGCTTTATTAAAGCGCCCAACCTAATAGGATAGGCTACTTTGAGAGGAAAGTCTTTTTTACCATATTATTTTAAAAAATTTTGCCCAACCATGTTCTCTGTCAATCCGAGCTTTTTAAAAGCAAATGTAACCGTCAATCCGCCATCAGAAGAAAAATATTTTAGATATTTAAAGCGATAAATCTTGCTTGGTTTCAAAACTTTTCAAAAGTTCTGCCGATTGGGTAGCGGTGTCGGTGCGGATCATGCCATTGACGTGATAGCCGCTGTCCACATGGTGGACTTCCCCGCTTACACCAGCTGATAAATCGCTTAATAAATAAAGGGCGGATCCACCTACTTGATCAATCGTCACATTACGGCGAAGGGGAGAATTTAATTCATTCCAGCGTAAGATAAAACGGAAATCCCCAATGCCTGAAGCGGCCAAGGTTTTAATGGGGCCTGCGGAAATAGCATTAACCCGGATGCCTTGTGCGCCCATATCCATCGCCAGATACCGGACACTAGCCTCAAGGGCCGCTTTGGCAACGCCCATCACATTGTAATGGGGCATGACGCGCTCGGCGCCGAAATAAGTCAATGTAAGCAGGCTGCCGCCCTGGTTCATCATTTTGGCAGCGCGTTGGGCAATAGCTGTAAAGGAAAAGCAGGAAATATCCAGGGTCATGGCAAAATTTTTGCGGCTGGTATTTAAGTATTTTCCCTTTAATTCATCTTTATCGGAAAAGGCAATCGCATGAACGACAAAATCCAATGTCCCCCAATTTCTGGCCAAATGGTCAAAAACCTTATCAATGCTTGAATCATCAGTTACATCACAAGGCAATACCAATTTAGCGCCTAGGCTATCAGCCAAGGGTAAAACCCTTTTTTGCAAAACCTCGCCTTGGTAGGTGAAGGCAAGTTCTGCCCCCTGCGCTGCAACCGCTTTGGCAATGCCCCAGGCAATTGATTTGTCATTGGCAACACCCATGATCAGGCCACGTTTGCCGCTCATAAGTCCTTTTTGGGAAGCTGTGTTCATGAGATTAACTCTGATTTGATATCAACGGCTTGAAAAGCCAGAAGACAATATAAATACATTTATTGACTATATTCCAAGCCCATAACACGCAAGAATCAGGATTTTGTCAAGCCTTGCATAGCAATATGTAAAAATTATTTGTGGGAACAGGGCCTATCATCAAGATAAATCCACTCTTATTCCTTTTATCATGCTGATCACGAGAAGAATTGTATAAGGAGTAGATCAGGGGGTACGGAACCCCCTGATCACGAAGGCATATTTAGCTGATGATTTGCCAAGTGCCGTTGGGTTGGCGGCAAGCAGTACCGGTCGCGGTTTCAATTTTGCCGTCAATCACGACCGATGATTGATATTCACGGCAAACTTCGTAATTACGGGTCTGGCTTTTATAGGTGCGGGTTGGCTTGGTATAACCGCTGGTGTTTTTATTGGGGTTTTGCCAACTGCGTTGCTGACCATCAGGCGCATATTCAAAAGCTTCTAACGCTGATCTTTCTGCGCTTAAGCGGTCGGCGCGATCAAGTGATTTACCAATCTCATTCCCAAACCAAGCGCCCAGCAATGCTAGTCCAGCGGTTGCGGCCAAATTGCCTGCACTGCCCTTCTTGCCAATTTGGGAGCCAGCATACCCACCCAGCGCCCCTCCGCCCAAAGTTCCGACTGTTTCTTTAGTCCCCATGCCTGCACAAGCCGTAAGCCCAATGGTTGCAGCGGTAACGGTTACCAAATTCAGCAGGCGGTACCGTTGAATAAAACCTTGTATCATCATCTTCTCCTTTTCCATTATGTACCTTATTATAGATTGAGCTGCTTATCTTGCATTCATTCTATTAAACACTTTTAAAGCGCTCCAGCAGCATACAGGTTTTTTGCAGTAATAACAAGCTTACTGGCGGCCATTGTTATAAAAAACATACCCCCTAAAAATTTATTCCCTTTTAAGGCCGTTGTTTGTAAGATAAAGGGCAAAGTAAATAGGATATATAATGATGATTGAGATTCCTAAAAACCCCTTGGATTTTTTTAAAGCTTGGTATGATCAAGCGTGCCAAACCGAGCCAAATGATCCGAGTGCCATGAGTTTGGCGACCATTTCGGCCGATGGTTTTCCATCTGTGCGAATCGTTTTGATGAAGCATTATGATCAAGATGGGTTAGTTTTTCATACCAATTTGGAAAGCCAAAAAGGTAAAGATTTAATGGCTAATCCTTTGGCGGCGCTTTGTTTCCATTGGAAGGCATTAAAACGCAGTGTGCGCTTGCAAGGCCAGGTTGCTATCATTAGCCAAGCTGAGGCAGATGCCTATTTCTCAGACCGTCCCCGCGGCAGCCAAATTGGCGCTTGGGCCTCGCTACAGTCGCGCTTTTTAGCCGAACGGGCCGAACTAGAGGCCAGGGTGAAAAGGTTTGATCAGCAGTTTGCAGGAAAAGCTGTGCCGCGGCCGCCTTATTGGTCAGGATTACGGTTAACGCCCAGTAGGTGGGAATTTTGGCAAGATCAGCCCTCAAGGCTGCATGATCGTATCCAATATCAACAAAACAGCCAAGGCTGGGCCATTCAGCGTTTATATCCTTGAGTCAAAAAAAATCAGAATCGTCGTGCCGTTACCAAAAAAAATGATTGGAAAACGGCTATTTCAGGTTGGCAAGAAAATCCTTGATCTGATCCCCCAGGGTTCTCGTTACTTTTTTGATGGCAGCTTGTTCCCGCGAATCAATGGGGATGGGGATAGCGTTTGGCAGCTGGTTGCGAAACCAGGTGGTTTGCCGTTTGGCATATTGACGGGTTGCTTGTTGGCCAAGCATAATGGCTTGCTCGAGTGTGATGGCACCTTCAAAATAGGCGAATAATTCTTTTAAACCCAAAATACCCATGCCGGGCAGGTGGGGCGGTAATTTCATTTGGTAGATGGCGGCGGCTTCTTCCACCCCGCCTTTTTTCATCATCTTGAGGAAGCGTTGGTCGCAAGCTGCATATAAAAACGGCCGTTCAGGGATTAAGGTTGCCAGGAGATATTTGATGGGTAACGCCGGATTTCCGGTTTGCCACCACTCAGATAAAGACTTTCCGGTTGCTTGTTTGACGGACCAAGCCCGTATTAACCGCTGCTTATCATTTGGGTGCAGGCGCTGGGCCATCAAGGGATCAATTTGCTGGAATTGGTGATAAAAGCTTTCAGGCCCCAATTGTTGCCAAGATTTTTCAATTTCTTCTTTAATCACAGCCGGAACGGGTGGTATAACCGCTAAGCCTTGAGTCAAGGCTTTAATATATAGCCCCGTGCCGCCCACGACGAAAAGGGGTTTGCCGGAAAGAAGGGGCTGTTTTAATAATTCCCTAAACCAATCCAGCCATAGCCCCACGGAACAAGGGTGCCTAAGGGAAATTTCGCCATATAAATAATGGGGTATCTGTTGCATATCAAGTGGGGAAGGGCGGGCGTTTAGGATAACGCTTTCCTGGTATATTTGCATACTATCGGCATTTACGATGCTGCCGTTAAACTGGGCGGCAAGCTCCATCGCGATCTGGGATTTTCCAGACGCGGTAGGGCCACTGATAATGATGACAGGTGGTATATACATAAACAAATCCGTCAGCCAGAAAAATGACTGATATAAACCTTTAAATCCGCTCGCATTATTGCGGGGTGGGTGCTGTCGCCGCAGGTGGTATAGCTAGGGCTACCCATTGATAATCACCTTGCCGGATAATTAATACGGTCAGCACTTTATGCCCTAATTGCTGGGCTTCTTTTAAACGGGCAATAATGTCATCGGGTTGACGGATCGGTTTTTGGGTGATTTCGGTGATCACATCACCGGCTTTAATCCCCTTTTGAGCCGCAGCACTGCCGGTCTCTACATTTAAAACAACCAATCCCAATACTTGCTTTGGGATGTCAAAACGGCGGCGCAGGGTCGCATCCAACGCCCCAACAATCAGCCCAAGTTCCGAAATATTAGTCCCGGCAAGCTTAGGATCAGTCGAACTATCAGGGGTCTGGGTGGTTTTTTCCTGTAACTCTTGGATCTCCACTTGAACGGTCATTTGTTTTTTATTTCGAATCAAAATAACGGGAACTTTCGTACCGATTTTTGTTTCTGCCACCAGGCGGGGTAAGATCCGCGGGGAAGTTATTGTATAACTGCCAATTTTTAAGATGACATCATCTTTCTGAATGCCCGCTTTTTCAGCAGGGGAGCTTGCAACCACGCCAGAAACTTGTGCTCCGGCACCGGTTGCTAAACCTAATTCTTTTGCTAATTCATCGCTAACTGATTGAATGTTGACCCCCAACCAACCCCTTTTAACCTGGCCAAACTGCCGCAGTTGTTCGATAATCCCTTTAGCCAAATCAGAAGAAATGGCAAACCCAAGCCCAATACTGCCGCCGGATGGGGAAATAATTGCCGTATTAATGCCGATGACTTCACCCCTGACATTAAACATCGGGCCACCGGAATTGCCTTTATTAATAGCGGCGTCGGTTTGCAGGTAATCATCATAAGGCCCATCGTGGATATTCCGCTGGCTTGCGGAAATAATGCCGATGCTGACAGAACCGCCCAAACCGAAAGGATTGCCGATGGCCATAATCCATTCGCCGATTTTCGCATCCTCAGAAACACCCCAAGGGACAAAGGGCAGGGGTTGCGGCGATTCAATTTTGAGTAAGGCTAAATCGGTTTTGGGATCAGTACCCACCAATTTAGCCTGATAGGTTTTATTGTTATAAAGCCTAACGGAAATCCGCTGTGCCCCTTCAATCACATGGTTGTTGGTTACAATATAGCCAGTGGCATCAATGATAAAGCCGGAGCCAAGTGATTCCTGTTGTTCTTCAAAACCGGGTTGGTTATTGCCACCGAACCAATCTTCTAAAAAACTATCGCTTCCTTGAAAATCATCGGAGGAATTGCGGCTTGTTTGGACGGTTGAAATATTAACGACTGCTGGCAGTAATTTTGCTGCCAATAGATGGAAATCTTCAGGTTCAGCGAAAGAGGTGGGTAATCCTATCAATACTAAACTCAGAACAGCCACAACAAAACAGATCAAACGATTGATGGGCATCAATAGGGCGGATACGCGCATGAAAATTTTCCTGCAATAAATTCAACCTATGTATAATTTTTTTGACTATACCAGTAATTCACAGGAAATACCAGCGTTGGATCAACTTTGCTAACCCCCAATCAGATAAGCAGCTAGCTGCCGGAAATGGCAGTAAGGGGCTGACGTAATCCAGCTTATCTTGTCATCAGCCCTATGTATATTAATCCCTGTAAGCGCATTATTTGCCGTTCATTTTATAAAAGAAACGGAAGAAGTCGCCTGTTGGGGCGCCAATAAAGGTGGTGGTATCCGTTGTTAACGATGTCCGCAATGATTGCAGGGATCTGTAAAATTCAAAAAACTGTGGGTTTTTGGCATAGGCATCGCTATAAATGCCAGCCGCCTCGGCATCACCTGTCCCCCGTAAAATATCAGATTGTTTTTGGGCATTGGCTAAAATTAACACTTTTTGCTTATCGCCTTCTGAGCGGATAGACAGGGCATCCCGTTCGCCTTCGGCGCGGAAACGGCTGGCTTCTTGTTTGCGCTGGGTTTGCATCCGGCGGAATACCGCTTGGCTGTTTTCTTCCGGCAAATCCATCCTTTTAATGCGCACATCAATGATTTTGATGCCGAATTGTCCAACTTCCGTGTCAACCAACAATTTTACCTGTTCCATCAGTTGGCTGCGTTTATCTGTTAAAATCGTTTCCAAAGGAACTTGTCCCAATAAATTACGCACACTGGAATTCACAACTGATCCTAAGCGCTGTTGGGCCTGCTCAATCGTTTGCATGGTTTGATAAAACTTCAACGGATCAACAATGCGGAACTTGACAAAAGATTCCACAATCACCTGTTTTTGGTCAGAAGTGGGGGCCTCTTGCGGTGGGGCATCCAAATTCAAGATGCGGCCATCGATATACACAATATCTTGGACAAAGGGCAGCTTGAAATGCAACCCAGGCCCTTCAACACGGATTGGTTTCCCGAGTTCCAGCACCAACGCTTTTTCATATTGTTGCACAATGAAAAGGGAGTTATAGCCGGTGATCAGGAAAATGGCCAAAATCACCAGTAAGGTATTGCGAAGCACAGGGCGCATGAATTTTTAATCCTTTATGAATTTAATCTTGGTAATCGGACGGTAACTGTATGTAATAAGGATAGCCAGCTTCTTGGATGAAGGGCCACTTTATATGCCAACCCGACCCTACGACACGAACAATTCTCTCTTCCTTCCAACCCTCAGTCACCGCCCCTGTTTGTCCCTCGGGAATAAAAAAAATGGAATCATACGCAGCGGCAACCAAAAATGCAGCTGAAACAATGAGAAGGCTATTGCGAATGATTGGACGCATGAATTTCTAATCCTTGTGCAAAATCAATTACGGTACCGGTGGCTTTCGCTGCTTCAACAGCTGATCCAGGGGCAGATAAGGTAAAATACCGCCTTGGTTTGGATCAAGTAAAACCTTGGGAATCCCTTGTAAAATTTGCTCAACCGTTTCCATATAAAGACGTTGGCGGGTGGTTTCCGGTGCTTTTTGATATTCGGTCAAAATTGCTAGGAAACGCTGGCTTTCACCGGAGGCAATCAACACTTTCTCTTCCCGGTAGGCCTCTGCGGTTTTAAGGATTTGTTGGGCTTGCCCCTCCGCTTGCTGGGTCACAATATTAAAATATGCTTGCGATTCATTAATGGTGCGTTCTTTGTCCGCACGGGCGGCTTGGACATCGCGGAACGCATCAATCACGCTTTGGGGTGGGTCAACTTTCTGCATTTGCAAATTGGTAATCACGATCCCGGTTTCATAGGAATCCAAAACATTCTGGATCAATTCCCGGGCTTGGTTCTGAATTTCACTGCGGCCGAGGGTGCGGGCCCGGTCAAAGGGATTGCGGCCGATAATTTCCCGCATGGCGCTTTCGGAGATATTTTTAACCGTGGCCTCTGGATCGCGGACATTAAAGGTAAAATCCTCCGCATCTTTGATTTGCCAGAATACCACAAACTGAACGTCAATAATATTTTCATCACCCGTTAACATTAAGCTTTCAACAGGTTTATCCCGGCTGGCAATCCGTTGGCTGTCGCCACTGGCAATAAACCCGATTTCAACCCGGTTGACATCGGTGACTTTAGGGGTTGAGACACCGCCGATTGGGGCAGGCCAATTATAATTCAACCCAGGCGTGGTAGTGGCCACATACCGGCCAAAAATTGTTTCAACACCTAACTCATTGGCATCAACCCGGTAAAAGCCAGTGGCCATCCATACCACAACAGCAGCCACAATAATAAAAGCGATGGTGCGGCGATTATTAAAGGGATTGCCGGTTGGTAAAAAATCTTTAAAACGGTTTTTCCCCCCCTGATTACCTGTATTATCTGGATCGGGATCATTAGGGCTGGGGTTGCCGCGTCCCCATGGTGAGTTGGGTTGATCTTGTCCCCATGGATTCTTTTGTTGATTCCAAGCCATAAAATAATTTTTCCCTTTAAGAAGTGGTCGTGGCCATATAATATAAAATCAAAACGTAATTAATCAATAGCGGCAGGTAATAAAATATACCAATACGGGTACTTTCCGAATTCTTATTTTGTTCTGAATTTATAAAAAGACAAGCAAACTCTTGCTAAATCATAAAAAATATTTTCGTCGATGACTCAAAAATTCAACGCCCACTATCGCTGGCCCAAAAAAACGCGCTAACAAAAAGGCTGTAACATATGATTACCGACCATGACATTCGCCAACATTTACTGACCTTTCGGTTGCCAAGCAAGGATTTACTGATCCCTGATCCGAAAATTGTTGAAAGCATTCAACTGCAAGGACGGAATGTCTTGATAGTGCTCAACAACCCGTTGCTACAAGGAAGTGCCGAAAAGCAACACTGGTTTCAGCAGCAGGTAGAAAATTGCCTAAAAAAACTTCCGGGGATTGGGGATATTAAAATTGTATGGACGGCGGAAAAACCCTCAAAAACCACAGCACCTGTACCCTTAAGAAACGCTGCTATCCCGCCTGTTCCGGGCATTAAAAAAATTATTGCGGTTGCCAGCGGCAAGGGAGGGGTTGGCAAATCAACTGTTACAACCAATTTGGCGGTTGCCTTGGCGGGTTTAGGGCTTAAGGTGGGTATTTTGGATGCGGATATTTATGGGCCATCTCAGCCAGCTTTGCTGGGAATTCCCTATAAGAAACCGCAATTGCAAGAAAATAAAAAATTTACCCCGCCCGAAGCATTTGGGGTGGCCTGCATGTCGATGGGTTTTTTGGTGGATATCAGCGCGCCGCTGATTTGGCGGGGGCCAATGGTGATGGGGGCAATCCAGCAGTTACTTAATGATACCAATTGGGGGGAGAAGGATATTTTGGTGGTTGACCTGCCCCCTGGTACCGGGGATGCACAATTAACGCTTGTGCAAAAAGTTCCCCTAAACGGGGCGGTCATTGTTTCAACCCCTCAAGATATAGCCCTACTGGATGCCCGCAAGGGCTTGAATATGTTTCGTAAAGTGAATATCCCCATACTGGGCATGATTGAAAATATGAGTTATTTTATCTGTCCCCATTGTGGGGGGCAAAGCGATATTTTCAGTCATGGCGGCGCTGCGCATGAAGCGGAGGAGTCAAAGACGGAATTTCTGGGCCATATTCCGTTGGATTTAACCCTAAGACAGACTTCAGACATTGGAAAACCATTGGTTGTCATTCAACCGGATCATCCCATTAGCCAAATATTCAAATCCATCGCCCAAAAAATTTGGCGGCAGATTTGAATAACAGGATGAAGAATAGATAGCGGGTAGAGATTTATGCTTTCTTGCCAGAATTTTGCAATCCTAGGGCCTCCATCATTTCTTCCCATTCCCTTTTGCTCATTTGGCTGGTTTCTTGGGTAACCTTCTCGCCCTTAATCAGCCGCCGGATCACTTGCATAGCCGAGCTTGAAAAACTGGCCGAATCCATCTTGTATCTGCAAAAGGCACTGTAGGTTGCAGGCACCCATTGTTCCACCGTTTTTAACATGACATCGGCGTAAGCCCTGATTTCATATTGGGCATGGGAATGTGCGCGCAACCTTAAAAAATGCAGCAAATTATGCAAATCAATCTTCCAATACCATTGGGTATAGAAGTTTAAAGGCAGCCGCATACGGGCCAGTTCGCGGGCCAGCCCTGTTTCCTCCGCGGCAATGATTTTCCCCTCCTCATCTTCATTCATGAGTTGGGTGTAATCATCAAACGCTTTTAGGGATTCTTTCTTTAAAAGCTGCAGTACTTGCCTGGCCCGTTCAGCTTCCAGCAAATTTCCTCGTCCTTGGCGGTTGTTCTTGGATTGGGCGGCCAATTGCGATTCGGCAGGGACATAAAACTCATTTTCCATGATGGAATAACGGGCAGAATATTCATTGACATTGGCGGTACGGTGGCGGATCCACTGGCGAGCAATGAAAATGGGCAGTTTCACATGATACTTAATCTCACACATTTCAAAGGGTGTGGTGTGGTGGTGCCGCATCAAATAATCAATCAGCCCCTGGTCTTCCCGCACTGTTTTTGTGCCTTTGCCATAAGAAACGCGGGCTGCCTGGACAATTGCCGAATCATTTCCCATATAATCGATGACCCGGACAAAACCGTGGTCTAATACCGGCAGTGCCTGATATAAAATTTGCTCTAAGGCTGCGGCAGTTGGTCTTAAAGTCGTTGACGATTGCTGGCGTTGCGCCGCAATCATTTCTTGTTGGTCAGCTTTCAGGGGCATGTTGTTTCCTTATGGTGTGGAACTGCTGATGATAGATTATTCACTTTATTTTATAAAAAGTCTTTTATATGGATTGGGGATGGTATATATTAAAGATGTTGCGTAAGCAACTATGGCGATAAAAACTTTGTGTAATAAACATTGCGGACCCGGGGGCGGTACCCGGCGCCTCCACCATACAAGGGTTAATTGTTTATGGGGGCGAAATAGGCTTGACGAATGTGGTAAAGACAAGGCGTTTGCCCGGCATTGTTCCGCCGTTATCGGGCTAATTTGAAAATGCCAATGACAATAATCGTCTGGCTGTAGCTGCCTAATAAAAAGGCGAGCGCGCGGTTTGGGAAGGCACCGGGCAACAGAAGCCTTCCCGCTTAATACAAAATACTTTCAAAGGAATCGTCTGTTTCATGCAACAACCTCCTTCTCCATCTTTACGGTATGATCTGATCCTTGAACAGGCATTGAGGGGTGTTGTCAAACAAGTGTTGCAGGGGGTTGTTGATCACGGCTTGCCAGGTGCCCACCATTTTTACATCACTTTTCGCACCCGGGACCCAGGTGTCGTCATTAGCCCTTGGCTTAAGGAAAAGCACAATCCTACCATGACGATTGTGCTACAAAACCAATTTTGGGATTTGGCCGTTGCAAAAGACTATTTTTGCGTATCCTTAACATTCGGCGGAAAAATGGAAAAATTGCAAATTCCTTGGCAGGCTTTAACCGGCTTTGCCGACCCGTCAGTTAAATTCGGCCTGCAATTTCAAGAATTGGATTTAGAAAAATCCGAAAAAGAGCAGTTAACTCCATCTCCTATCAAAGATGCTTCCCAAGGTGAGACAGAGCTTATCCAATTACCGGTTGCAGACAAGCAGAAACAGAACAAGGCCCATCAATCACATGATAAAACACCGGAGCCTCCAACAACGGACGGCAAGGAACCCGGAACCCCGGATAATAAGGTTATTTCCTTAGACCGGTTCCGTAAAAAATAAAAGCTAGCCACAGTCTAGCCATAGTGCCAAGATTGATCCCATACCAACTGCCCATTTGAAGGGCCTCTGCTCTTTAGAGCTGTGCAATCCGTAAGGTGTTGGTCGAACCGGGTGTGCCAAAAGGAACGCCAGCAGTAATCACCAGCTTTTGCCCCGCTTGGGCGATGCCTTCCTGCAAAGCAATTTTTGAGGCTTTTTCAATCACCTGGCCAAAAGTATCTGCGTCGATTTGATAGACGCAGTGGGTGCCCCATACTAAAGATAAACGCCGGGAAATACGGATATCGGAAGGCAGACAAATAATTGGCACCTCTGGTCTTTCGCGAGCTGCCCTTAAAGTGGTTGAACCTGACGTGGTGTAGGTGACGATGGCTGCGGCGGAAATAGTGTGGGCAACTTGGGCTGCCGCCGCGGTAATGGCATCGGAAGCAGTTGGCTCTAACTGCAGATGTTGGGCATCCATAATCCGGCGGTATAAAGGATCGTGTTCCGTAGACATGATAATCCGGTTCATCATGGTGACCGCTTCGATTGGATAGGCGCCGGAGGCGCTTTCAGCCGACAGCATCACGGCATCTGCCCCGTCATAAACGGCGGTTGCCACGTCGGATGCTTCTGCGCGGGTAGGCGAGGGGGATTGGATCATCGATTCAAGCATTTGCGTTGCCACAATCACGGGCTTGCCCAGTTGTCGACAGGATGAGACAATCCTTTTTTGTACGGCTGGCACCGCTTCAGGCGGCATTTCAACCCCTAAATCACCCCGCGCCACCATGACGGCGTCGCTTAAGCGGACCAATTCATCCAGTTGATCGATGGCTGCGGGTTTTTCAAGTTTTACGATAATACCCGCCCGACCATTGATGATTTTGGCAGCTTCCAAAACATCTTCCGGGCGTTGGACGAAAGACAAGGCAACCCAATCCACCCCTAATTCCAAGCCGAATGCCAGATCAACCCGGTCTTTTTCTGTTAAAGCCGATACCGGCAACATAATGGAAGGAATATTAACGCCCTTGCGGTCGCTTAACTTTCCGCCGATTTGGACAATCGTATCCACAAAATCCTTGCCAGTCTTTTCAACTTTTAAGCGAATTTTGCCATCATCCAGCAATAACTCAACCCCCGGTTTCAATACTTTCAAAAGCTCGGGATGGGGAAAGGATACCCGTTCACCGTTGCCTGCATCCTTATTTGAATCCAGGCGGAATTTCTGGTTTGGCTGTAACTGGATTGAACCCGCCGCAAACTGGCCGACCCGCAATTTCGGGCCTTGTAAATCCATCATAATCCCTATGGGGCGCCGGTATTTTTTCTCAAGTTCGCGTAAGATCAGATAGCGTTGCCGATGATCTTGATGACTGCCGTGGCTGAAATTAAGGCGGAAAACATCCGCGCCTGCTAGAAACAATTCCTGGATCATTTCCGCTGTTGAGCTGGCAGGACCAAGAGTGGCCACAATCTTGGCACGGCGATCACGTTTCATAATGAAAAAATCCCATATAAAATGATAAAAAATGGTGTCTGTCACCAAATCATCAGCTATTATGCCACAATGTCCAGTGATTTATCCGTATCCTAGCGGACATCATCGCTATCGGTCAAGATCAGGTTCATTGCTTAAGGGAAGCTGTAAATATCATGTCTTTATTGTCAAAAAAAGATAGACTGCCCTTTCAACTGCTGGCTGGCAAGCCAGGTCAGTCATGGATTTTATTAGGTGATCATGCGGGTTCATTTTTTCCCGGCAAGACGAAGCAATTGAGTTTATCATTAGCTGATCGTGAGCGCCATATCACCTATGATTTAGGCATTAAAGCGCTGTTGGAGCGTTTATTTATTCTAACTGGCGCAACGGTTTGATGGGAAATTATTCCCGTTTGGTTATCGATTTAAACCGGCCTTTGTCTTATGCCGACTCGGTAACTCTCCAAAGTGACGGCATTCCTATTCCTGGCAATCAAGATCTTGATGATCGGGATGTGCAGCAACGGCAAGAAGAAATTTTTTGGCCGTATCACCGGGCAATTGAAACCACCCTTAAGAATCTGCTGGGGCAGGGGTTAAAGCCTAAAATCATTTCGTTGCATAGTTTTTGTTGCCAGTTAAATGGGCAGGAAAAACGCCCCTGGCATGCTGGGGTGCTGTGGAATAAAGATGACCGTTTAGCGGGCAAACTTTTAAATTTTTTAAAACATAAAACAAAATGGCAGATCGGCAATAATCAGCCCTATAGCGGTCAAGACCCTTGTTCTTTTACCTTGCCATTTCACGCCGAACCCCTTTATTTACCGCATGTTTTGTTGGAAATTCGCCAGGACATGTTGGAAAGCACGGCGCAGATTGAAGATTGGGCGTTGTTATTAGCCGATTTTATAAACAGGGCTGATCCAATTAATTAATCGGATAAGGAGGAGACAAGCGAATGGATGATTTAGAAGCTCAAATTCAGGCAAAAGTGCTTAATCAGTTATTAGAACATTTACGTGAGCGGACGGATGTTCAAAATATCGATTTGATGAATCTGGCCGGATTTTGCCGTAATTGCTTGGCCAAATGGTACCGGCAAGCGTCCTTGGAAAAGGGCAAAACCCCTAGTGATGCACAGGCGCGGGAGTTTGTTTACGGCATGAATTACGAAGAATGGAAAAAGAAATATCAGAAAGAACCAAGTAAACCCATATCTTCCTAACCTTTCAAATTAAATTTTCGAAAAGCCGTTGTGGTTTTCTTTAAATATACGTATCTTTCATTCTACAAAATAACCCATTTTATATATAGGAAAAGACATGACCCAAACCGGTGGTGTGACGGGCGATCAACTACGCTCCTTCATTGAACGAATTGAAAAGCTGGAGCAGGAAAAAGCAGCGTTGATGGAGACCATCCGCGATGTGTATAGTGAGGCCAAAGGTTCTGGCTATGATACAAAAGTGATGCGGCAAATTGTGCGCCTGCGGAAGATGGAAGATCAAGCGCGCCGCGAACAAGAGGAATTGCTGGATTTATATAAAAACGCGATCGGCCTTTAAAGCCTGCTTGGCATTCATTGACAGGAATGGCAATTTTCCCTTTCAGGTCTTTGGGTTCAAGCAATAAGGAAAAATTTGATTGTCTGGGTTTCAAGACAAGATAGGCAGATCAAGATAGGCAAATAATGGTAGGGAATGAACTTTCATTCCCTATTTTTATTATTCAGGTTTTATTATTCGGGCCTATAGATTTGGTTTTATTCAAACCTGATCCCAATGATGGCAAGCGACCCAATGATTGGGTTCAATTTGCTCAAGCGGTGGGATCTTTTCGGCACAAACGCTGGTGGCCAGGGGGCAACGGGTGCGGAAGGTGCAACCGCTGGGTGGGTTCAAGGGTGAGGGCAGTTCCCCGGAAATAACCAGCTGTTTTTTATTTTGCTCTTTATTAGGGTCAGGTAAGGGCACCGCTGAAATCAATGCCTTAGTATAGGGATGGCGAGGGTTTACATATAAACGGTCACGATCGGTTAACTCAACCACTTTCCCTAAATATAAAACCATAATCCGGTGGCTAATATGACGGACCACGCTTAAATTATGGGAAATAAAAATAAGGGATAATCTTTTTTCCCGCTGTAAATCCATCAGCAAATTAACGATTTGCGCTTGGATGGAAACGTCGAGGGCGCTAACCGGTTCATCGCAAACAATCAATTGCGGATTATTAACCATGGCGCGGGCAATGCCAATGCGCTGACATTGACCACCCGAAAATTCATGCGGATAGCGGTTGATTTGGGATGGCAACAACCCCATTTTGGCCATCATGTCCTGCACGATCTTTCTAGCGGTGGTGCGGTCAAGATCGGGTTGGAACGTACGTAAGGGTTCTGCAATAATTTCCCCCACTGTCATCCGCGGATTAAGGGAAGCCAAGGGATCTTGGAAAATAATTTGTAATTCTTGACGTTTTTTCCGAACTTCTTCGGGGGGCAGTGTGACTAGATTTTGGCCTTTCCATACCACATCGCCCTGAACATTGGGCAATAAACGTAAAACTGCCCGACCCAAAGTGGACTTGCCGCAGCCTGACTCACCCACCAATCCTAGGGTTTCACCGGAACCTAATTCAAAAGATACACCATCGACCGCTTTTAAGACAGCCTTGGGTTCTTTACTGAACATCTTCTTGCCAATCCGAAAATGTACCTTTAGGTCACGCACGGATAAAATCGGCTTGGCGGGGGGGGAGTTTAAAAATCCAGATGACATGTTTTATACCGTTGTTCGGCAATTTGCCGGAATTCAGGAGATTTGGTAATACAGATTGGTTGGCGATATGGGCAGCGATCGGCGAAAGAACAACCCGGTGGCAAATGTTGCAAATTGGGCGGTTGGCCAGCAATCGTCTGCAAACGGTCGGTTTTTACATCCAACCGCGGCATCGATTTTAAGAGCCCCATGGTATAGGGATGCTGGGGGTTATAAAAAATATCTTGAACCGACCCTTGCTCAACAATCCGGCCCGCATACATCACCAGCACCCGGTTGCATAACCCAGCGATCACACCCAAATCATGGGTAATCAGCACCATCGAATTGTTGGTATTTTTCTTTAATTCCCGCATTAATTGCAGGATTTGTGCTTGGATGGTCACGTCAAGCGCGGTGGTTGGTTCATCGGCAATCAATAATTCTGGTTGACAAAGCAAGGCCATGGCGATCATCACCCGTTGGCGCATACCACCTGAAAATTCATGCGGATACATAGAAATGCGGCGGGCAGCGCTGGGAATTTGCACTTTTTCTAAGAGCTCGATCGATTTTTCTTTAGCTTCCCGGTGTTGCATATCCCGGTGAGTTTCTAAAACCTCAGTCATTTGGCGTTCAATGGTTAAGTAAGGGTTTAGCGATGTCATGGGATCTTGGAAGATCATCGCCATACGGCTACCCCGAATTTTATTCAGCTTTTTTTTGGGTAATTTTAACAAATCAACACCGCGGTATCCAATGCTGCCTTTGGCACGCCCGTTGCCTGCGAGTAAGCCCATGACGGTCATAAAAATCTGGCTTTTGCCGGAGCCTGATTCACCCACCACCCCAACCACTTCGCCATCATTAATGGTAAATGAAATATTATTTACCGCTTGAACAGGGCCTTCTGGTGTTTTGAAAGTCACTTCCAGGTTTTGAACGGATAATAAAGGTGTGCCCATATATTGCCTACCGGTCTTTGGGGTCAAGGGCATCGCGTAGCCCATCGCCAATAAAATTAAAACAGAAAAGGGTAGCGGCCAGGAAAACCGATGGGAAAACCAAAGACCACCAAGCCGTATCCATGGTTTGCACCCCTTCGCTAATTAAAAGTCCCCAACTGGTCTCAGGTTCTTGTACCCCGAGCCCTAAAAAACTAACGAAAGATTCAACCAAAATTACAGAAGGGATGGTCAAGGTACAATAAATCGCAACCGGCCCTAATAAATTCGGAATGATATGGCGGCGGATAATATTGAAGGTTGAAACACCGCCAGCAACCGCCGCTTCCACAAATTCCTTCCGTCGCAAACTAAGCGCTTGGCCGCGCACAATGCGAGCCATATCCAGCCAGGTGATGGCACCAATAGCCACATAGATTAATAAAATATCTCGCCCAAAAGCCACGGTCAGCATAATGATAAAAAACATAAAAGGCATGGCGTATAAGATATCGACAAAACGCATCATGATGTTGTCAACCCGCCCACCAACAAATCCTGCAATAGCACCCCATAATACCCCGATCACCAAACTGACGAAGGTGGCAACTATCCCAACCGATAAGGAAACACGACCACCATATAAAGTGCGAACAAATAAATCGCGGCCATTACGCTCGGTGCCAAAATAATGCGCGTTTTCAAAGGAAGGTGCGGTAGAAAAATTATCGTAATCAACCGCATCATATTCATAGGGGCTTAAATAAGGCGCCAATAAGGTTAGTAAAACAATAAAACTAAGAAGAATAAGGCTAAACAGGGCAGCATAGTTTTTCCGCAGGCGGCGCCACGCATTTCCCCACAAACCTCGGCCTTTTACGGTCGCTTCGGCAATGATGGGGGTCTCAATGGAGGTAGTTGGTAAAGTTTCATTCATTAGTCATACCGTACTTTGGGATCTAAAAATCCATAAATAATATCGACCAGAAGATTACAGAAAACAATCAGGGCCCCATATAGGATGGTCACACCCATCACCATGGGATAATCGCGGTTAATCGCCCCTTGGACAAAGTGCCGGCCAATCCCCGGAATATTAAAAGTTTGTTCAATAACAATTGAGCCTGTGATAATCCCTGCCACGGCCGGTCCCAAATACGATAACACCGGCACCAAGGCGGGTTTTAAACTATGCCGTAAAATCGCCAATTTTTCTGGCAATCCCTTGGCCCTGGCGGTGCGTACATAATTGCTGCGCAAAACCTCGATCATGGAGCCGCGCATAAGCCTGGCGATAATGGCAATTTGCGGCAGGGACAAGGCGGCAATTGGCATGATTAACGAAGTCCAATCTTCCTTGCTCCAACTGAGTGGCAGCCAATTTAAAAACAATCCAAAAAACAGTGTCATAAATGGGGCAACCACGAAAACCGGGATGGTGATTCCAAACATGGCCACCGTCATCACCGCATAATCGGTTGTTTTATTTTGGCGTAAGGCCGCTATGATGCCAAGGCCCATTCCAACAATCAGGGCAATCAGAATAGCAATACCACCAATGATCGCTGAAATGGGGAAACCCAGGCCAATCAATTCGTTAACCGTAAAATCCTTGTATTTGAAAGAGGGGCCAAAATCACCTTGCAAAATATTACCCAAATAACGCAAATATTGTTCCGGCAAGGATTCATCCAAATGATAAACCTTGTTTAAATTCGCAAGTATTTCGGGCGCAATAGGCCTTTCCCTGCTGAACGGTCCGCCAGGGGCAATCCGCATCAGGAAAAAGCAATCGTGATAATTAATAGAAGGGTCGGAACAGCCCATAACAGCCGCCTGACGGCAAAATAAAACATTGATTTCTCGAATGTGCAATAGACAGAATGAATAAACCTGCTGACGATGATGAATCGCCAGCAGGTTTTTTTTGATAAACTACTTCTTCAGGGACATGTAACGGGTTAAATGGAAACCCATAACGTTATCTTGCCAACCCAAGACATTTTGCTTTACCAAAGATTTGCTGACATAAAAATAAATCGGAATGACGGGCAAATCTTTTAAGAAAATCTTTTCCGCTTGTTGCAAAGATTTTGACGTTCTTGAATATTTTGGGTAACCGCCGCTTTATCTAACAACGCATCAAATTCCTTGTTATTATAACCCGGACGGTTGGCAGCGCCAGCGTTCGATTTATACATATCCAAGAAATTCTGTGCATCGAGATAATCGCCAATCCAACCAGCACGGCCGATTTGATATTCTTTTTGATCACGGCTTTCTAAATACACTTTCCATTCCTGGTTGCTTAACGTGACTTCAACACCCAATACTTGCTTCCACATGGATTGAATGGCAACGGCAACCAATTTATGGCTTTCGCTGGTATTGTACAGAAGTTCGACTTTCAACACTTTGTTCGGACCGTAGCCGGCTTCGGCATACAACTTCTTAGCTAATGTATTGCGTTCTGCCTGAGACATCTTGGCATAATCCAATTGTTGCTGTTGATAGCCTGGAACACCAGGTGGTACCCAACCATAGGCAGGAACTTGGCCAGCTTTAAAGATCTTATCGGTCAGGGTTGTACGGTCAATCGCCAAGAATAACGCCTGGCGCAATTTCAATTGGCTGCCCAACGGCTCACGCGTTAAATTGATTTCGTAATAATAGGTGCCGAAATACGGTGGAATGTGGGTTTCAGCAGCCAAATTCTTTTTAACGAAATCCATTTGGTCGGTTGGAATATCATAGGTAATGTGCAATTCACCTGCTTGATACCGTTTGAATTCTTCCGATTGGCTTTCGGTCGGGTAATAATAAACTGTGTCAATTTTCACGCTGGCAGCACTGTGATAGTAAGGATTTTTCTTCAAAATGATGCGCGATTGCGGAATCCATTCCGTAATTATATAAGCACCATTGGAAACGGCGTTGCCCGGGCGTGTCCATTTATCACCAAATTTATCCATGGCGCCTTTGTTCACTGGAAACGTTGAGTGATGTTGCAATAAGGACAGGAAATAAGGTGTTGAAGATTTTAAAGTGACTTCCAATGTTTGGGCGTCAATTGCTTTAATACCCAATTTGCTCACGTCTTTTTCTGCGCCAGTGCGGATTTGCTCAGCATTTAATACGGGATCCAAAACCCAGGCATATTCAGCGGCGACGTTCGGGTCAACCAGATGGCGCCATGAATAGACGAAATCTTCCGCTGTAACCGGTTTGCCATCAGACCATTTTGCGTTGGTACGCAGATAAAAAGTGTATACCTTACCATCTTTGCTAATTTCCCATTTTTCGGCAACGCCAGGGGCAATTTCTGCCTTTGGGCCATACGTGATCAAGCCTTCAAACATATCATTTTCAATGAAAGCTTCGCTAACACCAGTTGATTTTTGCGGATCAATTGTTTCAGGCTCAGCGCCATTACCCCGGTGTAAAACCTGTTGCGCGCTGGCAACGGTTGCGGTGCCCAATGCAATTGCCGAGGCAAAAGCAAGGGCCGACCAATTAAATAATTTATTTTTCATCAAGTACCTCCTCCCATACAGGGCTAAATTTTACTGTTTTAGTAGGGTGCTTCCCGCTTGATTTTATCAATATTTTTAAAAATATTAATAGCAAGCGTCGTTTTTATTCAAACCAAATCAGGAATAAATCAAAACCACCTTCAGGTTATTCTGATAAACTTTCTTGGGAAGCGCAATGATTTTTTTTTATAAGGCAAGTAAAAGGGAAACATTCTCTAACGAACGGGGAAAATCGCTATGAAGAAACACACATTACAATCAATCAAGAAAATTTTTTTATAAGCCCCGATGCGGGATAATTATCCATCGGGGCTATAGGAAGTGAGGGGGATTAATTTTTTAAAGATAGATAACGGGTTAAATGGAAACCCAATAGATTATCTTCAAAGCCGCTGACATTTTTTTTGACCAAGGCCTTCGTCACATAATGATAAATAGGGATAATGGCGTGGTCATCCAGAAAAATTTTCTCGGCCTGTTCCAGGAGATTTTGCCGCTTGTTGGCATTTTGTGTAATGGCGGCGGTATTTAAAAGTTGATCATATGCTTCATTATGATAGCCAAGTTGGTTCGTGGAACCGGCATCTGATTTATGCATGCCCAGAAAGGCTTGGGCATCCAAATATACGCCAATCCAACCGGCCCTGGCCACCTGGTAATTTTTTTGTTCGCGGCTGTCCAGATAGACTTTCCATTCTTGATTGGTGATGGTGGTTTCAACCCCCAATACCTGTTTCCACATATATTGGACGGCAACGGCCGTCAATTTGTGGGATTCACTGGTATTATAAAGGATTTCAACTTTTAAGGGATTTTGCGGGCCGTAGCCAGCTTCCGCATATAATATTTTGGCCAATGCCTCACGCTCCGCTTGAGTCATTTTGGCTTCATTCAACTGTTGTTGCCCGTAACCAGGGATCCCGGGCGGTACCCAACCATAAGCTGGAATTTGCCCAGATTTCCATATTTTGTCCGTGATGACTTCACGGTCGATGGCTAAGGATAGGGCCTGGCGTAATTTAACCTGTTCCCCAAGGGGGGCTTTTGTCAGATTGATCGCATAATAATAGGTGCCGAAATAGGGGGAAATATGCAATTCCTGGGCCAGGTTCTTCTTCACAAAATCAATCTGGTCGGTAGGAATATCATAGGTGATGTGCAATTCACCCACTTGAAAACGTTTGAATTCTTCAACTTGGCTTTCGGTAGGATAATAATAAACGGTATTAATTTTGACCGCATTGGCGTCATGGAAATTCGGGTTTTTTTTCAGGACAATTCGGGATTGTGGGATCCATTCGGAAATACTATAGGCGCCATTGGAAACGGAGTTGCCGGGGCGTGTCCATTTATCGCCGAATTTCTCAATGGTTGCCTGATGTACCGGTAAGGTGGCATGGTGTTTCATCAACGACAAGAAATAAGGGGTGGAAGTTTTCAGGGTAATTTGCAAAATGCGTGCATCCAGTGCTTTGACCCCTAATTTGCTCAAATCTTTTTCTTCCCCCTTGCGAATTTGTTCGGCATTCAAAATGGGGTCTAAAACCCAGGCGTTTTCTGCGGCGGTGGCAGGGTTGACCAGCCTGGTCAGGGAATACACAAAATCCTTGGCTGTTACAGGATCACCGTTGGACCACTTGGCATCACTGCGTAGATAAAAGGTATAGACAAGCCCATCGGCACTGACTGCCCAACGTTCGGCAACACCAGGGACAGTCTCTGATTTAGGGCCATAGGTCACCAACCCTTCAAATAAATCGGTTTCAATATTGGCTTCGCTCACCCCGGTTGATTGTTGCGGATCCAGTGTTTCGGGTTCCGCGCCGTTGCCACGATATAAAACTTGCTGGGCGTTTGCCGCAAAAGCCGTAAAAATACTTGCTGCCAACAGGAAGGGCAGGGTAAAACCACTCAAATTCTTTTTCATCTATAGGATTTCCTTTATGAACATTATCTACAACCTAAACAAACATTAGGATTATTTTTTTTGGGTGCCGTACGTAAATATTTTACAGACATCGGCCATTATAACATAACAATTAAGCAGATATACAATAATAAAATGCAGGATCTCATGGCTTTACTAAATTCCCAAGTGAGGGAACCGTAGTGAAGGCAAGATATTTTTCTTATGCTTTGTTAAGGATATATCTTTTTTTAAGGTAAGAGTGGTATAATCCTGCTACTTATAAAGTATATTTACAGCGAGCCTTTTAGTGATTATGCATATAGGATGGAAGGGAAAATCATGCCATTTTATCAACAAACGCCATCCAGTACCAAAGCCAAAGAAAAATTAGCGGGTTGGTTGATGTCTGAATATCAGTTAGCTGAAAGGGAATTTTCTTTCACCTGGATCCAGATGAAGGAAGGAAGTAGCCCAATTGGTGCCGCGCATTTGGGGGATTTAACACTTTATCCGGCCAGTGTGGTCAAG
Organism: Rhodospirillaceae bacterium; assembly: GCA_016722635.1. NCBI lineage: Bacteria > Pseudomonadati > Pseudomonadota > Alphaproteobacteria > Rhodospirillales > Rhodospirillaceae > Rhodospirillaceae bacterium. The sequence goes on along the minus strand of JADKIX010000003.1, from coordinate 504,006 downwards.
TTATTTTACATGGTGGCCGCTTTCGCTTGGATCGAGTCAGGGGAGGTTAGTAATACCCCCGAATTGCAAAAAGCTTTATCCGCCATGATTAAAGAATCAAGCAATGATGCCACCAGTTATATCGTTGACCTTTTAACGAATACCGGCAGCGGTGCTGAAATGAAAGCGGTGTCTTTTGAAACCTGGCTGGTCAAAAGGCGATTGGTTCATGAGTATTTCCAGCGTTTTAAATGGGAAGAATTGGAGCGGGTGGTCATTACCCAAAAAACATGGGAAGACAGGCCCTATGGCCGGGAACATATGTCCAGGCTGATCCCGAATAACCGTAATTTATTGACCACCCATGCGGTGGCCAGGTTACTGATGGCAATCCAGCAAAAAACCATTTTGAAGACCAGCGCCAGTTGTGATTCCATGATGCAGTTGATGCACCGGCCTTTATCTTACCCATTATACGGTTTTGAGCCATCAAGCCAACGCAAAGGCTTTTTGGGGGAAGGGTTGCTGCCTGATTGTCAATTGTGGTCAAAAGCTGGCTGGACCAGTAATTGCCGCCACGATGCAGCGATTATCCAGCAAGGAAAAGATATCATCTTTTTTGTTATTTTCTTAAGCAAACCGAAACTTGCAAAGGACGAAGAGATATTGCCAAAGACAGCACGCCATATTTTAGAGAATAAGTTCTAAAACTTTAGTTTTTTCTGACCTTCACGGCAAAACGATGGAGAGAGAGAAAAAGCGAGTTATGGGCGGCTAGTTTTTAGAAATCATAACAACGCCCTTTTTTCTCCCAATCGCCATAGCGGGTTGGCTCCGGTCCTGTGGGGCCGCCGGTTTCTGCCCGAATTGATTGCTTTCCCGTCTTGGGTGGGCTGGTGGGTGAGGGATCAGGAACGATATGTTGGGGGTGGGTAAGGGGGAGGTCATTCATCTTATTTTCAAGCTGATCATGGGGTTGGGTTGGGTGACGCAAATAGCAGACATCGTTTTTCATCTTGTTTAAGGCATCCTATTCTCCCACGCTAGCTACCAGGATTTAATTTTTTGGATTTGGGCAGTGTAGCAGGCTTTCATATTATTAAAAACTCCCTATATGTAAAATGGTTAATGTTTCTTAGATTAACAGATTTATGGGAATATAGGACGATGATGAATTATGCTAGGGCGGCCTTGCTTTTGTCAGTGTTAACGGCGCTTTTTATGGCCCTGGGCTATATGGTGGCTGGCCAACAGGGAATGATGATTGCCTTGATTGCGGCCTTGGTTATGAACGGCAGCGCTTATTGGTTTTCTGACCGGATCGTTTTGCGTATGCAACGGGCAGAGCTTTTGGATTCACGTGACGCACCTGAATTATACCAAAAAATTTCCCAATTGGCCGCTAAAGCTGGTATTCCTACCCCGAAAATATATTTGGTTCATAGCCAACAACCGAACGCTTTTGCCACTGGCCGCAATCCACAAAACGCGGCTGTAGCCGTTACCACGGGTTTACTTGAATATTTAAAACCGGAGGAAATCACAGGTGTTTTAGCCCACGAACTGACGCATATCCGGCACCGTGATACCTTGATTATGACAATTGCTGCAACCATTGCGGGGGCTATTGGCTTGATTACTCAATTTGCCTTTTTATTTGGTTCGCAGCGCCGGAATAACCAATCATCATCCAATCCAATCGGAATGGTTGGCGGCTTGTTATTGCTTATCCTGGCCCCCTTGGCTGCTATGCTGATACAAATGGCGATTAGCCGTTCCCGTGAATACCAGGCGGATGCGGGGGGTGCCGAAATCTCCGGTAATCCCCTAGCGTTGGCTGCAGCTTTAGAAAAAATTCATCGGCTGGCAGATGTGAAAGAAAACCCCTATGCCCAGGCTAATCCTGCAACCGCCCATTTATACATTATCAATCCTTTGCACGCTGGCAACATGGCAGAATGGTTTTCAACCCACCCGCCGATTGAAAAAAGGATTGAGCGTTTACAGCAAATGGCCAGCCGATTTTCACCCACTCGCCAAGAAATTTTTTCCAAAGGCCCTTGGGGATGATATGGGCGTTAGCCTATTACTTGATAGGCTGGCGTAAATGGGTTAGGGAAGGATATCATGTTGTTACTAACAACAGAATTTATCTTTCCCGACCAGCGTAGGGCATAGCCAAAAATCAAAATCACCCTATATATCCAAGTTACCCACGCGTAAGGCGTTGGCCTGAATAAAATCTCGCCTGGGTTCAACCACATCACCCATCAGGGTGGAAAAGATTTTTTCTGCCTCATCCAAATGCTGTACTTTCACTTGCAGCAGCGACCGAACAGTCGGATTTAAGGTGGTTGCCCATAGCTGCTCCGGGTTCATTTCTCCAAGTCCTTTATATCTTTGTACGGTAACGCCGCGGCGGCTGAGGTCATTTAAATAGCTGATAAAAGATAAAGGGCCTGTTACGACTTGGCGCGAATCTTTACTGACAATATGCCAGGCTTTATCAATAAACAGGGAAGCCGCTTCCCGGAATTGGCGAAGCTGCTGGGTGTCCGGGTGATCCCATAAATGGGCACCGATTTTGTATTGTTCAGCCAACCCTTCTTGCCGCTTGGTAATAATAATGTCTTGGGCAGTATTTTTCATCATCATCCATAAAGGAGGCGATGATGGTGCAAAATGATTGAGTCGTTGCACCACTTTCTCAGCCATGACAGGCAAAGGTTTTGATAGATGTTCAGGGAATAAAATACCATGGATTGCGGCCTGTTCTGCAAGTTCGGTATTACCAATGACTTTTGCTATATTCCCAATCACCCGGGCAAAGGGGCGAAGCTGTTGGATATATTGCGTTAACACTTCGGTTGATATCGGTTTGCCATCAATTTCGATGGTCAAGTTTGATAAACTCATTTGCAAAAGATAGGTATCCAATTGATCATCATTCTTTAAATATTGCTCCTGGCTGCCTTTCTTTACGCGGTAAAGGGGCGGCTGGGCAATATAAAGATACCCTTTTTCAATGATCTGCGGCATTTGTCGATAAAAGAAAGTCAACAGCAAAGTCCGAATGTGCGAGCCATCAACGTCAGCGTCGGTCATGACAATGATTTTATGGTAACGGGCTTTATCGATATTGAATTCTTCACGGCCAATACCTGTGCCTAGAGCTGTAATTAACGTGCCGATTGATTCACTGTTTAACATTTTATCGAAACGGGCGCGTTCCACATTCAAGATCTTACCACGCAAAGGCAAAATGGCCTGATGTTTTCGGTCGCGCGCTTGTTTTGCGGATCCGCCAGCGGAATCACCTTCAACAATAAAAAGTTCTGACAAAGCAGGGTCGCGTTCTTGGCAATCGGCTAGTTTCCCAGGTAAGGAGGCAATATCCAAAGCCCCTTTGCGGCGTGTGAGTTCACGTGCCTTACGGGCGGCTTCGCGCGCGGTCGCAGCCTCCAAAATTTTCTGGACAACTTTTTTCGCCTCTCCTGGGTTTTCGTCAAACCACTGCCCTAATTTATCCTGTACCACTGCCTCAACAGCTGCCCTAACTTCAGAGGACACCAATTTTTCTTTGGTTTGCGAAGAGAATTTGGGATCAGGAACTTTAACCGATAAAACACATGTTAATCCCTCACGCGCATCTTCCCCGGTGGTACTGATTTTCTCTTTTTTAGTCGTGGGGCTTTGCTCAACGATATTATTAATCAAACGGGTTAAGGCAGCCCGAAAACCAGCCAAATGGGTACCACCGTCTTTTTGCGGGATATTATTGGTGAAACAAAGCATGGTTTCGTGATAGCTATCCGTCCATTCCATAGCAATTTCGACCGTGATGGCGTCTTTTTGCTGAACAAAGCTGATGGTAGGGGTATGCAAGGTATTTTTGCCATTATCCAAATATTGGACAAATGCTTGCAGGCCGCCTTCATAAAACAATTCAACAACTTGGGCAGGTTCAATTCGGCGGTCGACTAATTGCAAACGCACGCCGGAATTTAAGAAAGCCAGTTCTCGCAGCCGATGTTCTAAAACCTTGTATTCAAAAAGGATATTGGTAAAAGTTTGGGGAGAGGGCCAAAAGCGCACCTCCGTCCCTCTCATATCAGGGGCAACCGGGTGCATTTTTGCTAGCGGCGCCTCGGCCTCGCCATGACGGAAGCGCATGAAATATTCATAACCGTTCCGCCAAATTTTTAATTCTAATTTTTCGGATAAGGCATTAACCACCGATACCCCAACGCCATGAAGGCCGCCCGATACTTTATACACATTTTGGTCAAATTTACCGCCAGCATGCAGGCGGGTCATAATCACTTCAGCAGCTGATACACCTTCTTCCTTATGCATATCAACCGGGATGCCCCGGCCATTGTCCCGGACGCTGACCGATCCGTCTTCATGAATAATGACATCGATGAGGGTACAAAAACCAGCTAGTGACTCATCAATTGAGTTATCCACCACCTCATACACCATGTGGTGTAATCCGGAGCCATCGTCGGTATCGCCGATATACATGCCGGGACGTTTACGGACGGCATCAAGGCCACGCAAAACTGTAATCGAATCAGCACTATATGTTGCAGCAGTCAAATCGGCGGAGGGGGCTGTTGTCATCACTATATAACCTTTATGAAAATTATAGGTCAGACTATCACATATTCCTTGATTTTACCAAGCCCTTTTCGACATCAAAAAACTGTGCTTTTCCTTTTAGGCTGCTGAAAGGTTCCATTTCGGTGCCGCTTAACCAAAATTGGCTTTGCAACTTGATAAGATGGTTAAAAAAACGCTCCCTTTTTTGGGGGTCGAGATGGGCTGCCACTTCATCCAATAAAAGGATTGGTGATAAGTTTTGATGCTGTTTTTGCCAATTTGCCTGCGCGAGTAAAATCGACAGCAAAAGCATTTTTTGCTCACCGGTTGAACAGGATTCGGCAGGTGTGCCGCTGATCAAATCATGCACCATAAAATCGCTGCGTTGCGGGCCGATATGGGTCATGCCCGTGATTTGATCGCGTTTGCGCGACTGTGCCCAAATTTCTTGCAAATCCTCTTCAACCTTAAGGGCAGGGGAGTGTTGCAGAGATGTCTCCACCGTTCCTTGGATAGCCATGGTAGCCTGTGGGAAAGCCTCGTCTTGCAAAAAGAAATTTTGTAATTCCTTTAAATGCTGCAAGCGGGCGGAGGCAATAGCAACAGCATGTTCCGACATTTGTTGCTCCAAGCCATTTAGCCAGGGGTGGGCGATGCCATATTCCAGCAATACCTTTAAACGTTCTTTCAGCAAATTTTGGTATTCGGTTAATAAATCGGCGTGGGATGGATAATGGCTATAAACCAACCGGTCAAAAAAGCGCCGTCGTTCACTAAATGCCTCTAAAAACAATGTGTCCATCTGGGGGGTTAGCCAGATCATGGATAAAATAGATAAAAGCGTTGATTGATCGCGTTGGGTCTGACCATCGATGCGGATATGGCGGCGTACCGGCTTATCTATTTCATAAGCCGTGCCAATCGTGATGCTACCTTGAAGATTTTCTAAAACTGCTGCAATTGTCCAACCGCAAGGGGCGGATGAGCGGCAACTGATGTCGGGTAATTTGGCTTGGCGGAGTCCCCGACCGGGCACAAAAAAAGATAAGGCTTCTAATAAATTACTTTTACCAGCACCATTCGCCCCAATTAAGACAACGGGTGCTGCTTCAATTGCTAAAGCCAGACGGGAATAATTACGGTAATTTGTTAAATTAAGTTGGCGGATTGCCGGGACAAAAGACATGATCGCCAAAAACAAAGATTTATATGCGCATCGGCATTAAAACATAGGTGGCGGCAATATCTTCGGGGTTGCTGATGAGGACAGGGGAAGAAGCATCAGATAAGGCAATTTTGGCTTTCTTACCTGTCATTTGTTGCATGATATCAGCCAAATATTTGGCATTAAAGCCAATATCAAACGCTGAACCTTGGTATTTTGCTTCAATTTCCTCAATCGCACTGCCCATGTCAGTGCTGGCGGCTGAAAATACGAGGTTATTTTTCTGCACTTGTAATTTAATGCTGCGTAACTTATCGCTGCAAATGGTGGCAACGCGATCAACCGCGGCTGCAAACGCCAAGCGGTCAGCTTCAATTATTTGTTGGTTATTGGTTGGGATCACCCTTTCATAATCGGGGAAATTCCCATCAATCAATTTGGAAGATAGGGAAACCTGTTTGAAAGTCACCGTCATCCGTTGTGGCGACAGGCCGATTGTCACCGAATGATCCTCATGCTCCAGCAATTTCATCAATTCCTGTACCGTTTTGCGTGGAATGACGACGCCAGGCATTTGTTCGGCCTTGGCAGGCAAAACTGTTTCAGCGCGCGCCAAACGGTGGCCATCCGTTGCCACAGCCTTTAACGATTTGGGCGCATATAGTTGACTTGGCCCAACATGCAAGAAAATACCATTCAAATAATAGCGTGTTTCCTCATTGGACATTGCAAAACTAGTTTGCGTTAATAGTTTCAAAAACTGGATAGCAGGTATTTGAAAGACGCAGGGCATATCCGTTTGGGCGGAAAGCGGAAAATCTTCGCGTGGCAATGTTGGCAGCGAAAATCTTGACCGGCCTGCTTGCAAAGAAAGCGCCCCATTTTGCTGCCATTCTAGGGATAATTGGTTGGCGTCCGGTAGTTTGCGGACAATATCATAAAGAATATGGGCTGGGGTAGTAATTTGGCCAGGGGCAGTCACAGTTGCAGGCACTGCCTCCGTTACCGTTAAATCCAAGTCGGTTGCGGTGAGCTGCAATTGATTGTTTTTGGCCTCTAATAATAAATGGGAAAGTATGGGAATTGTGGTGCGGCGTTCAACAACACTTTGAATATGGGTTAATGCTTTCAGGAAGATATTTTTTTCAATGGTTAATTTCATGATGTTATTCAATTGATCCCTGTCGCAAGCCGAAAATAATAATGAATAGTTGCCACCTAAATTAGAAGGTCTTTTTAAAGAAAGCAAGCATGTTTAATGGATCATCAAAGACGGTTCTCTTTGGGTGAAAAAGCGAGGATGCCGCTTTCAAAAATGGTTCGGCAGCCCATTGCCGGAGAGGATAAATTAAAGGGATCTTCTTAAAATTTCAACGTCTTCAGCGAAACTTTTATCTTGCCCGCAAAGTTCTTCCACCTTTTTAACGGCGTGCAAAACGGTGGTGTGGTCACGCCCGCCGAATTTCTTGCCTATTTCTGGCAAGGAACATACGGTCAATTGTTTCGCCAAATACATGGCCACTTGGCGGGGCCGGGCAATATTGCGGGCACGTGAGGGGGAGTGCATTTGGATGATCTTCACATGATAATGTTCGGATACTTTTTTCTGGATATCTTCAATGGTTAGTTGTTTTTCAGTTTGTTTTAATAAATCACGCAACAATTCTTGGGTCCCCTCAATCGTAATGGGGGTATTCACCAAGGCTGCATGGGCCACCACCCGGTTAAGGGCGCCTTCCAATTCCCGGACATTAGAGGTTATTTTTTTAGCTAAAAATTCCAACACATTTAAAGGAACGTTACTTTTTAAAAGTTCACTTTTTGCTTGAACGATGCTGAGGCGCAATTCATAAGTGGTGGGGTGGATATCGGCAACCAAGCCCCAGCCTAAACGGGAGCGCATCCGCTCTTCAAGGCCCTCTAAATTTGCAGGCGACTTGTCGGCTGAAACAACTACTTGATGGTTTTTATCCACCAATTCATTGAAGGTATGAAAAAATTCTTCTTGGGTTGAATCTTTGCCACAAATAAACTGGACATCATCAATCATTAAAACATCAACGGAGCGGAACTCCTCTTTAAAAGAAAAGGTATCTTTATGCCGTAAAGCTTTGATAAACTGGTACATAAATTTTTCTGCCGACATGTATAAAACACGGCGTTCCGGTGATATTTGCCTGATATGCCAGGCAATGGCGTGCATGAGGTGGGTTTTGCCAAGCCCAACGCCCCCATACAAGAATAGGGGATTATAGGAAACAGTCGCCGATTCAGCCACCCGTCTTGCGGCGCTGTACGCCAGTTCGTTCGATTTCCCGACAATAAAATGATCGAAAGTAAAACGGGGATCCAACCTTACACCTAATTCTTCCCGGTGCTGCTGGGTGCTTAAGAGGGAAGAGGGGGATGTCTTATTTACCGAACCCTGGATAACTTGCAAATGACCTTGGGCATAAGACTGGCCTACAGGATCCTCAGCGTTGAGTTGGGCAGACTGATCGATATTGCGGTGGGGTGAATCTTCCAAAACGATCGCAACATCTTTAACGGACGCATCCTCAACGATCCATAATTGGCGTAATTTTTCTAAATAATGGGAAGTAACCCAGTCACGGATAAAACGGGTGGAGACCGATAAACGCACGGAACCGCCATCCCTGCTTAATAAGGATAATGGTTTCAGCCAGCTTCGATAAATCACATCGCCAAATTCTTTGCGCATCCGGCCTTGGATTTTTTCCCATTGGCTGGCAATCAGCGTCACTTTATGGTCGCGAATAGCCGTCAAATTTTCAACCATTCTTATGTAATCCCCACGGTAAGCCCTGTTGCTTCCAGCCTGGGGTTGAAGCTTCATGGGCAAACGAAGATAAATGCCCTAAAAATCCCCCTTGGATATTATAGGCTTTTGAGAAGCCGTTATTAGACGCTAAAAAAGCTGCGGATTTTGAACGTCCGCCGCTGCGGCATAAAAATAACAAAGGGGTGGTGCTGGTAAAAGATAGTTCCTGAAGTGCCTGAATAAAATAGGAAGGTTTTTCTAAAGCTTTTGCATTCCAGCTTAGAAAATGTACAGGGCGATTAAGGGCGGATAAGTCAGGCACGCCATCTTGCAGCCATTCGCCATCTGTGCGTACGTCAACCAATTCCACGGATGGGTTGGAAAGCAAATATTCCCAGGCTTGCTTGGGGGTCAGGTCACCCGCATACATACTGCTAATCCTTATAATCAGGAAATGTTCAAATTTCTGAATGATCCAATGAAGGGGATCAAAAATACGATGATCTAATAATCGCTTTTTTATCCTCCCCCTACTAAACAAATTCTAAAGGGGAAGAGTCAAGACTTTTTAAAATAAATTTTTATTATTGATACGAAATCAGGGAATAATAAAAAGGCAAAGCACAAGCGCACCCTGAGAAAAACCCTGATTTCTGAAAAATAAAAAAGCTTAATCCAAATTGTGGTTATGACAAAGCTTTAATGCGGGCAGACAACCTGGACAGCTTGCGGGCAGCGGTATTACGATGCAAAATGCCTTTGGTGACGGAGCGGTGAATTTCCGGTTGGGCCTCTTGTAAAGCCTGGCGGGCTTCATCTTTATTTTGACCGGCGATAGCAGTTTCAACTTTTTTTACAAAAGTGCGCATGCGGCTGGTATTGGATTTGTTGATTTCCGTGCGTTTCAGGGTCTGACGAATTCTTTTTTTGGCTGATAAGCTGTGCGCCATCTTGGTCTTTCTCTCTATAATAGTTACTACATATTTGGCTGGACAATCTAACCATTCTTGATTTTCCAGTCAAGGGTTTCAAAAAATAAAATTGTTATTTAAAGAATATTTATTTAACCAACTTTACCCAACTCCTGACGGGAAAGCTGGTTTCGCTGTTTAATTTAAGGTTTCTTGGGCATAAATTCCCCATAAATGTTGGCGAACGATCCAACCTTGGTAATCTTTCACCCGGATTTGGCAAAAAGCCACAACACATTTTTCTAAACTGACAAAAACGCCCGCCTCAATTCTTGCAAGGGTTGCGCTATCCACATTGTTGTCTCGGTACAAGAGGGTGATCGTCGTCGTAATGGCCGTACGGTTAGATGTCACCTGATCTTGCCTGACCCACCCGGTTGTTTTCTCCACATCACGGATTTGCAGCCAATCCTTATATTTATTGACCACTTCCACGGGGGTCAGTTTGCGCTGGTAGATCCATTCCACCACATATTGCATGCCGGGACCTGTGCGCAGGTTAACTTTTTCATATCTTAACGATGCAAAATAAGGCTGGAAAGGTTCTTGGGCCTTTAAAGAGGAAGGAAGCAACCCCAACAATAAAATGCTACTTATAGTAGATAAAAAAACAGCCATCGATAAAAGGGTATAACGGAACAATTTCATCTTTTAATCATTTTCCCAAGATTAATTATTTTTACTGCCGGAACGGCTCATCATTTTATCTTTATCAGAGTCAAGGAATTTGGCAACCATCAATCCGTTGTTTTTCTTCTTTTAAAATATTTTGCCAAGATTGGGGGCGGTTGCAAAAATGGCATGATGATTGTTTTTCTAAACGTATCTGTTGTACACTTGGTTCCAAGGCATCGTAAAGCAGCATCAGGCCAGATAAGCTGGTGCCTAAACCCAAAATTTCTTTGACTGTTTCGGTGGCAAGCATTGATCCTAAGGTTGCAGCAACCGAACCTAAGATCCCGGCCGTTTGGCATCTGGGGACCGTTCCTGTGGCGGGTGCTTCTGGGAAAAGACACCGATAACAGGGATGGGGATGGCCCAGATAGCCTTTCCAAGTGGTTATCTGCCCTTCAAAACGTAAAAGGGCTGCAGATAGCAAGGGTTTTCCCAAAAAGAAACAAACATCATGAACGAGATAACGGGTGGGGAAATTGTCACTGCCATCAATAATTAAATCGTAGGGTGAAAAAATGGGGCGGATATTTTGTGCAGTGATCCGTTCAGGATGAATATGAAGTTGGATGTCAGGGTTTAGGGAACCTAGGGTTTGGGCGGCACTGTAAGCCTTATTTTGTCCAATTCTTGCGGTGGTATGGATAATTTGACGTTGAAGGTTGGAGCGATCAACAACATCATCATCCACCACCCCTAATTGGCCGATGCCAGCCGCCGCCAGATATAGCAGGACAGGGGAGCCAAGCCCCCCGGCACCGATGACCAAAACCTTCGCCCCTAGCAAACGTTGCTGGCCTTCTTCGCCGATTTCATCCAAAATAATTTGGCGCGAATAACGTTCTAGTTGCTGATCATTAAGGGGCGGGATCATATGTTAAATCATCCATCTTCGTGATAAGAGTGATTAAGGCTAAGGATAGAAATTAGGTTTTCAGCCGCGGATGCTGCACGCCGGTTGAACCGAATCCGCCGGTACCCCGCTCTGTATTAGACAGTTCTTCGGCTTCTTGCCAAATAGCTCGCTGATAAACGGCAATGACCATTTGGGCAATCCGCTGCCCTGGCTCAACTACAAACGGCTGCTCGCCGTGATTGATCAAAATGACACCAATTTCTCCGCGATAATCCGCATCGATTGTACCGGGGCTGTTTAAGATGGTAACCCCGTGTTTCAACGCAAGACCTGACCTTGGGCGTATTTGTGCCTCACAATCCGCGGGTAGGGCTATGGCAATGCCGGTTGGGACCAACGCCCTTTTGCCTGGCTGGATGGTGATAGGTTTATCGATGGCGGCACATAAATCCATCCCCGCACTTTGGGTGGTTGCGGGTTGGGGCAAAGCAAGATGCTTGCCGTGGGGCAGCCGTTGGATGGGTATTTTGACAGTTGGTAGGGGCATTGCTGGTTATACTCGCTTTAAAGATGAAAAAATTGTACCTGGTTGATGTTAAGAAGAGTGGAAGAATGCCACCATTTTTTCAACCAATTTTATAGCAATTTGTTGCTTGGTCATTTTAGGCCATTGTTCCTGGCTGCTGCCGGTTACAAAAGTAACCTTATTGTCTAGACCACCAAAAGGTTGATGGTTCTGATCAACGGGGTTAGCCAAGATCCAATCACATTGCTTCTGTTGGCGTTTCAACAGTGCATTTTTCACCAGATTTTCTGTTTCAGCAGCAAAGCCAATAACCAATTTAGGCCGCTGTCCCTTGGGTAAATGGGCGATCGTTGCCAGAATATCTGGGTTACGGACAAGTTCTAGATGAAGATTTTGTTGATCAGATGTTTTTTTGATCTTTTGCAGGGCTGCTTGGGCCACCCGCCAATCGCTGACGGCTGCCGCGGCGACCATGATGTCAGCAGGCAAATGACTTTCACAAGCTGCGAGCATTTCTTGGGCGGTTTGCACGAAAGTAACGGGGATATGGGCGGGTAAAGTTTCATGGCTTGGCCCTGATACAACGGATACGGTGGCACCTGCATTGGCCAAAGCCAAGGCAATCGCATAGCCTTGCTTACCGGAGGAATAATTGCTGAGATATCGGACGGGATCAATCGCCTCAATTGTTGGGCCGCTGGTCACTAAAGCCCTCAGCCCTGCTAAAGGTTTTAAGGAAAAAGCGGGGGATAAGAGGGATAAAATTTCAGCAATGATGGTGGCAGGTTCTGCCATGCGACCAGCGCCTATTTCTCCACACGCCAAATCACCGCTGCCGGGTGCTACAAAAAACACCCCCCGTTGTTTGAGACGGTGCATATTATCTTGGGTGGCGGGATGTTCCCACATTTTGACATTCATGGAAGGGGCCAGCAAAACAAGTTTATCGGTTGCGAGTAACAGCGTACTAGCTAAATCGTTGGCCAAACCGCAAGCAAGCTTTGCCATGATATCCGCGGTAGCTGGGGCAACCACAATCAAATCTGCTGAACGGCTTAATTGGATATGGCCGAATTGGCTTTCTTCATCTGCGGAGAATAAATCGGACAATACTTTTTCACCGCTTAGGGAAGCGATGGATAGGGGTGTAACGAAATGGGCGCCTGCTTGGGTCAACACGCAACGTACCCCGATATCATGATCTTGGCGTAAGCGCCTGATCAATTCTAAGCTTTTATAAGCGGCGATCCCACCGCTAATAATCAGAAGAATGTGTTTCATCGACAAGGGCCTTATCATGTTAATTACGGATGAAAAATGAGCCAAGCAGCCAATAATAAAATGGCTGACCATAGTAGGAGGCCATTCAGCTGACGCAACCAACGATGCTTGATATTGGCATGATGTTGGTCAATGGGTTCCTGTTTTCGCCATAAATCAAGGCTTTGTTCTAATTTTGTCATTAAAATCGGTATTTTTCCACCAATTTTATTCCTTGTTCTGCCATGTTGATCAGCCGCGCTTCCACGCCCCGGTTTTCCCGCATCCAATCGGTAATCATGGGCCGTATTAAAACCCAAATATTCAAATTGGGGTTTAGGCTGCGACCGATCCCTTCCGCCATCAACATATTTTTTTGCAACAGTAGTAATTGGGGTTGGACTTCCATGTGATAGGTTCTGGCCAAACGGAATAACTGGGTCAATAAATTGGCTAAGGAAATTTCATTCAAGGATAACCCAAAAATCGGCTCACCAATAGCGCGGCAGGATTGCGCAAAATTTTCAAGCGATGTATCGGGGGGAATATAACCTGCATTCAGATGGACTTTAGCAACTTTTAGATAATCCCGCTCTAGAAACGCCAATAGCATATCGACCAGGTAATATTGGCTTTTTTTATCTAAGCGCCCCATAATCCCGAAATCAACCGCCCCCATATGGCCGTTTAGGGTAACAAATAGGTTGCCAGGATGTTGGTCTCCATGAAAATAGCCGTCCCGGAATACCTGTTTGAAGAAAACTTCTGCGGCATTTTGTAAAACAGCATCAATTTGGAATCCGGCTTTGACAATGGCGTCTTTATCATCAATATTGCAGCCTCTTAGCCTTTCTTGCGTCAACACCCGTTGCGAGGTATAGCGCCAATCAATAACGGGGACTTTATAACTGATATCCCCTTCAAAATTCTTGCCTAATTCAGCGGCAGCGGCAGCTTCCAGGCGTAAATCCATCTCCCGTTCCATCACCTCGGTAAAAGTTTTGGTAATGTCCAAAAGCTTTAAACGCCGTAATTTAGGCACCAGCCTGTTGAGTAATTGGGCAAGCCAAGTAAAAAGAGTCATATCTTGAAGGAAAGAATGCTCGATTCCCGGACGCAGGATCTTGACAGCCACTTCCTCAATGTTATTTGCCAAAGGCTTTTTTAGCCGGGCAAAGTGGACTTGGGCGATGGATGCCGCGGACACTGGGACAGGGTCAAAATCCACAAAAAAAGCTTCGAGTTCTTGGCCTAATTCTTTCTTGATGGTTTGCCGAACAATTTTATAAGGAAAGGGGTGCAAGCGGTCGCGCAACATCGCTAAATCAGCCGCCATTTCCTCACCGATGAGATCAGAACGGGTTGAAAGCGTTTGTCCAAATTTGATAAAAGCTGGCCCTAAATCCGTTAAAGCTTTTCGGAGACGCTCACCCCTGCGTTCATGCTTGTTGCCCTGGAACATCAAGGCTTGGAAAATCCTGCCGACCCATACCAGAAAAGCCAGTCGGCTGCTGCCCCTGACCAAAATAAAAACAGGCTCTAATGCGCCGTGGCGGGCCAAAGTAAAGACAATAGATAAAAGCCTAAAAAGATGGCGAATGGAATGACGCAAGATCTTACACCCGCCATGCTGTATGGATGGCCACAATCCCGCCTGTTAGGCTGTGGTAGCGCACATGCTTAAACCCGGCGTCTGATAATAGATCAACCAAATGTTCTGGGGAGGAAAATTTACGGATACTTTCTACTAAATACAGATAAGAATCCTGATCTTTTGCAACCAAATGGCCTAATTTAGGCAGAAGATGAAAGGAGTAAAGGTCATATAAACGTTGCAGGAAAGGTAGGGCACTTGGGCTGAATTCCAAACAACAAAATTGTGAACCAGGCTTTAATACGCGGTGGGCTTCTTTGAGTACAGCGGGGATATTACCCATATTGCGTAAACCGAAGGCCACCGTATATAAATCGATTGTTTGGGAGGCAATTGGCATATTTTCGGCATTTGCGTTAACCCAGGAAATACCGGTGGTAATGCCCTGGTCAAGCGCTTTTTTCTGGCCCATTTCCAACATCGCCGGGGTTAAATCAGCGACAATAACTTGGCCGCCCTTGGCTTGCATCATAGGGATCCCGCCACACGCTTTCACCAAACGTAAGGCTATGTCACCCGTGCCACCTGCCACATCAAGGATTTGCTGATAAGGTTGGGGGTTGGCTACAGAAACCATCATATTTTTCCAAAGGCGGTGGATGCCCAATGACATCAGATCGTTCATCAAATCATATTTTATGGCCACCCGATTGAAAACGTCCTTGACCATCGTTGTTTTGCTGTCTTTATCCACCAGGCGATTGCCAAACCAAACCTGTTGTGTATCTTGGGGGTTATTCATTTTATCTCGTCATTAAAGGTTGTTGGGATATGCCGGAATTGCCTGAAGTGGAAACAACGTGCCGGGGACTTGAAAAATACATGCAGGGGAAGGTTATTCGGCATGTTTTTATAAGCCGTCCTGATTTACGTAAGCCAATGCCTGACAATCTGATCTCCCGGATTGAGGGTAAACACGTGGATGCAATCAAAAGACGGGCAAAGTATATCCTGATATTTTTGGAAGGACAATATATTCTGCTTATCCATTTGGGAATGTCGGGAAGGATTATACATTCAACGCTTGCAATATCCAAGGATAAACACGATCATTTCGGTTGGCAAATGGACGGGGGTGATTGGTTCCATTTCCGCGATCCTCGCCGATTCGGGCTGGTTGATTTGATCGCTTCAAACCAAATGGCCAATTATCCCTTACTGAAAGAGTTAGGTCCAGAGCCGTTGGATCAGGCTTTTGGAGCGCGTCAATTAGCCGAAATTTTAAAGGGGCGGCAAGCGCCGATTAAAAATGTGTTGTTAAATCAGCATATTATTGCAGGGGTTGGCAACATATATGCGTGTGAAAGTTTATTTTATGCAGGTATATTGCCATTCCGGCCAGCTGCAAGTTTAAATAAGAATGAAGTCACAAAATTATGGCAAATGATCCGGCGTACCCTGGAAAAAGCGATCCAAGCGGGCGGTTCATCGGCCAGGGATTATGTGCAACCGGACGGTCAGTTGGGAACATTCCAGCAGCAATGGGCGGTGTATGGAAAAGAACAACAAACCTGTCCAAACCGCGGGTGCAAGCGGCCCATCCAGCGGGAAAACCAAGCTGGGCGTTCCACTTTCTATTGCGCCCATTGTCAACAATAGACATATTGATAAACGACCGTACATTCGTTACGCTGCTGTCGATGATCAACCCTATAAAACAATGCCAACAAAATATAAGGAAAATAAATGATTTACCAAAATATCAATGTGGAAAAGCGTGGAAAAATTGGATGGATTACCTTAAATCGCCCCAAAGCGCTTAATGCCTTGTGTCAGGCATTAATTGAGGATTTAAATCATGCCCTGAATGCGTTAGAAGACGATGTCTCCATCCATGTTTTGGTGATCACAGGCAGTGATAAAGCGTTTGCTGCGGGTGCTGATATTAAAGAGATGAAAGACCGTTCCTATATTGATGTGTATATGACCGATTTTATCACGAAAGGTTGGCAACGCATTGCCCAGTGCCGCAAACCGGTTATTGCAGCGGTTGCAGGCTATGCCTTGGGGGGCGGGTGTGAAATAGCGATGATGTGCGATATTATTTTGGCTGCTGATACCGCAAAATTCGGGCAACCGGAAATTGCCTTGGGGACAATTCCGGGGTCAGGCGGTACGCAACGGTTGACACGGGCGGTAGGTAAATCAAAAGCCATGGAGTTATGTTTGTCTGGTCGTACAATGGATGCGGTTGAAGCAGAAAAATATGGGTTAGTCAGCCGGGTAATCCCTGCCGCCGATTTGTTAAGCGAAACGATGAAGCTCGCCGAAAAAATTGCATCCATGTCATTGCCGGTTGCGATGATGGTAAAAGAATCCATTAACCGCTCTTATGAAACAACTTTGTCGGAGGGGTTGTTATTCGAACGCCGGGTTTTCCACGCCACCTTCTCGCTACAAGACCAGAAAGAAGGAATGGCTGCTTTCGTAGAGAAGCGCCCCGCCCAATTCAAACAACAATAATGAATAGTTAAACCCAATTTTAAGGGTAAATGCGCTGCGATCATGACCAACCTTTTCAAAGATCGGCAATTGCAACAGCGGACGTTGATTTTCATCCGCTGGATGGCCATCTGTGGGCAATTAGCGGCTATTTTAGCGGTTACTTTTATTTTTGGCTATTATCTGCCCCTGGCGTGGTGTTTAGCGACTGTAGGCGCTTTGGCTTTGGTCAATTTGATTGCCAACATCCGCCGGTCGCGTCCTTTTGTCAGCGACAAAGTGGCGGCTGCTTATTTGTCTTTTGACATGATCCAATTGGGATTTTTATTATATTTAACGGGTGGTATCAATAACCCTTTCTCCATCCTGATGCTTTCCCCGATTACGGTATCGGCAACGATCCTTTCCAAAAAAGTGACAGCTTTTCTCGTGTTTCTGGGTTTGGGATTAATTGCAATTTTATCTTTTGTTCATTTGAGATTGCCGATTGGTGGGGAAATCACTCTTCTACCGCCCATTTACTCTTGGGGGTTATTAACGGCCCTTTGTTTATCATTGGTTTTTATTGCCGTGTATCTGACCGTTGTTTCAGCCGATTCCAGCCGCCTATCCAAAGCTTTGCTTGAAATGCAAAAAATGCTGGATCAACAGCGCCGCTTGTCTGCCTTAGGGGCGCAAGCCGCCGCCGCCGCTCACGCGTTAGGCACGCCCTTGGGTACCATTTCCATTATCTCAAAGGAATTGACCCATGAAAAAACATTATCACCTGCCGTTCAGGAAGATATCCGCTTGCTCAATAGCGAAGCCCGCCGTTGTCAGGAAATATTGGCGATTCTTGGCAAAAAACCTGGCCAACAACCAGCAGAAATAGAACATTCTTTATTAAATGACCCTTTCACGCAATTGCCCATTAGCGCTGTTTTAGAATTGGCGGCGGAGCCTTATCGGCGTGCCGATATCCGGTGGGTTGTTGAAAGCAAGCTATCATCTGACCACATGCCTGCTTTATTGCCAAAACCTGAAATTTTACAAGGATTGGGTAATTTGCTGCAAAACGCTTTTCAATTTGCCCGTACTGAGGTAAAAGTAGTCATTGCCGAAAATCAGCAACATTATATCATTCGAATCCAAGATGACGGGTGGGGTTTTTCGGTTGATATATTAGATCGTTTGGGTGAACCTTATATCTCAACGGGCGCATTGCACCGCCAACAACCTTACAGTAGCCAGCATTTAGGACTGGGTGTTTTCATTGCCCAATCATCGCTGGCCACCATATCTGCCAATCTGTTTTTCTCTAATCATAAAGCAGGTGGGGCCCAGGTCACAATTGTTTTGCCAAAGTAAAAAATGAAAATGATGATGAATGAAGTACGAAGGATAGGATCATGGTAATGCAGGAACAAAATCAGGACGAAACAACTGTTGAATTGCTAAAAAAATTATTGATTGTCGACGATGATGAGGTTTTTCGGCAGCGCTTGGCCCAGGCTATGCAAAAGCGCGGTTATACAACCTACGTTGCCGAAAATGCCCAGCAAGCTTTAAGCTTGGCTCGCAATCATCTGCCTGATTATGCGATTATCGATTTGCGCCTGTTGGATAGTAATGGGTTAGAAATTGTTCCTGAATTACGCGAACTCAAAAAAAATATGCGGATTATTATGTTAACCGGATATGGGAATATTGTGACTGCTGTGGCAGCGGTTAAAGCAGGGGCGGTCGATTATCTGGCAAAACCTGCCGATGCCGATGCCATTGATGTAGCTTTGCAGCAACGAGGGTCAATGTTGCCGCCAGCGCCTGAATTATTAATGAGCGCTGACCGGGTACGTTGGGAATACATCCAGCGCGTTTTTGAACAATGTGGGCGGAATGTCTCGGAAACAGCACGGAGTTTACGTATGCATCGTCGTACTTTACAAAGAATTTTGGCCAAATATGCCCCAAAGAACTGATCTGTCTTCCATCCACCGGTTGCCTGATTCCATCAAAACTCGCTATATTGCAGCCAACACGATCCAAATATTATGGGATTCTTCCGACAAAATTGAAGAAGCACTCCATCATAGTGGCTGGACGCTGTTGGCAGAAAAACGGGATCAGGCTTTTTGTCGCTTGATGGTGTTAACGGCCTTGCGCCATTGGGGCCAAATCCGGCACATATTGCAAAATTATATTAAAAAACCTGTTCCCCAGAAAGATTGGCTGGTTTTGAATATGTTGTCGGTTTCGCTGACACAGCTTCTTTTTCTAGAAACACCGCCCCATGCCGTGATCAACACCGCCGTTGAAACCATTAAAAATTTTTATCAGTTAAAAAAATATCAAGGATTTGTGAATGCCATCTTACGCCAATTTGTGCGCGATCAGGAACAGCAACCAATTATCCCGGATATACAGCATAATTATGCCCCGTGGTTGTGGCAATCCTGGGTTAAAACTTATGGGCTACCGCAAACCCAGCAAATTGCTGAAGCCCATGTTCAAGAGCCTGGGTTGCATATTGCCGTCAAAGGCAGGCCCGCATATTGGGCTGATCAACTGAAGGCAGAAATTTTGCCGATGGGTGGTTTATTCGTAAAATCCCATGAGGGGCGGATTGAACAATTGCCTGGGTATGAACAGGGTGAATGGTGGGTCCAAAATGCCGCCGCCGCTTTGCCCGCCAAATTTTTGCAGGTTAAACCTGGTGATACGGTATTGGATATCTGTGCAGCCCCGGGCGGCAAAACCGCCCAATTATCTAGCGCGGGGGCAAAAGTTATTGCTTTGGAAATGAATGCCGAACGATTGAAAATGCTTGAAGAAAATTTAGAGCGATTGCATTTGCAGGCGGATTTGGTTGAAGCAGATGCCAATAACTGGCGTCCGGCCCAACCCATGCCGTTTATCTTGTTGGATGCGCCTTGTTCTTCAACTGGCACCATTCGCCGGCACCCAGAAATTGCTTGGCGGTGCAAACGGGAAGAACTTAGCCATTTGATCAAACAACAACGCGACCTTTTGCAATCATCTTACCAAATGTTGGCCAAAGGCGGCCAATTGGTTTATGCCACTTGTTCGTTGCTGCGGGAGGAAGGGGAGGGCCAGTTGGATTGGCTATTAAAAAAATATCCTGATTTGAACATTGTCCCCATCCTACCTGCAGAGGTGGGTGGGCTTAGCGAGTTAATTACTGATCGGGGGGAATTACGCACGTTACCTTATCATTTATTGGATAGGGGAGGCTTGGATGGCTTTTATGCCGTGCGGCTGCAACGCCGGGCTTAAGCGAAGTTAATGAAGCATAGGCGGTACAATAGCTTTTCTTGACACTTATTCATCGTCATGGGGTTCAACCACTTGCTTCCATAAATGCGGCTGGGGGAGATTAAGTTGTTGGTTTTTGGCCTCGGGGTAAATTGCCTTCTGATTATGGGGCTGGAATTGGGTTACTTTGGATAACAGTGGAAAAATATTTTTTTCAAAATCCGAAACAATTTTATTGTAATGTCCCAGCGATTTACTCAGCGCCTTGCCTAAATCAACCCATTGTGCAGCTGTTTTCTGCCATTCCTTATGAAGATTATCGGTTAAACCGCTGATTTCATTCATGGCGTTTTGGCTGTTATGTTGACGCCACCCCCATTCAATCACCCGCAACAGGGCAATTAAAGTGGTGGGGGTCGCGATAATAATTTTTTTCTGGAAGGCTTCTTCAAAAAGGTCGGGATTAGCCTCTAACGCTGCGTTATAAAAATGGTCGCCCGGAATAAAAAGGATAACCAAATCCAGCCCTTTTGTGCCGCTTGCATAATCTTTCCGGTGTAAACGTTGCAGGCAATCGGTGATATTGCTGGCATGAAGCTTTAAATATTGGGTTTGCTGCTGTTCATCGCTGGCTTCGGTTGCTTGTAAATACGCTTCCAAGACCACCTTGGAATCGATAACCAATGTGCGGTCGCCTGGCAAGCGGATGGTGACATCCGGCCTTTTCATCACGTCATCCGGCTTGTCTTTCGGCAGGGTGCTTTGTTCGATGAAATCGCAATAAGCGTTCATACCCGCCATTTCCAAGATATTACGCAAAGCGGTTTCCCCCCACCTGCCGCGGGCACGGGGCGACTGGCGCAAGGCGCTTGATAATTTGTTGGTTTCCAAACGCGCCAATTCATTAATTCTTTCAACCTGCTGAAGCTGGGTTTTGATATCACTATAACTGACATTCCAAATATTTTGCAGTTCCGCCAGTTTTTCTTGGTATTTGCTTAGATCTTGGCTGATGGGACCTGTTTGATGTAAAAAGGTTTGATATTGCTTGCCCAATTCTGCCCGTTGTTCCACTTGGCTGGTTTGCAGGGTTTGTTGGGCCATATGGACAAAAGTTTGATGGGCTTGTTGCAAGGCCTGCTGGGCAATGGCTGAAAATTCCTGGCGCTTCACTTGTTCATCGGCTTGGATATATTTAAGCCTTTCCTGCGCCATCACTAATTCACGGGCCAGTTGCTGCCTATCTTGCTGCAGCAATTGGTGATCGGCCTTCAATTCTTGCCAGTATTTTTCCTTGGTTTCCAGGCTAATTCGCAAATATTCCTGTTGGCCAATTTTCTCCTGTAAATTCTGAATATTTTCTAAATTTTGCTGATTCCTTCTTTTCCCCCAAACCCAAGATAATAAAAAACCGATGAAACCGCCGCCCAGCGCACATAAAACGAAAGAAAGATTCTCGGTTAAAAAAGCCATGCTGCCCCTAAGTCCGTAATTCCGTTAAATTACGGAATAATTCTAAAGCGTCTGGATTGGCAAGCGCTTCCTTATTATTGATAGGACGTCCGGCCACCATATCGCGGACAGCCAATTCAACGATCTTACCGCTGCGGGTGCGCGGGATATCACTGATTTGGATAATTTTTGCAGGCACATGGCGGGGGGAGGCATTTTGGCGGATTTTAAGGCGTATTTTTTGCTGAATGGCCTCTGTCAGGGCAAAAGGTGGTTTCAGCTTGACGAATAAAACAATCCGCACGTCATTTTGCCAATCCTGGCCGATGGCAATGCTTTCCTGCACTTCCTCGCATTGCTCCACCTGCCTGTAAATTTCCGCGGTGCCGATTCGCACTCCCCCTGGTTTTAAAACGGCATCTGACCTGCCATAAATGATAAAGCCGCCGGAACTTGTTTGTTCTGCGTAATCGCCGTGGCACCAGATGTTAGGAAAACGTTCAAAATAGGCTTGATGGTATTTTATCCCATCAGGATCGTTCCAAAAACCGATGGGCATCGAGGGGAAGGGAATAGTGCAGACCAATTCCCCTTTTTCTTGCTGAATTTTTTTGCCCCCATCGTTCCAAATTTCCACGTTCATGCCCAAGCCTGCTGTTTGGATTTCCCCCGACCAGACAGGGGCCGCCGGATTGCCCAGCACAAAACAAGACACAATATCTGTGCCACCGGAAACGGAGGCCAAGCATACATCTTTTTTTACATGCTGATAAACATATTGAAAGCCTTCAGGTGATAAGGGGGATCCCGTGGACAATACCATCCGCAAAGCGGGTAAAGAGTAGGATTTTGACGGTGTTACACCGGCTTTGATACATGAATCAATATATTTGGCAGAAGTGCCAAAGTGGGTGCAGTGATGCTGTGAGGCGAAGTCGAACAAAATTTCTGACTTCGGATGAAATGGCGAACCGTCATACAATAATAGGCTGGCTTCAGTTGCCAACCCGCTTACCAGCCAATTCCACATCATCCAGCCACAGGTGGTATAATAAAAAAGCCGATCATTTTTTTTCAAATCACTATGAAGCTGGTGTTCTTTTAAATGTTGCAAAAGGGTGCCGCCAGCACCATGTACAATACATTTTGGTTTACCGGTGGTACCTGAGGAAAAAAGGATGTAAAGCGGGTGGTTAAAGGGAAATTTTTCAAAAGTTAAGGTTGAGCCGAAATATTTTTTTTCCAAATCGGTAAACAAAGCGGCGTTAGGCATGTGGGAGAGATTGGTATAAGAATAAGTGTTGGAGAAAACCACCACCTTTTTTACCGTCGGCAATTGGGGCAGGAATTCCTGTACTTTGGCAAGTGAATCAAAGGTTTTGCCATTATACAAATAACCGTCCGCACATAATAAAACTTTGGGTTCAATTTGGCTAAAGCGGTCGACAATCCCGCCTACCCCGAAATCGGGTGAGCAAGAAGACCAGACAGCCCCAATACTGGCGGTAGCCAAAACACCGATGATCGCTTCGGGGATGTTCGGAACGAAAGCGGCCACCCGGTCCCCGGCTTGCACACCGTAATCTTTTAAAACATTGGCTAAACAAACAACCTTTTCATACAGTTTTTTATAGGTCAGGCGCGTCTTAATCTGATCTTCCGACCAATAAATAATGGCAGTCTCCTGGTCTTGGCGACGCAATAGGTTTTCTGCAAAATTCAAACGGGCTTCTGGAAAAAAACGGGTTCCCGGCATTTTGTAGGGGCCGGGTGTTAGGACAATTTTTCCCATGTCGCCGGTTACCTTGCAAAATTTCCAAACGGATGACCAAAACAAATCAGGCTTTTTGATGGACCATTCGTACAAAGATTTGTACCCACTAAGGTTTTCATGACAATCTTTGTTGACCATGTGGCGAAAGAATTCCATATTGGTAGTAGCGATCTGTCCAGGGGTGGGTTGCCAGAGTGGGGTTAATTGCATATCGTTTCCCATTTGGTTGTCGTAATTGTTTGATATGTTGCAATAATAATTTTTCCTATTTTGATCACTTTCCTAAGTTGTGCAATGGCTAAAATAACATCTTCATTCCAGTCGGCTTCCATTTCCTTGCAAACAGCGTGCTGGACGGTTATGTCTGCCGTGCTTTTTTCTGGTTTAGGCGCGATTGTCAGGCATTTGTCCGAACATCTGCACACCTTCCAAATATCCTTTTTTCGGTGTGCGGCGGGGTTGTTATTTATGATGCCATGGTTGCTTAGGCACGGCCTGGGCGTTCTCAAAACCCGCCGTTTAGGGCTGTACTCTTTAAGGTGTTTTTTGGGACTTTTATCCATGCAAATGGGTTTTTTTGCCCTGACTTTGATATCTTTTGCAGATGCTGTAGCGCTTAGTTTTACCACACCTCTGTTTGCAACCGCGATGGCCGCCCTGTTTTTAGGGGAGATTGTGCGTATTAGGCGTTGGACCGCAACCCTGGTTGGTTTTATAGGCGTTTTAATCATTATTCGTCCGGGTGCCGGGGAATTCAATATTGGCGTTTTTTTAGCAATTGCGGCTGCCTCCATTTCAGCGGTGACAACCTTGATTGTCAAAAAACTAACCAAAACCGAATCACCCACCGCTATCGTCACGTTCATGGTGCTGATTATGACTCCGATGTCATTGCCGATGGCACTTTGGGTGTGGCAGCAACCGACAGCTATCGAATGGTTGTGGATTTTAGGGATGGGGGCCTGTGGATCGGCTGGCCATATTTGCTTGGTTAGGGCCTTTTCTCTGGCGGATGCTTCGGTGGTGATGACCTATGATTACACCCGCATGATTTTTGCAACTTTTATCGGGTGGATAGCTTTTACGGAAATCCCCGATTTATGGACATGGGTAGGGGCGGGGGTGATTGTGGCATCCACTATTTATATTGCCCACCGTGAAGCCTTGCGCAATCAATCGATTGCGGCACCGGCTGCGGCAAAATCGGGCGACGTGGCGGCATAAAATATTTTTAGCTGTTTTACGCTATTTGCAACTTAAGGCAATTTGTTCAATCATTCCAGCCAAACGGATATCACGATCCGAAAGATCAAGGCAATCATGGGTTGTTAGTCGAATATCCACTTTATTATAAACATTGGCCCATTCAGGATGGTGGTCTAGTTTCTCCGCTAATAAAGCGACCCTAGCCATAAAACCCCAGGCTTGGTTAAAATCTTTAAAGGAAAAAGATTTATGGATGGCTTTCCCGGATGCTTCTAAACTCCAGCCTTTTAGTTTTGATAAGGCAGTCGTCTTTTCCAGAAGTGATAGCGGGTGAATGGTCATGATCAGCACCTCTTAAGAGATAATTTTGGTTGAAACCTCTGCTTCAGCAAAGGTTGCCATGCCATTATGGCAAGCCAGTGCTGCTTTGATAAGCGGAATCATTAAAGCTGCCCCGGTTCCTTCGCCTAAGCGCAATTGTAAATCCAATACAGCTGACTTACCAATTTTGCTTAACAACAATTTGTGACCAGGTTCGGTTGATAGATGGGATACGATACAATGATCCAAGCTGTGGTGGTTATAATGATATAAAACGCTGGCCGCTGCCGTACAAGCAAAACCATCAAGTACAACCGGAACCCTAGCCATCCGTGCGGCAATAATCGCACCAGCGATAGCGGCCAATTCATGCCCGCCCACACACCGCATCCAATCAAAACTGTCTTTAATACCTGGTTGATGAAGGGTAACTGCCTGTTTCACCAGCCCAACTTTTTGTGTCCAAATGGTTTGGTTAATACCGGTGCCATAACCAACCCAATCCTCGGCTTTCCCCCCAAATAGCCCTAAACACAGGGCAGCAGCGCTGCTGGTGTTTCCGATCCCCATTTCACCCAAACATAATAGGTCAATTCCGGGTTCAACCGCCATCATGCCGTAAGCGAATGATTTGGCGCAACTTTCCTCAGACATCGCAGGCATTTGGCTGAAATCTGCTGTACCTTCATCCAGCGACATTTCATAAACCCGCAAATCAGAATCAAATAAGGCCGATAATTGATTGATAGCGCCCCCCCCTGAATAAAATTTTTCAACATTTGTTGGGTAACGCTTGAGGGATAGGCAGAAACGTGATGACGATTAATCCCATGGTTGCCTACAAAAACGGCGATACGTGGATGTTCGAGTGCGGGCGGGTATTTCCCCTGCCATTTGACAAACCACTCCGTTAGTTTTTCCAATCGACCTAAAGAACCCGCTGGCTTCGTTAATAAAACCTCCCGTTGCAGGGCAAATGTCACCGGCTCCAATGCGGGGATTGGAAAATGATCAATGATTTTTCTAATTTCTGTAAGATTGATTGATTTCTGAGGGGAGGAGGCCATTGCTTGGTTCTTTGTAATGATTTATCTGTTAATAACATACCTAGTGTCATCAATGCTAGAATAAGGCATTGCTCAGGAAAGAGATAGAGTTAGTGCATGAAAAACTTACTAATCGATTGGTGTCAAGCTTTTCGTTTTTTAACGCGCCTACCCATGGGTTCCCGGGAATGGGTTAGGCGCCTATCGGCAAGCCGCCGAATATCCAATTGTGCGTGGATGTTCCCAGTTGTGGGCTTGGGCATTGCCGGATTTGCTTATGGAATTTATCAATGCTTTATCCTTTTTTTGCCCGCACCGATTGCCGTTATCCTGATGATCACGGCAATGATTGCCGTGACGGGGGCTTTCCATGAAGATGGGCTGGCGG
This sequence comes from Rhodospirillaceae bacterium, assembly GCA_016722635.1. Lineage (NCBI taxonomy): Bacteria > Pseudomonadati > Pseudomonadota > Alphaproteobacteria > Rhodospirillales > Rhodospirillaceae > Rhodospirillaceae bacterium. The sequence goes on along the minus strand of JADKIX010000003.1, from coordinate 477,655 downwards.
ATTGCGCGGATGGTTTGGGGGGCAAAACGGTTGCCGAACGTTTGGTCATTATGAAAGATCACCGGATTGGCACATATGGGGGAATTGCCTTGATCCTTTCCTTAATTTTGCGGATCCAATTATTGCTGACAATCCCTGCACATCTTTTATTTGCTGTATTAGTAGCGGAACAAATGTTTTCAAGGACATGGATGGTGGCCGCCTTGCGCTTAGGGTGGTGGGCCAAACCCACCGGTTTAGCCGTTTCATTTGGCCAGCCCAAATTATGGGTTGTGCTGGTGGCTTTCGCGATCAGTGTTGCCAGCCTATTTATTGTTTGGGAATGGCAAATAGCAGCGATCATAATCACTGGGTGCGGGGTGTTTTTTTGTCTATTTATTGGGGCGGCCAAACGGGTCTTTGGGGGCATAACCGGGGATGTGGTAGGTGCCTTACAACAATTGCTGCAATTGGTTATTTTGTTTTTAATTATGATCGGGCAGCGATTTGTGAATTAGTGGTAGATATGGTAAACATATCAAGCGAAGAAATTTTTTAAAAGAAGGACAATATAATGACACAAAAAATCTCATACGCACTTTCCAAATTAGCCTTGGTTATCGGGGCATTGATGATGTTGCTGCAAACACCCGCTCAAGCCTTATCAACCCAGCAAGAAATTATTGAAAAAGCCCGCTTGACGTTCCTCAAATTGGTGACAGGCCAGGATTTTAAAAGTTTACCGGATTATGTGAAAAAGGCAAAAGCCATTTTGATTTTCCCCAGTTTAATCAAGGGCGGATTTATTATTGGGGCGGAGGGTGGTACCGGGGTGCTTTTGGTGCGCGATGACGTTAAGGGATGGAGTGATCCGGCTTTTTATACCTTGGCTTCAGGAAGCGTTGGCTTGCAGATCGGCGGACAAGTTTCTGAAGTGGTCTTTACCATCATGACCCCTAAAGGGTTAGAGGCGATTATCCGCAATCAATTTAAATTTGGCGGAAGTGTTAGCGTGGCTGCAGGGCCCGTCGGTATTGGGGTCGGCACATCCAGCAGCACCAATTTGAAAGCGGATGTTTATTCATTTGCTTCATCGGTTGGGTTATTTGGCGGCATTTCTTTTGATGGGGCAGGGGTCTTGGCCCGCGAAAGCTTAAACACGGGATATTATGGCAAAGGGGCCACCCCCGAAGCCATTTTGGTTGAACGGCGTTTTTCTAACCCGGAAGCCAAACCTTTAAAAGATACCCTCACTAAATACAGTCGTTAAAACAGGATGAGATAGTTAGAGGTTTTACTTCGATTGGGGGGCGGTTGGGCCAACAACGGTAAATAACAGCCGATCTGGCTGGAATAAACGGTTGGCTACCCGCTTCGCATCTTTAAGCGTCACTCCTTCAATGAGTTTTTGGCGTCCACCCATAATATATTCTTTGCTAAAACCGTTCATCTGTAGGCTTAAAAGGCTGGCGGCGGTTGACCAAGTGCTTTCAAAACGTAGGGGGAATGAGCCGATCATATGAACTTTCGCTAATTCCAATTCTTCGGCAGTCGGGCCATTGCTAGCCATTTCTTGCCATTCACCGCGGACTAAAGCAATAACCTCATCGGTATGTTCAGCAGCCGTTGCCAAGGCACCGCTTAAAACACTGGCGTAATCTAGGGGAAAGAAACTGGTGGATACGCCATAGGTAAAGCCACGTTCAACGCGTATTTTACGCATCAGGCGACTTGAAAATAATCCGCCCCCGCCCATTATTTCACTTAATAAATAGCCAGCGATATAATCCGGGTCTTTCCGATCGAATCCAGTTTGGCCGAAAACAATCGTTGTTTGGCTGATATCTAAAGGAAAATGAAATACCCCCGCCTTACCAGGGGTGGATGGTTGATGGGGGGAAGCCGGTTTCTTGGATGGCAAAGAACCAAATGTTTGATCAAGAAGTGCTGCCAGTTCAGCTGCGGTAATATCACCAACCACGACAATTTTTATATTTTCTAAGGTGAAGTTGCTCGCTACAAATTTTTTCATATCCGCTGCCGTCAATCCTAATATGCTTTGGTTGTTGCCATAGCTTGGATTGCCGTAGGGATGATCAGGGAAAAACAATTGATTCCAATTCTCTGCAGCGATATTACCTGGATCTTCCTGTTGACGACGGAAATAAGCCTGGTATTGACGTTGGTTGCGCTCAATATCCGTTTGGTCAAAACGCGGCAACAATAAAATTTTGTTTAAAACATCGAAAGTGTCCCCGCGGAATTTACTTAGGCCCCGTATCTGGATAACAACATGATCACGACCGGCCGAGCTGGATGATTCGATTGCCAAATTGTCCAATTTTTCCTGGAACTCAAGGTAGGGTGAGCTTCCAGCCGCCTCCGTCAGCATCGACATGGTGAAATTTGCCAGTCCCAGTTTGGAAGATGGGTCAGAATCCGTGCCACTGAAACCGACTGCCAGGGAAAAAAGGGGAACCTGGTGATCTTCAACCAGCCAAGCTTGAATGCCTTTTTTTGATGTAACCGTTTGAATATCAAATGCTTGTAAAGAGGCGAACGGGAATATAAAAAAGGCAACAAAACCAAATAAAATTTGAAAAAATTTAAGGGGAAGCCATGAAAACATGTAATGATTACCCTATTTAAGTTGAGGAAGTAAGGTGCCAGTCACAGAATTCTCCAGTAAAAGATATTGCTGCGCTTGTTTTTGCAATTGTTCCGGCTGCACTTGGCGAATGGAATTTGACCAGTTTTGTAAATCTTCTAACTTCCAGCCGGTTGTTAATCCCACCAGGATATATTGCCCTAGGCTACTGATATTATCGTGGGATTTTATGGCAGCATTTTCTAATTGGGCCTTTGCCTGTTCAAGCTCACTTTGGGAAACCGGTTGGTTTTTTAGTTTATTAATTTCTTCGTTAATGATTTTTTCGATCAGGCTGAATTGTTCGCTTGATGAAGCACTGGCGTAAAAATTTAAGGTTACGTAATCCCTATTGCTGGTATCAAAGGAAACGGAAATATTACTGGCAACTTTTTCCTCAATCACTAATCGCTTATAAAGGCGGCTATTACTATTGCCACCTAAGATTTGGGCGATTAATTCCATGGGCAAGGCTTCGGTAGTTCCATGGGAAGGAATTTTATAAAACCGCCACCAACGAAATTCTTGGGTATTGGCGGATGCGAATTCTACCTGGCGCGGGATGGCCAGGGCCGGTTCTTGTAAGCGTGTCCGTGCGGGGACAGCAAAGCCTGGTATGGCGCCATAATATTTTTCAACCAATTGCCGAACTTGTGGCACTTGCACATCCCCCGCAATCAGCAAAATAGCGTTGCTGGGGCTGTACCAACGATGGTAAAAATTGTCGGCATCTACGGCGGTTAGTTGGGTGACTTCATGATCCCAGCCAATGACCGGTGTCCCGTAGGGGTGATGGGTAAAAAGCACCGCCATCATCATCGTGTATAACCGGCTGGTGGGGGGATCTGTATGATTAAGGCGAATTTCTTCGCGCACCACTTGTTTTTCGGCCGTGAAACCGGGATCATGGATAATCAAATGTTGCATCCGCTCGGCTTCCAGTTTCATCAACATTTCTAAAAATTCTGAGGAAACCGTTTGATGATAAACGGTATAATCAGGGGTGGTGAAAGCGTTAGCTTCGCCACCTACCCGTTGGATTTCTTGGTCATAAAACCCCTCTGGAAAATTTTTGGTAGCTTTAAACATCAAATGTTCCAGGAAATGGGCCAAGCCGGACTTGCCCGGCTCCTCATCGGCTGAGCCAACTTGATAAAGGATCATCTGGGTAACAATGGGCGCACGGTTACTTGGCAGCACGACCACTTGTAACCCATTCGACAACTGAAAGCTTTCTACCACAAAGTCATGCCGATTTTGGGCAGTAAGCGTAAAAGAATAGATAAGGAAAAAGGGAAGTAAGATCAATTTTCTCATTCGTTTAATCATCTACCCTTTACTCCTTACCATCATGGGGGTGTTTCTAAAATAAACTATCAAAGAAGGAGCGCTTGCGAACCTTCAAGACAGGCGTTTCACCAGTTGATAAGGGTCGACCGGCGGCCAAATTCTCATCAATACGCTGTTTTTCCTTAGTTGGATCAAGCACCACGCCTGGATTGCTGCCGGGACTGGATGAAAAAAGCTTGCCTAATAAACTGCGGTTGGAGCGGTTAATAGAAGCTGTTTCTTGTTCCACAAGCCTACGGATATCTGAGGGTACATTGCCAATGCCGGTTTTAGCGATCAGGTTTGCCTCACCTGCGGATGCGGGTTGATCATTCAAGCGATTGGCAAGATTTTTGCCATTAGTTAAAGCGGTCTCTGCCTGGTTGGCAGGGGTGCCGCTATTGCGGTTAGGTGCCCCTGCCACAGGTGGAACCAGGGCAAAGTCGGGCGGCAAGGTCAAAGGCGGGTGGGTGGTGACCATAAATTCATCTGGCGCTTTTGCCCCTCCAAAGCCTAATGATTCTTTAATGCCTTCACATCCGGATAAAATCAGCATTAACACGGCTGATAATCCCATAACTGTCATTTTTTTAGAAAAAGCCAAGTTACTCATACCTAATTCCTTCCATTGCTCTTTTAACAGACGACATCTTATGCTTTTTTGCGAAAGCTGTCGAGCATTAGTAACACAACACCTATAGTAATCGCGGTATCAGCCACATTAAACGCCGGCCAAGAAAAACTGCCGACATGTACATAAAGGAAATCAACAACGGCGCGAAAACGCAGCCGGTCAATCAAATTTCCTAAGGCGCCACCAATAATTAAAGCCAACACAACTGATAAATAAGGTCGTTGATTGTGCCATAACCATATCATTAATCCGCAGGCGATCAAGAGTGTAAACCCAATAATTAAAGCCTGTTGGTAAACATTGTCAGATGCCAGTATGCCGAAACTCACGCCTTTATTCCAAACCAGTACTAAATCAAAGAAACTAGTCACCGGAATAGAAAAAGGGGCAGTGGGTGACCAGAAAGTTTCTAAAATCCAATATTTACTGACTTGGTCGATTAAGATAATGGCAACAATCCAACATAAGCTGCGTTTAAACATGGGAATGCCCTGCATGTTGAATGACATCATGACAACGCGCGCATAAGCTTGGATAGGCTTTAAAATTTCCCACTTCCGGTAAAGTTTTCCAGCAGCGGTCACATTTTTGCCCGTCTGCCAGCTCAACCACCACCGCCACTTCGGGCATATCGGCTGATTTAAACGCGTGTGCTGGGGCGAGGGTTGAGCGCACTTCTGCAGTTGAGGTAATCATCAGGTCGGCAACATCCATCAGTTGCAACAATTTTGCCAATGATTTATCCACATAAATAATCGGCTTGGCCTGCAGAGAAGAGCCGATCTTTTGTTCGGCCCGCGCCACTTCCAAGGCGCCGGTCACCACCCGGCGGACGGAGCGGATTTTTACAAATTTGTCTGCTAAATCCTGATTTTCCCAACTATCAGAAATGATGGGGAAGGTCCGCAAATGGACACTGGAAGAATTCGGATGATAAGTTTGCCAGGCTTCTTCAGTGGTAAAACATAAAATAGGGGCTAGCCAAGCTGTTAGACATTCAAATACTTCGTGCATGACTGTTTGCGTGGCACGACGGGTAGGGTTGGCAAGATCATCACAATACAGGGAATCTTTGCGAACGTCGAAATAAAAGGCAGATAAATCGATGGCACAAAAATGGCTAATTTCGCTGAATAACCGATGAAAAGAAAAATCGTTACAAGATTGCCGAACCACTTTGTCCAGCTGCCATAAACGATGTAAAACCCATTTTTCCAGGGCAGGCAATTGATCAACAGGCAATTTCTGGCCTGCTTCAAAACCATTTAAAGCACCTAGGAGATAGCGCATGGTATTACGCAGGCGGCGGTAAGCTTCGGCCTGATGTTTCAAAATTTCTGAACCGATCCGTAAATCATCGGTATAATCGGATGCCACCACCCATAACCTTAGGACGTCTGCCCCATATTGTTTAATGACATCCGCCGGGGCCATGACATTACCTAGTGATTTTGACATTTTCCGCCCCTGCTCATCCAAAACGAACCCGTGGGTCAACAAGGCTTTAAAAGGAGCTTCGCCGCGGGTGCCGCAGCTTTCAAGCAGGGAGGTGTGAAACCAGCCGCGATGTTGGTCGGATCCTTCCAAATACAAATCAGCTGGCCATTTCATATCTGTATGTTGCCGATTTTCTAACACAAAGCTGTGGGTGGAGGCACTGTCAAACCAAACATCAACCGTATCCATGACGACGTTATAATCAGCAAGCTGATATTCGGGTTTTAAAAAGCGTTCGTGATTGCCGCTAAACCAGGCATTGGCACCTTCTTTTTCAAAAGCTTGGGCGATACGGTCAATGACTTTCTGGTCGCGCAAAATCTCGCCCGTTCTTTTATGGATGAACAATGCAATCGGTGTTCCCCAGCTGCGTTGACGGGAAATGCACCAATCCGGCCGTTGTTCAATCATCGATTTCAGGCGCTGTTTGCCCTGAACCGGGATAAAATGCGTCCGATCAATGGATTTTAAAGCCTTTTCTCGCAACTGGTTTCTATCCATGCTAATGAATATTTGTGGGGTTGCGCGGTAGATCAAGGGCGATTTCGACCGCCAGCTATGGGGATAGCTATGGGTGATTTGCTTCAAAGACAATAGGTGTGTGGCTTGGCGTATAGCCTCAATCACGACTTTATCAGCGTCTCCTGTTTTGCCGTCCAGCTTTAAAATCCGGGCACCCGCAAATAAAGGAACGGTTGGGCTATAACTGCCATCCTCCATAATGAGGTTTGGGACTTCCAATTTGTATTTTTTGCCGATTTCGAAATCGTCAGACCCGTGGGAAGGGGCAATATGAACCAACCCCGTCCCTTGTTCGGTGGTGACATGGTGACCTTCAACCAGGGGAACATTAAAATCATAGCCTTTGCCGTGCAGCGGATGTTGGCACATACTGCCAGTCAACATGCTGCCCTTGATTTCTTGTAGTATCTGGTGCTGGATAATGCCGGTTGCCTCACAGAACCCTTGAACCAGATCAGCTGCTACCAAATAAATATCGGCTGTTTGTATAGCAACATTATCTTTCGTTTGCCCAACCTTTAAGGCCACATAAGATAAATCCGCCCCAAAAGCAATGGCGCGGTTGGCTGGTAAAGTCCAGGGCGTGGTTGTCCAAATGACGGCATAACAATTCTTGCCCTTTAGAGAGGGCAGAGATGTTTTAACAACCGGGAACCGCACATAAATAGCTGAGGAGTTTTTATCATGATACTCGACCTCCGCTTCGGCTAAAGCCGTTTTCTCAATCACCGACCATAAAACGGGAATAAAACCAAGGTATAATCCACCATTCATCACGAATTTGCCGATTTCCCGCAAAATCTGGGCCTCGGCCTGGGGTGACATGGTCATATAGGGATGATCCCAATCCGCATTCACGCCTAATCTTTTAAATTCCTGTCGCTGGGTATCCAACCATTGCTTCGCAAATTGTTCGCACTCACGGCGGAATTCTGCCACTGGCACTTTATCTTTGTCACGGCCTGCTTTACGGTATTGCTGCTCAATTTGCCATTCAATCGGTAATCCATGACAATCCCAACCAGGGACGTAATTCACATCTTTGCCCAGCATAAACTGGCTACGGTTTACCATATCCTTTAAAATTTTATTAAGGGCTGTACCGATGTGGATATGACCATTTGCATAGGGTGGGCCATCATGCAGTAAGAATTTTTCCTTGCCTTTATGAGCCTTGCGTAATTGGTTAAAAAGATCGGTCTTTTGCCATATTTCGAGTATCTGGGCTTCCCGTTCAGATAAATTCGCCCGCAAGGCAAAATCAGTTTTTGGCAGGAAAACTGTTGATTTAAAATCCAAGGCTATTCCCCTTCATCCACAATCAATAAACATGATAAGATATCTCTCACGCTCTCGCTTATAAAAGTCGAACCACGCTCAATTGTCAATTTTCTTCAAAAGAAAAAGTGCTTGCTGACAATCTTTAGCAATTTGTGCACGAAGTTTTTGAAGGTCAGAAAATTTTTTCTCGGGCCTTATAAAGTGATGAAACTGCACATATAAACGCTGCCCATATAAGGATTGATTAAAGTTAAAAAGATGAACTTCTAATAAGGGTTCCTGTTCATCAAACGTCGGCCTAATGCCTAAATTCGCAACCCCTTGCCAGATGGTTTCCGCAGAATTTGAGTTCATTTTTACCCGCACCGTATATATGCCGTAAGGCGGTAACAGCCGGTCTTTGACAGATAAATTAGCGGTTGGAAAACCGAGTAGCCGACCCTGTTTGCGGCCATGTTGTACATGTCCCGCAATCATCCAGGGGCGCCCCAGTAAATCTTTGAGTTTATCTAACTGCCCTTCTTCCAAATAACGCCGGGCGGTGGTTGAAGAGCAAATAGTTCCATTCGCATCCGTAAAGGGCTCTAGGGCAGTGGTTGAAAAAAATTGATGATACTCTTTCAATAAAGCAATGGTGCCCTGACGCTGGTGACCGAAGGCAAAATTCTGGCCCACCACAATGTTGGAAACCTTCAACTGCTTGATTAAAATATGTTCAATAAAATCTTGCGCGTTTGTTTTGACCAATGCCGGGCCGAAATGCTGCAGATAAAGAAAATTCATGCCATAGCTTGCCAGTAATTCGGCCTTGCATCGCCAATTAGTTAATTGAAAGGCTGGCGCCGATGGCGAAAAATAAAGGCGAGGGTGCGGGGCAAAGCTTAGTATAGCTGCTGCTTTCCCGTGCTTGTTGGCTAATTTTTTTGTGAGAGTTAAGATCGCTTGATGGCCACGATGCAATCCATCAAAATTGCCGATGGCAACAACCGCCCCTTGCTGTTTGGGGGTTAACGCATGAAGGGAGCGAAAAATCTGCATTTCAATAAGGGGGATCGGCCTAACAACATATTATAAAGAGGGTGCGGGACGTTTGGGTACTAATAATTCCGCTTCTCCGGTAATCACCAGTAATTCGCCAACCGAGCAAGTGGTTTCAAATATCACCCGTGCCCGATTTAAATCAATGTTTTTGACTTTGACTTTTGCTGTGACTGTATCGCCAATTTTAACCGGCGCTTTAAATTGAAGGGCTTGGTTTAAATAAATACTGCCAGGCCCCGGCATTTTCATTCCGAAAACCGCAGAAATAAAGCTGGCCGACAGCAAGCCGTGTGCAATGCGCTCTTTGAAGCGGGTGGTTTTCGCAAAGGCTTCATCCAAATGGACGGGATTTTTATCACCGGAAATTTCGCTAAAAGACAAGACATCTTTTTCCTGCACTTTTTTCGTTAAGCTTGCCTCCATTCCGATGTGCAAGTCTTCCACATAAGATGTTTTTAGCAGATTAGCATTTGTCATAGGTTTTTTCCCCGTGGTTCGGATTAGTTCTAGTAGATGGCTAGGTGTTTAAGTACTGGTTTGCTTAAAAGGCAGTCTGGCTTTATAGGCTAGGGCAATGGTAGTTTCGTCTAAATAATCCAAAGCTCCGCCTACCGGCAACCCATAAGCCAAGTGGGTAACCCGGACGGTATTTTTATCAAACAACTCTGTCAAGTAATAAGCGGTGGTTTGGCCATTAACAGTTGCTGAGGTGGCTAAAACCAGCTCGTGGATTGGCTTGTGATTGATGCGGGTGACCAATGAGGCGATATTCAGCTGTTCAGGCCCGATTCCGTCAATGGCTGATAAGGTTCCGCCCAAGACATGATAAACGCCTTTAAAACTTTGCGTCCGCTCCATCGCCCAAAGGTCGGATATTTCCTCGACCACGCACAGGCTGTGATGATCCCGTTTCCCATCGCTACAAATAAAACAGGGATCTTTACTGTCAAGATTGTGGCATTGAGAACAGGTTTTTACGTGTTCCTGGGCTTGTGCCAAGATGGACAACAGCTGCGGCATCAAACTTTGCCTTTTCTTCAAGAGATGCAAGGCAATGCGTTTGGCCGACCGCGGCCCAACGCCGGGTAGTTTGCCGAGTATTTGGATAAGTTGTGAGATTTCTATGCCGTACATGATCGGATTAAAATGGCATTTTAAAGCCAGCGGGCAAATTTAATCCGCCGGTTATTTTGGACATTTCTTGGGAGGCATGCTGTTCCACTTTATTTTTAGCATCATTAAAGGCGGCACAAATCAAGTCTTCCACAATTTCTTTTTCCTCGCCTTTAAACAAGGAGGGATCAATTTTAATTTGGCGGACATTGCCTTTACCCGTCAAGGTCACCTGTACCAAGCCGCCGCCTGATGCCCCGCTAATTTCTACCTTGTCCAGCTGATTTTGGACATCTTGCATTCTTTGCTGCATCATTTGCGCTTGTTTCATCATGGCGCCAATATTATTTTTCATTCATTCATCTCCTCAAAATTCGGGTTCATGTCTGTTTTATCAGAATCGGCTGATAAAATATCAAAATCTTTTGTTTTTTGATAAATACGTTCAATCTTGCTTTCCGGGAAATGTTTGAAGATATTTTGCATGACCGGATGCTGTATTGCCGATTGTTCCTGTCTATCTTTCAATATTTTCTGTTGCTCTAAGGCAGTTGGAACATCCACTTTCTGGTTATTCACTTTAATTTCCCAGGCTGTTCCCGTGGTTTCCCTTAAAAATTGTCCAAGCTTAAGGGTCAGATTGCTGGGTGCGTCAGGGGTTAAGCCGCATTCGATAAAACCGGGGGCGAATGTTATTAGGCGCATATCCCGCATCAAATGGGCATGCAAAAGTCCCTGCCGACGCTCGTCAACTAGTTTCAAAACTTCTTGAAAACTATGAAGCAGCAAGGTAGGTGGGGAAGAAACAGAAGAATTTTGAACCTTGCCCGGCGCTCCTGTTTTATTGGCCGGTTCCGATGATTTAGCCAGATTAGCATAGGTAGAAGGGGGCACAGCAGGGGGCGATGATACATCTTTCTCGATCGTTGGAAAGGGCGATACGGCTAATGCGGTAGGGTTGGCAGGGGTGGTTGGTTTTGATAGGACGCTGATGGAAACGCTAGGTTGCGTAGCAGAATTGCTTTGGGCCGGTTGCCCGGCTTGAGGGACCTGTTGGTTTGACAAAAATAAATTGCTGATCTCCCCCGGGCTAGGCATGGCTAAATAATGCGTCAGTCTAATCAGCACCATTTGGGCGGCCTGTAAGGGGGCAAAGGCTGTCTGCACCTCGCTTAAACCTTTTAACAAAATCTGCCACATGATGTTTAATCCATCCACCCGCAATTTGTCCAACAGTTGGCGATAGGCGGGGGACAAGTTCTCCGTATCCACCCCTAACCAAGTCAGGTTTGACTTAACACCATATTTTAACAGGGTAAATTGATGGGTAAAGCGCAATAGGTCTTGTAGTAAAAAGGAAGGATCCACACCCTGACGATAAAATTGTTCCAATTCCTGGATGGCTAAGGCAATTTTGCCATCAATTAAATATTCAAATAGAACCAAGATATGTTGATCTTGGGCATGCCCCAACATTTCTTGGATCATTTGACTGGTAATGGTGCCATTCGCCATGACAATGGCTTGATCAAGCAAAGACAGACTGTCCCGGGCTGAACCATCTGCAGCCTCCGCAATCAAGATCGCCGCCTGCTGATCCAGAGCAATGGATTCTTGCTGGGCAATATTTAATAAATGTTGGGTTAATACCGGTGTATCAATCCGGCGTAGATCAAACCTTTGGCAACGGGAAAGGACGGTTACTGGAACCTTCCGAATTTCAGTGGTGGCAAAAATGAATTTAACGTGCGGCGGCGGTTCCTCCAGCGTTTTGAGTAAAGCATTAAAAGCGCTAGTTGATAACATATGGACTTCATCAATAATATAAATCTTATAGCGCGCGGAAACAGGCAAATATTTCACGCTATCGATAATTTCCCGCATATCGCCAACCCCTGTCCGGCTGGCTGCATCAATTTCGAGTACATCAACATGGCGATCCTGGCTGATCATGGCACAATGGGTACAGGTTCCGCACGGTTTGGTGGTAACACTACCTTGGCCGTCTAAGCCTATACAATTTAAACTACGGGCAATGATCCGGGCCGTTGTGGTTTTGCCAACACCCCGGACCCCTGTTAACATGAAAGCATGGGCAATCCTGCCACTTTGGAAGGAATTATGAAGGATACGCACCAACGTTTCCTGGCCAACCAACTCCTGCAAAATGGTCGGACGATACTTCCGTGCTAAGACACGATAACCGCTTGTCATGATTCGTTGTGGGTAACCCTTTAATTTATCGCATATGCGAATGTTATGTAATGGAAGAAATGAGGTTTGTCATGAATTATTTTTACCCCTTTAACCAGGGGCTTGATAGCTATGGCAACCGTTTGTATGGGGAGACCGAGCAATGACCCGGGCTGACAATCGTTACGGCTGCTTCCTTCCGGACCTGGCCGGGTTAGCGCGACATCCGTCCATTGTCGATCTCCATCCTCACTATAGCAAGACAAATATGTAAGGAAAAGAAATAAATGAATGAATGAGGAGAGGTGGCATTAAAACATTCTTATTATTATTTTCTTGCCGATTATATTGCGGCTACCAAGCAATGGGGCTATAAATAGGAAGTAAAAATCTATTGACGTCTAACAAATGAAGATCACCCGCTTTAAGCGGGTTTTCAGTAATTGAATGCCTGGATAAAGAAAGAAATGAGATGAAACCCATTATTCCCCCCGTGGAGTCACCGAATATTTCCGCTTTACCGCCACAAAAACCGGAAGAGAAAATAAACCCAAGGTCTATTATCGCTTTTAAGGATCTGGATTTTATTGCCCGGGAAGATTTACGCCCGATTCGATTGCAGTTGGAATATTTAAAAACTGATATGCTTTTAAAAGAGTGGAACGTCCGCTCAACGATTGCGGTTTTTGGCAGTGCACGCATTCCCTCTCCTGAAACCGCTTTGATGGTGTTAGAAAATGCAAGAAAAACCAAAAATCCGCGGATACGCGAACAGGAGTTGGCGCGGGCAGAAAAATTGTTAGGGCAAGCAGAGATATATGAAAGGGCACGGGCTTTATCTTTTTTAATTGCCAAAGAAAGCCAGAAACGTTTTCAATGCGCCCATATATGCAGGGATTTTGTGATTTCCACGGGCGGTGGACCCGGGATCATGGAAGCATCTAATCGCGGCGCGGCGGATGCGGAAAGCCCCAATATCGGCTTTAATATTGAGTTGCCACATGAACAATATCCCAACCCCTATATCACCCCCGATTTGAATTTTAGGTTCCATTATTTTGCCTTGCGGAAAATGCATTTCATGTTACGGGCGCGGGCGTTGGTGTATTTCCCAGGGGGTTTTGGTACCTTAGATGAAATGTTCGAAGCCTTGACGTTAATTCAAACAGGGAAAGTTGAGCCGTTGCCAATCATCCTTTTTTATAAGGAATTTTGGAAAAAACTTATTAATTTTGATTTTTTGTTGGAACAAGGGATGATTTCTGCCTCAGACCTTGCTTTGCTCCAATTTGTGGACACGCCGGAACAAGCCTGGAAAATCATCGTTGATTTCCATGATAAAAAACCTACCCCACCCAGCAATACATGAAGTATTTTCCATAAAAAAAGCAGTTCACAATTTGGTGAACTGCTTTCACAATTTGGTGGAGCCAAGCGGGATCGAACCGCTGACCTCTACAATGCCATTGTAGCGCTCTCCCAGCTGAGCTATGACCCCAATGTCGATTCCTTTGTAAAGGAGAAGACCTTCCCTATGCAACAAAAAAATCAATAAGCCGACGATTATTTATTGCAGGCTTTATTGTTCTTCTTCATTTTCCACATTGTCAATCACATTGCCCACATCATCTTCTTCAGCTAGTTCTGATGTATCTTCAATTAATTCATCATCCTTGTGGGTGGCATCTAACCCAGGCAGCACAATGTCAGCATCGTCAGCTAAAAATTCGACAGTTTCAGGAAGCAATTCCGCCTTTTTGGCGGCCACCGTTTTTGCGGCTGCGCCCCGGCCTTTTCTCGATTTTAACGAGGCTTCGGGATCATGTAATGTCCCACATTTGGGGCAAGTGCTGGGTTGATGGTTCAAATCATAGAAATATGCCCCACAGCTTAGGCACAACCTTTTGATACCCCATTTTTCTTTTGCCAAGACCATTTACTCCTTTAAGCAAAAATATTAACCGAATGGGAATTGCCATCTTCTGAGGTTTTTGTCAAAAGATAAATGAATGACTTGCCGAAATAAAATAGGGGTTCTATTTAATAATGTCTCATTCTAAGGCGCATGAGATGTTTTGATATGTTGCAAACGCTCATTATGTAACATGGGAATGTGGTTAAGGATATTAAGATGCATAAAATCTCAGATAAAAAGAAAACCATCGTGGTGATTGCGGTTGATGGGCCAACCGCTGCAGGAAAGGGCACATTGGCCCGACAGTTGGCGCGGCATTTGCAATTTGCTTATTTGGATACGGGCCTATTGTACCGGGCGGTTGCTGCCAAAGCGCTTGAGCATCAGCTGGATTGGAACAATAAAGACAATCCTAAGTTGCTTGATCTCGCCAAAAATTTAACGGAAGTTGATTTGCAGTCACCTTCCTTGCGCGAGGAAAAAGTGGGGCAGACCGCATCTATTATTGCAACATTCCCGGCAATCAGGGCAGCTTTATTATCATTTCAGCGGAATTTCCCAGAATCGGCAACTGCGGGTAATAAATTACTTCAAGGGGCGATTTTAGATGGGCGTGATATCGGCACTGTTATTTGGCCTGACGCTCAGGTAAAGCTGTTTGTAACTGCTTTGCAAGAAATTCGAGCGAATCGGCGTTATAAAGAGTTGCTAAATCGTGGGCAACAAGTTATACATGCGCAGGTTCTGCAAGATATCCAAGAGCGTGACAAGCGCGATCAGAATAGGTTGCATGCGCCTTTGATACCCGCTGCGGATGCCGTTATTATTGATAATTCCAATCTTAATGCCGAACAGGCTTTTCAAGTTGCTTTAGGCCATGTTCAGCAAAGATTAGCCAATTATCATTAATAATTTAATTGAGGTGTTTTATAGGTCTAAAACCTGAAAATATCTTGTGTATAAAATTATCAACCCCAAGTCCGCCGTTTCAAACTGGCTGGCCAAATATAAATTAGGATTAATACTGGTATGAACGTAACAAAAAACAGCGCTAGCAAATCAACCATTCCCCCAATGGAAGACTTTGCAGCCCTTCTGGAAGAGTCATTTGGTAACCGTAAAAATATTGAAGGCTCTGTGGTTAAAGGTAAAGTTATTCGCATTGAAAATGATTTGGCGATCATTGATGTTGGATTGAAGTCGGAAGGCCGCATTTCGATAAAAGAATTTGCCTCCCCCGGCCAAACCTCGGAAATTAAGGCGGGCGACATTGTCGAAGTTTACATTGAACGAATTGAGGATAAAAATGGCGAGGCTTTATTAAGCCGTGAAAAAGCGCGCCGAGAAGAATCATGGGTTCAATTAGAAAATAACCACAAACAAAATGTCCGTGTTACGGGTGTTATATTTGGTCGGGTTAAAGGTGGGTTCACGGTTGATTTATCCGGAGCGGTTGCGTTTTTACCAGGCAGCCAGGTTGACATCCGTCCCATTCGAGACATCACTCCCTTAATGGGCCATCCCCAGCCTTTCCAAATTTTGAAAATGGATCGTGCCCGTGGCAATATTGTGGTTTCACGCCGGGCAATTTTGGAAGAAAGCCGTGCTGAAGCAAGAACTGAACTGGTCGCTGGTTTGAAGGAAGGCCAAATACTGACTGGCAAAATCAAAAACATTACAGATTATGGCGCCTTTGTGGATTTAGGTGGTGTTGACGGATTGCTGCATATCACCGATATTTCTTGGAAAAGAATTACCCATCCATCGGACGTTTTGTCCTTAGACCAGCCTGTTAAAGTCCAAATTATTCGCTTTAACCCAGAGAATCAGCGGATTTCTTTAGGCATGAAACAGTTGGAAACAGATCCATGGCAAAATATTGCGAATAAATATGCTGTCGGGACCAAGGTTAACGGCCGAATTACCAATATTGCTGATTATGGCGCCTTTATGGAACTCGAGGATGATGTTAAGGGGCTGATTCATGTTTCCGAAATGAGTTGGACAAAAAAGAATTTGCACCCCAGCAAGATTGTCACGGTCGGTCAACAGGTTGAAGTGGTTGTTTTAGATATTGACCACCAAAAACGCCGGATTAGCTTAGGCTTAAAACAAACTGCTGATAATCCATGGATTTCTTTCCAACAAAAGAATCCGGTTGGGACGGTTTTGGAAGGCGAAGTGCGTAATATTGCTGACTTCGGCTTATTTGTAGGATTGCCGGGAGATGTGGATGGAATGGTACATTTATCCGATCTTGATTGGCAACGCCCTGGCGAGCAAGCCATTGCCGATTATAAAAATGGCGATAAAGTTAAAGTGCGTGTCCTGGATATTGATTCGGAAAAGGAACGGATTAGCTTAGGGATTAAACAGTTAAATGCAGATCCATTTGCTACTGCTTCCGATCAATATAAAAAAGGCGATGTGGTGACGGCGACCATCACCGCTATTCAGGAAGCAGGATTGGAAGTATCCCTGAAAGAAGGGGTGGTTGGGTTCGTCCGTAAAGCTGATTTGGCCCGTGAACGTTCGGAGCAGAGAACAGACCGTTTTGCTATCGGGGAAAAAGTCGATGCAAAAGTGACAAGCGTTGATGGCAAAACCCGCAAGATTTCTTTATCTGTAAAAGCGAAGGAAATGGATGAAGAAAAGCAAGCAATGGCCGATTATGGTTCTTCTGATTCGGGCGCAAGCTTGGGTGAAATATTAGGTGCTGCTATTTCAAAAGCACAAAAGGATACCAAACCAAAGAAAAAGAAATCGGAAGATTCAGAGGCATAAAATTGCCGCAGGATCAGAAGACTTAAATATAAAAGGCCTGGTTATCCTGATCAGGCCTTTTTCTTAGGAAGAATTAATTGCAAAACGGATCAAAACGATTGATTGTTGAAGCAAGTAATATGTATCCGGCAATAAGGAAGATGTAGAAAATATATCTCCTCAAAAGGCCGTTTGAATGGCAATGGTCTATATTTATCTTCCGCACAATTTAGATTGTTTTGCTAAGGTAATATCAGTATATAAAGCATCATTGAATTTTATCGGGATAATAAAAGGTTCGAGATCCATGACAAAATCAGAGTTAATAGCTACGCTTCTTAGCCTTCACCCCCTGCTAACCCATGATGAGGCAGAACGCGTTGTTACAAGCGTTTTTAATCGGATTAGTGAAGCGATGATCAAAGGGAAAAGGGTGGAGTTGAGAGGGTTTGGAATTTTTTCAACACGCCTGCGGGATCCCCGCCCTGCCAGGAATCCTAAAACCGGTGAAAAAGTTATGTTGCAGGAAAGAAGAAGCCCTTTTTTCCGGGCAGGTAAAGAATTAAAAGAAAGAATTAACCAGGTCTCTAAAAATTAGTCAGGAGCATGCGATGTCAAAGTTAGGATGGATTATTGCTATTCCGGTCATCGCTATATTGGTTGTTTTTGCGGTAACCAACACCCAATCTGTCGTTATTACTATTTGGCCATTTGTTACGGCGGAAACGAAGGTTTTTTTATTAGTCCTCGTTATCTTTTTTATAGGGTTTTGGGCGGGTTGGATTGGTCGTTGGTTTGCAAAGCGTCCCAAATAAATTTTTCTTAATCACAAAATTCTCGTGTCATCAAATACTAATAGACACGCAATGAAGAAGGGCAAGGAATTTTCCTTGACATCCCCATGACCCCCCCAAACTTATTTGTAGCTTTAGACATTCACGATTCAGAACAAATTAACCCGATCCTTCAGAAATTGTCCAATCACATCCAAGGGATAAAAATAGGGTTGGAATTCCTCTATGCCATCGGTTGGGAAAAAATGAAGGAAGTATGCGAGAAAAATCCCTATCAATTATTTTTAGATGTAAAATTGCACGATATTCCCCATACGGTAGCACGGGCAATTGACGGACTGGTCAAAAATTGCCAGCCAGATTTAATAACGGTTCATGCAAGCGGCGGATCAGCTATGTTAAAAGCGGCGGTAGAATCAGCCCATGAAGCGGCAGATAAATACCGGGTGCACTGTCCTGATTTGATTGCGGTTACCTTATTAACCAGCCTTGAGAAAAGCGATCTGGAGGATTTTGGGTCCTTTTCCTCCTCTCTGGACCAAAGTTTGCGTTTGGCAAATTTGGCTTATCAAAGTGGGGTTCAGGGCGTGGTATGTTCTGGATTGGAAGTGGGTTTTTTAAAAGCGGTTTTCGGAGATAAATTGCGTTTGGTTGTGCCGGGGGTCAGACCTTCGCTGCAACAGGCAGTTGATCAAAAAAGGATTATAACGCCAAGGCAAGCCATTATAGAGGGTGCAACAGATTTAGTGGTTGGCCGGCCTATTTTACAAGCGGTCAATCCTGCTGAAGCCGCCCAGGCCATTCAGTCTGAAATGCAACAGGCGCAGCAAGAACTATCCCAACATAACAACCAGGTGATGTAAGCCCTGTTTCTATATAATCAGGCGCAATGAAAAAATGACTTAAAGCTTATCAACGGGGATTTGGTCAGCAATCGGCTGGGTCATTTGATGTTCAATATCCCAGGGAAACAAAATCCAGGTGTCTTGGCTGACTTCCGTGACGAAACTGTCAACCAACGGGCGACCGGCGGGTTTGGCATAAATGCAAGCGAAATGGGCATGGGGCAACATGGCGCGAATCGCTTTGGCGGTCTTACCGGTATCTACCAAATCGTCAATGATTAACCAGCCTTTGCCATCGCCTTTAATGGGCTTTAAGATTTTTAGGCCCCCTTGTTTTTCATCATCATAACTGGCGATACAAACGGTATCTATTAACCGGATATCCAACTCGCGCGCGATGACAGCGGCTGGCACCAGCCCGCCCCGCGTGATCGCAACAATCCCTGTCCAGCGACCGTTGTTAGGGCCTTGGTTGACGAGACGCCAAGCTAATGCCTTGGTGTGGCGGTGGAATTCGTCCCAGGTAACAGGAAAATATTTATTGACTGGATTCATGGTGCACCGAAAAGGGTATTGAAGGGATAAAAAGTATTAGCCTATCACTAATTCATTCCTTCATAAAAAGCAATCGATTGTTATTTGGGCGCATCTGGTGAGATGTGTGTTTATAGATGCCAAGATATCACTAGATTTATGGGTGGTTTAATAAATCAAGAACATTTCTTTTATAAACTGTTCTTGCCTTTCTTAGAACGCTCGTGTAAAACAGCCTTTGCATTTGGTGTTATTGCGCGCCCGTAGCTCAATTGGATAGAGCATCTGACTACGAATCAGAAGGCTAGGAGTTCGAGTCTCTTCGGGCGCACCATTCTTCCGTATCTATCCAAATGAAATTTTCCAAGACATATAGGGCAAGATTTTCGCTTAAAAAACAACCCCAACCTAAGATCCTTAGATTGGGGTTATCCTTGTAGAATTTAGCGAATATTCATCAAATCTTACCGAAGAAAAGTGCTAAGCAGTTTTTTACCAACCTCAACCCATACTTTCTTCCGTATTTTATCACAATATTTCTTCATTTTTTCCACTTCTTCTGGATGGAAGCGGAAAAAAACCACCAAAGCAACAGCAAGAATAATAGCAAGATATAGTATCTTTTTCATTTTTATCTCCTTGTTTTGCCTAGGGTTTTAGCCAATAAATACCATACCAGGCTATTGTACTCCTTCTGCAGGGAGTTTACAACTAAGTTTGCTGGTTTCAAGAAGTGGCCATGTCAAATAATTAAAGTCATGGCATAAAAGAGGGATAGAAAACAGGTGCAGGATATGGTTTGATGACTATACATTTCTGCGCTTATCACGTTCCGTGAAAGCTTGAATATTCAACGCCCATGAAAAAAGCACTGTTTCTAGGTAAGTTTTAGGCAGATCAATAAAAGTCCTGATCCTAACTTTTGGTTCTTGCCCAAATAGTTAAGCTGTCTTAGTATTTCACCTTAATATTTTATTTTTAAAAATGGTCTTCAATAGGCATGTATTCCCTGTTCCGCTTGGTCGATACCCTGTTAAACGTTTATGGCTGGATATTACTTATCAGTGCGGTTTTAAGCTGGCTGATTGTTTTTGATGTCGTCAATGCCCGCAATCATTTTGTGCGCAGCATTACTCACTTTTTATTTGCGGTCACGGAGCCCTTATTGCGTCCTATCCGGCGGTTGTTACCGGCGATCCAAGGGGTTGATTTGTCGCCACTTGTCTTATTCCTGATCATCTATCTGATCCGCAGCTTGATGTATGAATATTGGCTGGGGTGGATTTTCAGGGTTTAAGGTATCACTAAATAGTCGGTTGCGAAGGATAACCTGTTGATTAAAGAGGAATATATTAAGCTTTATGTGAAGGTTATCCCCAACGCCCGCTGCACCCGGATAATGGGGTGGATCACCCAGGATAAAGGTTTGAAATTGCTTAAAATATCGGTGGCCGCTATTGCCGAAAAAGGAAAAGCCAATCAGGTCGTTCTAAAATTCTTAAGTGTTCAGTTGAAGATTCCCTTGAAAAATATTACCCTTGAACAGGGCGCTAAAGATCAATACAAAACGATATTGATTAAGAGTGATCAGACAAATGTCATGCAATTATTGGCCCCCGCAGGAACAGAAGATATCGAATGACGGTTTCCACCCCCCCCTTATCTACCAAGATTATTGACGGTAAATTTTATGCCCAACAATTGCTGGACCTTGTTGTTTCACAAGTCCGTGAGCTTGGGCAGAAAGAAAAAGTAACGCCTGGATTGGCGATGGTTTTGGTTGGCGATGATCCGGCTAGTATTTTATATGTAGGCATGAAGACCCAAAAGGCACAAAAAATCGGGATAAAATCCAAGGATTTTCGCTTGCCTGCTACCACCAGTTTAACCAAATTATTGCAATTGATTGGGCAATTGAATGCAGACCCTGCCATCCACGGCATTCTCATCCAATTGCCATTGCCTTCCCATTTACCTGTCCGTACCGTCATTGACCATATTGATCCTGCCAAGGATGTGGATGGATTGCATAGCATCAATGCGGGGCATTTAGCCAACGGCCAACCTTCCATCATACCTTGTACGCCTGCCGGTTGTTTATATTTACTGCAACAAATTTTTCCGAAGGGCTTGGAGGGTAAAAAGGCTGTCGTGATTGGACGTTCCGCCTTGGTAGGGCGGCCAATGGCTTGGTTGTTGCTGCAGCAAAATTGTACGGTAACCATGGCACACCGGCATACGGTGGATTTGGCTGGCCAATGCAGGCAGGCGGATATTATCGTGGCTGCTGCTGGGCATGCGCAGTTGGTCAGGGGGGATTGGGTAAAAAATGGTGCGGTGGTCATTGATGTGGGGATTAATAAAATAGATGATCCCACAGGACAGAAAGGCTATAGCCTGCAAGGAGATGTGGCTTTTTTGGAGGTACTGCCAAACGCTAAAGCCATTACCCCTGTGCCAGGCGGGGTTGGCCCCATGACCGTTGCCTTTCTTTTGCATAATACCTTGAAGCTTTGTTATCAGGGGTTAAACCGTCCCTATGCCAGTTTATGATAATTAACTCCGCCCGGTGTTTATTTTTTGCGTTTAAGCTGCTTGCTTGTGATTACTGAGATCGGTTTAAATGGCGGTATAACCGTTTTTCGGCCAGGCGGAAAAGCCCACTGATCAAGTAAGTGGTGGCTAAATAGATAAAAGCGATGGCTAAGTAAAAAGTGTTGCTGGCATAGGTTCTGCTAATCAGATTTTGGGCGGCGGCTGTTAAATCAAGCAAGGTAATGGCCCCCACCAGGGAACTGGCATGCAGCATTTGAATGACTTCATTGGAATAAGCGGGCAACATCAGGCGGAAGGCTTGGGGCCATATAATCCGCCGCAGTAACAGCCAACGGGACATCCCGAATGCCTGACCTGCCTCAATCGCCCCTTGGGGAACATTGGCCATCGCGCCCCGAATAATTTCCGCGGTGTAAGCGCTGGTGTTAAGGGTTAAGGCAATTAGGGCGCACCAATAGGCATCAATTAAAATTGCCCATAAAAAAGAATCCTGAACCCAACCGATTTGGCTGCTGCCATAATAAATCAGATATATCTGCACCAATAGGGGTGAGCCCCGAAAAATAAAAATATATGTCTGGGCCGCATAGCGGCAAATCCGGTAACGGGATAAAGCAGCTAAAGCGATCAAAGCCGCCAAGATAAACCCAATCAACAACGATAAAGACACCAGTTGGACGGTGAGCCAAGCGCCCTTTAATAAATCCGGCCAATATTGTTGCAGCAGCTGAAAGTCCATTATATCCCTGGCTTTCTGCGTTCATAATTATTTTTGTGTTCCAAATATTTAATGACAAAGGTTGAAACCACCGTCAGCAATAAATACATGATGGCCGCTATCCCAAAGAATAATAGCTGATCGCGGGTGGCGCCGCCAGCGATCCGGCTTTTGCGGGTCAATTCTTCAAGGCCGATCAACGAAATAATGGCGGTGGATTTTAATAAAATTAGCCAAATATTCCCAAGTGCTGGTAAAGCAAAACGCCACATTTGCGGCACTAAAATCCGGCGGGCCATCAACCAACGGCTCATCCCGCAAGCATAGGCAGCTTCCACCTGACCTTTGGGGATCGCTAAAATGGCGCCCCGGAACGTTTCCGTTGCATAGGCACCGTAAACAAAACCCAAGGTGATGAAGCCAGCAATAAAGGAATTAATTTCGATAAAGCCCTGTGGTTCCGACCATAAAGACACAATCAAACGGATCAGTTGGGCACCTTGATAGTATAAAACAAGCAACAATACATATTCAGGTATCCCCCGAATAATCACGGTGTAGCAATTGGCAATAAAACGATTGATTCGTGACCGGCCCAGTTTTCCGTAAGCGCCAATTAAACCGAATAAAATGGCAACCATAAAAGATAATAGGGCAATTTCGATGGTTAAGATCACCCCATCGATCAACATCCAACCGTAGGCCGCAATATTTTTAAACATTATTCAACATATCATGAAAAAAGGGGAAGGTTTTAACTCCTTCCCCGTAAGATAGTCACCCGTTAATTAGTTACCATAGACATCGAAATCAAAATACCGGTCGTTGATTTTTTTAAAAGTCCCATCTGCCCGAACTTGGGCAATGGCTTGATTGAAGGCTTTTAAAAGGCTGATGTCGCCTTTGCGTACGGCAATACCAACACCTTCCCCAAGGATATCCTTGGGTTCTGTATAACTGGGGCCAACAAATTCATAATTCTGTCCTGCCACTGTTTTTAAAAACCCCTCATTTAACGCAACACTGTCAGCTAAAATCAAATCCAACCTGCCGCCGACCATATCTAAATGGGCATTTTCCAATGTATCATATAAAACGATCGTGGCCTGGGGGAACAAGCGGCGCAAAAAACCTTCATGGATGGTCGCCCGTTGCGCCCCAACCCTTTTGCCAGCTAAGCCTGCAGCAGTAATGGTAAAATCAGATCCTTTTTTGGCAACAAAACGGGTGGGGGTATTAATATATTTGTTGCTGAAATCAACTTGTTGCTTCCGCTCCGGTGTGATCGACATCCCGGCCATGATGGCGTCGAATTTGCCGCTTTGCAAGGCAGGGATCAGGCCATCCCAATCTTGGCCCACCATCACGCATTCCACATTCATTTTTTGGCATAGGGCCTTGGCCAGATCAATTTCAAAGCCAATCAATTGGCCGTTTTGATCGGTGTAATTAAAAGGGGGATAAGCCCCTTCCGTCGCAATCGTAATTTTTTTACTTAACAATCCCGTTGGATTGGCAGATGGTTCGGTCGGGGTGAGTACAGAGGAGGGGCTTTCAATCCCTAACCATATTTTCGCCCGAGTATATTCAGCAGGGTTCAAATAAAAGTAAATTCCTAAAGCGGCGGCTATAACCACCACAAAAAACAAAAATTTATTCACGAATAAACTCCTTCTTTCATTATTTAAATCGGATTATTAGGGATCATTATTCCCACTTTACACTAGCCAGGAACTGTCTGCAACGTTCTGATTGCGGAGAAGAAAAGATTTTTTTGGGCGAGCCTTCTTCTTCAATTTTCCCTTTGTCCAAAAACACAACATGTGAGGCAACGTCCCGGGCAAATTTCATTTCATGGGTAACAATAATCATCGTGCGTCCTTCCTGCGCCAATTGCTGTAGAACACGTAATACTTCTCCAACCAATTCTGGGTCAAGGGCGGATGTTGGCTCATCCAGTAACATAACCTTGGGATTCATGGCCAAGGCGCGGGCGATGGCGGCCCGTTGTTGTTGCCCGCCAGAGAGTTGGTTAGGGTAATAAGAAGCTTTATCGATAATACCCACTTTATCCAACAATTCTTTTGCCTCTGATATGGCGGTATCTTTCGGTTTTTTCAAAACGTGGACAGGGGCTTCGATGACGTTTTCCAAAATGGTCAAATGGGCCCAAAGGTTAAAATTTTGAAAAACCATCGATAATTTTGTTCGGATGCGATCCACTTGCAAACGGTCGGAAGGTTCATAAACCTTTTTTCTGTTATACTGCATTTTGATCAGTTCGCCATCCACCGTAATCTGCCCTTGATCAGGGATTTCCAGCATATTGATGCACCGTAAAAAAGTGCTTTTACCGGAACCACTGCTGCCGATTAGGGCAATCACATCCCCTTGGCGGGCCGTTAAAGAAATGCCTTTGAGGACTTTAATGTCCCCAAAACTTTTATGGATATTTTCAACGATAAGGGTGGGATTATTGTTCATCAGCTTCCATGGGTGGAATTTCATTTTCTAGCGATGATTGAAGCATGAGCCAGGGATGAGAAGCAAGTAAATATTTTAGGAAAATGATCATTCGGCTGAGGGGGCAGGGGTAGAAGACAGCTTTTGCAATTGTTCTTCGATTGCAAGGGCCCAAGGGGTGCCTGCAGGAACTGCTTGCCTTATTTCTTTTAATTCATCAAGGGCAGATTGTGTTTCCCCATCTTCTGCATGGATCAAGGCCATATAAAAACGGGCGCGGATGTTGGCGGGTTCCAGGGTTAAGGCTTTTTGCAAAAGCCCACGGGAAATAGGATCGGCAATCCCATGGATACGAATTCGGATTTCCGCATAAATGGCATCATATTCTGCTGGCAATTGAATATGAGCAGTCAAGGCGGCTTCCCCTAATTTTTTGTAATATTCTTCGGCCAAGGGGTATTCTCCCAAGCGGCGGTAACTGTCAGCCAACAAATAAAGTGCTTGGATATCACCAGGATTTTCCTGCAAATATATTTTTAAATCTTTAATTAACGCCTCAAGCTGCCTGTTTGCCGAGGGTGCTGAAGGGGTTATTGCCAAATCAGGGTGGCCTAAATAAAGGTATAAACTTCCTGAAACTGCCAGCAACAGAATAATCATAACATTTCTATAGAGGGGAATGTTCTTGAAGGAAGGGCTGGAAATAGCAGCAGGTACCATCCGCGGCCGTCTGACCGCCACGAAAGATGCGGCCATGATGAGGAGGGGAAGACCAACCATGATCCCCCAAAAAAGAAAGGTGTTATTCATGCAAGTGCCTTTGATCGGGAAGGGAGCTTGCTTTTTGGGTGCGCCGGATCACCACCCATAACCCTGTTAATAAAATAATAAAAGGCAATAACCATAAAATATACGTCCGCCCGCTAAAGGGGGGATTGAATAAGATGGTATCACCATAACGGTCCTTTAAGAAATTGATGATCGTTTGTTCATCATCACCTGCTTGCAACTGCTCTAATATCAACGCTCGCATATCGCCCGCTAATTCCGCCGGCGATTCAGCCAAAGATTGGCCCTGACAGACCGGGCAGCGCAATTGGCTGTATAAGTTGTAAGCGCGTTGTTGCAAGGAATTATTGGCAGCATCCGGCGCCTGTTGGGCCATGACAGATAGAACGGGTATCAGGAAAAACAGCAAGAGGCTGGCCAATATTTTTGTTGTCTTCGCAGGGATCCATTTCATTATTTTATTTTTTCCCATAAGGGTAATAGTTTTTCCTGGATAATTGCTTGATTGAGGGGGCCTGCATACCGGAAAACAATTTTTCCCTGACGGTTAATCAAAAATGTCTCAGGGATACCGGAAATGCCAAAATTGATTGTCACCCTGCCTTGATAATCGGACAAGGTCTCTTGGAAAGGGTTGCCCAGTGTTTTTAAAAAAGCCCGTGAATTTTCAGCCTTGTCTTTATAGGCAATGCCAACGATAGGAATATGTTCCTGGTTGCTTAAATAAAGCAGGTAGGCATGTTCTTCCCGGCATGGGGCACACCAGGATGCAAAAAAATTAATCATCAGCGGTTTGCCCGCAAAATCTTTGAAAGAAACCATCCTGTCCGGTTGGGATAGGGAAGGCAAGGAAAAATCAGGTGCCAGCTTGCCCAGCATTTCTGAAGGTTCTTGCTGTGGCTGCATGTTTTTTAACAAAGCAAAGCCTAAATAAGCGGCCAGCACACAAACAAGCGCTAAAGGAAGATAAAAGAAATAATGTGATCGCATGTGACCTGCTGTGGTTTTAAAGTTATCTAGATATACCTTATCCTCAAGATTTTTTTAAGAAGGATTTATATTCTTCATGATAGCTGGGTAGGGCGGTTGAGAAAACGCCTTTTTTTTCGGATTGCGGCAATCAAACCAATAATTCCCCCGCTGATCATCAATCCAATCCCACCCCACAAAGTCTCGATTAACGGATTGATATAGATCCATATCCGCGCTTTTCCTTGTGGATAATTTTCTTGGGCAATTGCTGCATATAAATCATGCCAGCCACGTGATAAAATGGCTGCTTCCGAAGTTACCATTTCTTTAACCGGGAAATATCTTTTCTCGGGGTAAAGCGAGGCGATTTTTCGGCCGTTTTCGATGACATCCAGTTGCAGACGTTCGCCCTGGAAATTTGGGCCTTGGAATGGACGGGTTTCTTGTAAAATGATTTGGTAAGGGCCGATTGCCGTTTGTTCGCCGCGTGCCAGAACCTGCACCACTTCCATTTTCCAGGCCATGTTCCCCGCAATACTGGCCGCCAATATCCCTAAACCCAGATGTCCCAACAACATCGCATAATCTGATAAAGGGATATGACGGAAACGGGATAGGAAAAAGGCAGGTTTACTTCCGCGCAGCCGCTTAATAAACCAAGATAAGGTTGAGGTGATAACCCAAATCCCGCATCCCAAACTGATAATGTTTACCCAATTGCCGCCCAGCCACCAGAAAATCAGCAGGGTAATGATTATCGTCAGGAATAAAGCAACGAATAGCCGTTTTAACACAGGCAGCCAATGGCCGCCTTTCCAAGGTAAGAAAGGTGCAAAACCCATCAAAATTAATAAAAGTAAGAATATAGGCACAAAGGTTTGGTTATAATAAGGTGGGCCGACGGCTAAGCTGCGCGCCCCAATCGCTTCCAAAACAACCGGATATAAGGTGCCGATTAAGACCGTTGCCATTGCCGTCAATAATAACAAGTTATTCAGCAAAATACCCGCTTCCCTACTGGCATTGCGAAAATGGATAGATCCTTCAAAAACCATCCCACGGCGCGCATATAACCAAAAGGCGCTGCCAATGGTCAGGAATAATATGGCCAAAATGAAAATACCGCGGCTGGGGTCGGTTGCAAAACTATGGACGGAAATGACCAAGCCTGAGCGCACTAAAAACGTTCCAAGCAGACATAAGGAAAAACAAATAATCGCCAGCAATATCGTCCAGCTTTTAAAACCATCGCGTTTTTCTAAAACATGCAGGGAATGCAACAAAGCGGTTCCGGCAAGCCAGGGCAATAGCGAGGCATTTTCAACAGCATCCCAAAACCACCAGCCGCCCCATCCCAATTCGTAATACGCCCAATGGCTACCAGCGCCAATCCCCAAGGTTAAGAAAATCCAGGAGATAAGAACCCAGGGCATTAGCCAACTGGCCCATTCTTGGTCAATTTTCCGCCGCAGCATGCCAGCAATAGCAAAAGAAAACGCCACTGAAAAACCCACATATCCCATGTAAAGGGTAGGGGGGTGCAGGGCTAAAGCCGCATCTTGCAGCAGGGGATTAAGCTCAGCCCCCTGTAAGGGCGCTGGCCATAGGCGTTCAAAAGGGTTCGAAGAAAAAAGGATGAAGGCCAAAAAAAGCGCTGCCATCAATCCTTGGCAACTCAATACGGTAATACGGAAACCAAGGGGGAGATTGACCATTTTCCAAGACAGGCAAAAACTGAAAAAAGAAAATAACACCACCCATAACATCATGGAACCTTCATGATTACCCCAAGCCCCGCTAATGCGGAAAAACAGGGGTTGTTTTGAGGAAGAATTATCCGCCACATTGAGCACCGAGAAATCAGAAGTGGCATGGACATAGATCAAACACAGGAAAGAAAACAGCAAAAACAGAAACTGTAATTTGGTGACGACAGGAATAATGCTATAGGCAAAAGAACGCCAGGCTGCTGGCTTGCCCCACATTCCCGATGCTTGGATCAGGCTTAGGCAAAAAGCTAGGATCAGAAGGAAAAGGCCAATTTCTGCCACCATCTTTATTGTTCCCGATGAGGCAATTGGCTGTTTAGGTCCAAGGTTTTTTGGACGGAGCGGGGAACATAATTTTCGTCATGTTTGGCAAGGATCAGGGTAGTTTCAACGGTGCCGTCTTGCCGCCATATCCCTTCAATTACCACCCCTTTCCCTTCTTTAAATAGGGCTGGCCAATCCCCCATGTAGTTTTTGGTCACCGCGACAATTTCAGCCTGAAGATCGGTAATGATAAAATAATCAATGCGGCCGTCCGGGGACAGGTGGAAGCTGCCAGGTTTTACCAAGCCCCCAACCCGTAATTTTTGCCCATCGGCAAGGGGGGATTTGGGCTGTTGTAAATCACTGGGGGTATAAAAAAATGCTGAATTTTGGTTAATGACATAGATTAACAAAGCCGTGGCAGCAACGGCCAATCCTAAAATAATTAAACATAAATATAAACGGTATCTTTTAGGGTTCATGGGGACGATGTTCCAATGACGGGGTGGTGGTACGCTTTTGATTGCGGATATTTTTCATCTGTTTTTGATGATATAAAAAACGCCAAACAACCACGACCGTTGTCAGCAATAAAACGGTTATGGTAATTCCATAGGACAGCAAAATATATAGGCCGTGTTCCATCTTATTAATCAACCAGTTCTTTCTATGTATCAGGAAGCCTCATTGCCCTCAGGGGTTCCTAGCTTAAAAAGCATGGATTGATGACAGGATGATGAAGAATATCATATTCCTGTCTTGTGACGTGAAAGAATCCTTTCTATATTTATAATGGCTATTTTGGATAAAACAATCTTCTTTCCCATCAAAGGGTTTATACCCCGTCATTTATTATAGGAATTTTATATGGCTATTCGCGTTCTTCCCGAACATATGATTAATGTGATCGCCGCTGGTGAAGTGATTGAACGGCCAGCGTCGGTGGTTAAAGAGCTTTTGGAAAATGCGATTGATGCCGGGGCTTCGCAGATATCTGTCATGCTTGAGAATGCGGGCAAAACCAAAATTGTTGTCAACGATAATGGCTGCGGTATTTCGCCCCAAGACCTGGCATTGGCCATTGAACGGCATGCCACCTCAAAATTACCCGGGGATGATTTAAGTGATGTCGCAACTTTAGGTTTTCGGGGCGAGGCTTTGCCATCCATCGGGGCTATCGCCAAATTAACCATTACCAGCCGTATGGCAGGTGCTGAAGCGGCCTGGCAAATCGAAGTACATGGTGGTAAAAAATCTGCGGTGCATCCGGCCTCCTTAAATCCCGGCACGATGGTGGAGGTTGGGGATATATTTTTCGCAACCCCCGCCCGATTGAAATTTTTAAAATCAGATGCCACGGAATTGGCCCATATCATTGATATCGTCAATCGCCTGGCGTTGATTGCCCCCAAAATCGGGTTTAGTGTCCAGCACCGGGAACGCTCGCTCTTACGCTATGCCAAAATTCAGGACAATCTGTTGGGGACGGATTTATACCAACCCCGTGTGCTGCAAGTCATCGGGCAAGAATTTATCTCCAATAGCTTGACGGTTGAAGCGCAGCGCGAGGAACTGAAATTATGGGGTTTCATTGGATTGCCCACTTATCACCGTTCGAACAGCCAAGAACAATATTTCTTTGTGAACAACCGCCCTGTCCGTGACCGCCAACTTCAGGCTGCCATCCGCGTTGCGTATCAGGATGTTTTGCCCCATGACCGCTATCCGGCGACCATCTTATATTTGGAAATGCCGTCCGATCAATTGGATGTGAATGTCCATCCCGCTAAAACGGAGGTGCGTTTTCGTCAAGCAGACCGCGTGCGCTCCTTGATCATCTCATCGCTGAGATCACGCCTTATGCAGAATGATGTTAAAACCGCGAACACCATTGGCCAACAAGCCATCGATTATTTTAAGCCAAACGCGGCCGTGCAAAATCCGGGCCTGGTTTTTGCCGAGAAAGCGCCAGCCCAGCAATTCTCTTGGAATGCAAGCCGTGCTTCTTTTTCAACGCAAGATAATACGTTCTACCCCCCTCAGGACAATAGCCCTGCCTCCGCACCTGGTTCTTCCACCCTTAGCCCCGTTGAACCCGAGTATTTTCTGGGACGGGCAGTTGCCCAAATCCACCGCACGTATATTGTGGCGCAAACCGAGGAAAAAGTAGTGATTGTTGATCAACATGCTGCCCATGAACGGCTGATTTATGAAAAAATGAAAAATGGGCTGCAAGCGGAAGGGGTGAAAAGGCAGGCTTTATTGATCCCGGAAGTTGTCAATTTGCCTCAAGGAAGGGCTGCCATATTTATTGAAAAGGCAGCAGAACTATCCAAATTGGGTTTAACAATTGAGCCATTTGGGGTGGATGCGGTATTGGTGCGCGAAATTCCTGCCTTATTGGGGAGGGAAGATATTACCCAAACCATCCTTGATTTAGCAGAACAGATATTTGAAAATGGCGAAAGTTGGATTATCCAAAACCATTTGAATGAAATTTGCGGCACTTTGGCTTGCCATAGTAGCATTCGGGCTGGCCGCACGCTTAGTCTCAATGAAATGGATGCGCTGTTGCGCCAGATGGAGCAAACCCCCAATAGCAGCCAATGTAATCACGGGCGTCCGACTTATATTGAATTGAAACGCGAAGATATGGAAAAACTTTTCGGCAGACGTTAGGCGCTGCTATGGCACTATCAAAACATCCAACGCCTTTTACCGCTTAAATCTTCTTCTAGCTTTTAATAGGGCCTGTGATAAATGCCAATACATGGCAATCACCAGCAGGATGGCTGTAATGCCTAAAACAATATTCGTCCATAAGCCCGGGGTTACGCCGCAACCAATGACTAAGGATAAGATGAAAAAGATGGCTGCACGGTCGCTTTTCCCCATCGGCCCGTCATACGGTTTGGCCACCCTGGCAATATGGGCCATGATGGTGGATAATTCCGCAATAACAATTAAAATGACCAAAACCACCATGAGCCAGGCATGAATCCCAGGAATCAGCGCAAAAGGTAAATACAACATCACGTCGGAAAAAACATCACCCAATTCGGTCAAGGTTGCCCCCAGCCTTGTTTGGTGCTTATATTCCCTGGTTAGCATGCCGTCGGTTGCATTTAACATGGTTCGAAGCAATAACACGACGGGGATGGCCAATAAAAAATGAGGGGAAAAAGATCCGAGTAACACGGCCCCGCCACCGGTGGCACATAAGATAAAATTAACCCACATCACCTGGTTGGGGGTGGCGCCCGCTGAAGCAAGGCGCTGAACGAAGGGTTTTAATTGCCGTTTAAGGCGTGGTTTGATGCTTGGGAAAAGTGGCATTATACATACTGTCCGGCGTTGATTGGCTTCTGATCAAGAGGTTATAGAGGCCTGTTGTAAAAACATTCTAAAAGAATTTATTGTACAGCGGCATAATATTTCGGTACTCGTAAAACGTTTGTAATAGTAAAGGAAAGATAATGCCAACTAATTTATTGCATTATTAATTTACCAACTGTTGCGATTGTTTGCAACAGACGCTAAAGTAAAGAGAAACGATATTGTTTTTGTGTTGGGAGATGATCGCATGAGCTGGCTGACAAATTTTGTACGCCCTAAAATTCAATCCTTAAGGAAAACCGAAACACCGGATAATCTTTGGGAAAAATGTCCCGGTTGTAAACAAATGATTTTCCACAGGGATTTACATGCAAATCTATTTGTGTGCCCAACTTGTCAGTACCATTTGCGCCTGAGCTATAAAACACGTTTGGAAAAATTATTTGATCACGGCAAATATACCAGAAGGGAATTGCCTAAGTTTGAAATTGATCCCTTGAAATTCCGTGATCAGAAAAAATATGTGGACCGGTTAAAGGAATACCAAAATAAAAGTGGTGAAAATGATGCCTTGGTGGTCGCGGAAGGTGAAGTCCAAGGCCATCCGTTGGTGGTGGCTATTTTTAACTTTGCTTTTATGGGCGGTTCGATGGGAATAGCGGTGGGTGAGGGATTGTTGGCCGCTGCAGAGGCCGCTATCGCTAGTAAAGCTGCTTTGTTGGCCATTCCCGCTTCCGGGGGGGCGCGCATGCAAGAAGGCATATTATCCCTTATGCAAATGCCCCGCTCAACCATTGCGGTGGAGCGTGTTAAAAAAGCCGGGTTGCCTTATTTAGTCTTGCTGACGGATCCAACCACTGGCGGGGTTAGCGCTTCTTTTGCTATGCTGGGTGATATTACATTGGCTGAACCGGGCGCTATTATCGGTTTTGCTGGCGCACGGGTGATTGAAGAAACTATCCGTGAGAAGTTGCCGGAAGGATTTCAGCGGGCTGAATATTTACAAGAGCATGGGATGGTTGATTTGGTCGTGCATCGCCAAGATATCCCAGCTACCTTGGCAACCATTTTGCAACATTTAAATCCGGCGGCTAAGAAATTAGCAAGAGGATAGCAGGGGATAAGCATTGGCCCCCTATGAAAAATTTGGTGAATTTATTTTTTAGGAAGCTTTTGCCTGATGAAAATAAAAAATCAACAGACAGGGCCCAGCGGCCAAATTCTCGAAAGGCTCAAACATTTACACCCGAAAATGATCGACCTTTCTTTGGGGCGTATCCAACATTTACTGGCAAAGCTACATAACCCCCATCAAAAACTGGCGCCGGTCATTCATGTGGCAGGTACCAATGGCAAAGGATCAAGTGTTGCTTATTTGCGGGCCATTTTTGAAGCAGCCGGTTACCGAGTCCACGCTTATATTTCGCCCCATTTGGTTCATTTCCATGAGCGTATTCGGGTGGCGGGGCGTTTAATTGATGATGAAACCTTAACGGCCTTACTCGATGAATGCGAAAAAACCAACGGGGGGGAGCCGATTACTTTTTTTGAAATTACCACGGCTGCCGCCTTTTTGGCTTTTTCAAGGGCGCCCGCTGATATTGTTTTGCTGGAAACGGGTCTTGGCGGCAGGTTAGATGCCACCAATGTGATTGCCGAACCTTTGGTAACAATTTTAACCCCGATTTCTTTTGATCACATGCAATATTTAGGCAATAGTTTGGCTGATATTGCGGCAGAAAAAGCGGGCATTATGAAATATCGCGTGCCTGCGGTGATTGGCCCCCAACCCTTTGATGCGATGCAAGTATTTATCCCAAAAGCTGCAAGCTTATCGGCCCCACTCAGCCGCTATGGGGTGGAGTGGGATGTTGAAGAACGGACAGAAGATTTCATTTTCAAAGAATCGGGTCGGACAAAAATTTTCCCTAAACCTATTTTACCCGGATCACACCAAGTGTTAAATGCAGCAACCGTGATTGCGGCTTTAAAATATTTAAAAAAGTTCCGCCTAGATGATTCGGATATAGCGCGGGGCTTGAGAACAGCGGACTGGCCAGCGAGATTACAGCGCTTGACGAAGGGTCCCTTAAGTAAAATGTTACCGCCTTTGTGGGAATTATGGCTGGATGGCGCCCATAATCAGGGGGGTGCTGCAATTTTGCTGGATTGGTTGCAGCAACAGCCATCGAAGCCGACCTATCTTATTTTCGGCATGATTACCACCAAGCAACCTTTGGAATTCCTAGGTTATTTTGAGGGGAAAGTATCTGCGGTCAAAGTGATTCCGATTGCGGGTTCTGATCATTCCGCTTTCGACCCACAACATATTGTGGAAATGACTCAAAAATTATCTACAAATATTAGGGCCGAAAAAAATGAAAAAACGGCTCTTCAAAACATTATTGTGAATGAGCAACAGCCTGCAAGGGTTTTGATCTGTGGTTCTTTGTATTTGGCTGGGGAGATTCTGCGGGATAACGAATGAGTGATTATAATGTATATGCCGAAATAAAGCAAGAAATAATTATCGAATTATTCATCAGTTTTGATGAATAACCATATAATTTGCCGTTTTATTCGATAGCAGGGTAGGATACATTGAACTTATCGCACCATTGTGGGGCGATTTTATAAAAGGATAAAGAAAATGAATAAGAATCAAAAGCCAGCCGGTAAGCCAGCTCCGACTTCAAAGCCGAGCGCACCAGCCGGTGGCAAAAAGAAGTAATTTTTCTGAAAGCAAGTAATTGTTTTTAGAGAGATCTTCTCAAAACCCCTGTTTTGGCTATGCCAACAGGGGTTTTTAATTTGTGCTTAGGGATGGTCGGCCTCAACGAATGTTAAGAATTGGCCGTAAACATTAAAACGAAAGCGAACCAAGGTTTTTTCTGCTTGGCTTTTCCTTAATAGGGATAGGAAACAAAATGAGGATCATCGCGTTTTAGGAAATATATGGCCGCATGTTTGTCAAAATAGATACCGATCGGTTCTGACATATTTCTATCATCTATACGGATTACTCTGTCGCTGTCGATCATGCTGTCGGCCATAGCAATAGTTTCCATCGTCAAAAATGAATATCCAATCAAAAATAAACCCCATAAAAATTTAATCCCTAGGCGTGATTTCAAAGGATTGCTTGAAATATTGATCTCTAACATCTTCAAATGTATAAAAATTTGATATTGAATGGATTTAAGAAAAATCCATAGTTTTGGTCAAGCTAGAGGACTGATTCAATCCATTCTAATAATTTTGTTTTCTGCATGGCACCAACTTTTGTGGCGGCCACTTGGCCATTTTTGAACAGCATTAAGGTCGGTATACCACGCACCCCATAATTTTGCGGGGTATTGGGATTGTCATCGATATTGATCTTGGCAATAGTCAATTTTTCTTTTAACTGGGTTGCAATGTCTTCAAGAGCGGGGGCAATGACCTTGCAAGGGCCGCACCAATCCGCAAAAAAATCCACGAGTACGGGCTTGCTGGACTGCAAAACATCTTTCTGAAAATTATAATCGGTTGTTCTGATGGTTGACATAAGGCACCTTTTGATCGTTTGTGGTTCAATAATATATTCAATGGATGATGTAGGTATTAAGTAGATCATTTTCCAGTTCCATCAGCAAGGGTTTTGCTGTCCATAACAAAAAACAGCGAATCTGGCTAGGGGGATAGATATCGGGGGGATATATTTGGCTAATCAATGATCGATAAATGGCCATTTGCCGGAAATATTCAGCTGGAACATCGGCAATTGACCGGGGCAGGGCATGATGGGTCTTATAATCCATAATCCATATTTCTTTATCAAAGATAGCCAACCGATCAATGCGTCCGGTGATATGTACCCTTTCCCCTGATTTTTTAGGGATGAACCCTTGAATCGGTGCTTCATATAAATTCTCGGCCATACGTAACGATTGCCATAAAGGACTGCCGAGCAAGTGATGAATATGATGCAATATTTCTTGTTGTTGTCTGATGGGAAGGGCAAAAACCGCCCGCGCCAGAAACTGTTTGGCCGTTTCTTGAAAATCGGCTGGTGGTTGCTGTTCGGCCATTTGCAGTAATTGGTGGATAATCTGTCCCCTTAAATAAACCGATTGTTTGCCGTCCTCAGATAAGGGGCTAATCAAATGGCTTTGCTGTTCCCCACTGGGCAGCATAGTGGCAACCGGGCTGTTTCTTTCCACAATCGGTTTTTTCCACCAAACCGGCAAGGAATTTGCCAAAACCGGTGCAGGGGGCGCCTTCGCAAGTAAAGGGATAGTTTGCGGGCAATCAATCCTTAACCCTAAACCGGATGCTGGCCAATCTGCATCCGATTGGCTTAAGTCAAATGAACTTGCTATTTTCTCCATGCCGCTGCGGATAAAATCATGCCAATTTTTTCTTGATTTTGTGGTGGTCATCGAGCCGCCAATATATAGCCTGTCTTCAGCCCTGGTCATGGCCACATATAATAAACGTTCTTGTTCCTCGAGTATCTTTGCATCCATTTTTTCGCGCACCCTATTTTGCCATTCCGTATTCTGGCCTTTACCAGGTACCATAATAGGAAGGGGGCAAGGCTTCTGATCATCCCAAAAAATTTGGCTTGAAAGATTATTAACAAATAAGGTTTGGGCCAGAAAAACGATAGGCGCCTGCAAGCCTTTCGCCCCATGAATGGTCATTAAGCGGACGTGATCCAAGATGGGTTGTTCAAGATCGCGTTTAATCTCGGCATCACTTTCCTCTAAATGGTCAATAAATTCTTGTAAAGTACCAATACCTTGCTCTTCAAAATTAAGTGCTAAATGCAAAAATTCATCAATCGCCTCATGAATATCTGTTCCTAGTTCGGCCAGAAGTTTTGAACGCATGCCCAAATGGTCTAGAATATTTATATAAAAATGGTAGGGGCGCTGATAATCAACGGTGCTGAGCAGGCTTAGCAACATTTCATGTATAGGCTGATAGGGGGGATGATCCCGTTTTTTCTGTTTCAGGTTCTGCCAGAGCGAGGAGGAGCGGCCATGACATAAATCAAGCAAATCCTCCTCCGTGAGGCGGCCCAAAGGCCCCTTTAATACAATCGCCAAATTGAAATCATCTTGCGGCAGCAGACAAAATTTTCCGATAGCCACCAAATCATTAATCCCCATATTTTCTTTCAAAGCCAATCGATCAACACCTGCTACGGGAACTTCTTGTTGGCGCAGGGCATTTAATAAAATGCTGGTTAAAGGTTTGCGCCTTTGCACCAAAATCATGATATCCCGTGCTTGGATGGGACGACCTTGGGACGCCAACATCTCGCCTGAAAGCATTTTCTTAATCCGGCGGGCGATGGCCTGGGCCAGGACGATGTCCGCATTTTCCGCACCATTAAGGGGATTTTTAGATTGAAGCATGGGCCATAATTCAACGATTCCCCCGGCTTCTTGCCGATTCGGGATATGATTGATCTTAAATCCCTGCTGTTGCATCAAAGATTGGGGTTGGGTGAAGACGGCATCCACAACCTCTAGGATGGCTTTGGTCGAACGGAAAGATATGTCCAAATCCACATTTCGCCATTTTTTGGCAGCCTGTTGTGTATATTGGTGAAAGCGGTGGTTGGCTTTTAAAAATTCAGCTGGTTCTGCCTGCAAAAAACCATAGATGGATTGTTTCACGTCGCCCACGGCAAAAACCGTCCGGTTATCTTGGCGTTGCCCGCGCCCGGCAAAAAATTCCTGAACCAAGGTTTCAATCATTTGCCATTGCTCACTGTTTGAATCTTGGGCTTCGTCCAGTAAAACATGGTTGATATGATTGTCCAGTTTGTATAAAACCCAGGAAACATTCTGGGTGGAAAGCAGAAAACGGCTGACCAAACGGACCAAGTCTTGGTAATCAAGGCTTAGGTTTCGTCTTTTGATCAATTGATAATGGGTATCAAAATGTTGATAAATCACCAGCAAATTACTGATTTTACCGATCCATTGTTCTGCCCTGATAACGGACAGATATTGGACGCATGCTTGGATTTCGCCATGGATGAATGCGCCCTCTGCGGAATTGGCGTCTATTTTTTCCAGTTCTTTGCGGGGTGTTTCTTCTTTGGTTAAGAAAATCGCTACATATTGTTGCAGGTGATGGCTGGTACCGCTTGCACGCGCAACCCATTCCTGGATCTTTTCAACTGTTTTACCAAATGTTGTTTTAGAAATTGAAAAATCGCTTTTGATCCCATGCTTTTTTAGACGTTCCTTGGTTTTTTTATAAAATTCTTGGCGGATCAATTCGCTATCCCCCAAATTTTCTATGCCTTCTTGGTGCTTGAGGATATTAACGACATTTTCAACATTCTGATGCTCATCCAACAATTGATGGAAAAAGCGATTGTTTTGCCGCAGCATACCCATCATGTCGATAAAAGCGGGCCAGCTATATTGGCTAGTTACCTGATGAAGGGCTTGCCGTAAATCTGGCCGCGCAGTCTCACGGATTTCCTGCAGCGTATCTTCAAGGGCTTGTTTCACGAGAAGTTTTGCCTCGGTTTCCTCCATCACCTGAAAACCTGGGGAGATACCTGCTTCCAGTGGGAATCTTTCTAACAAGCTTTGACAAAAGGAATGCATGGTGGAGGCTTGCAAGCCAATGGGATCATCAAGAACTTGGAAAAAAAGCTGCCGGGCCCTGACAATATCGGCTTTGGCAGGCGCAACCCCCAAAAGTTGCATTAAATCTTTTTCCAAAAATTCCTGGCCGTTCACCACCCATGCTAGCATCCGTTCCAATATACGGTTGACCATTTCGGATGCGGCCGCTTTGGTGTAAGTTAAACAAAGGATGGTTGAAACTTTGGTGCCGTCCAGCAACAGCCTTAAAACCCGATCTGTTAATACTTTGGTTTTACCCGTGCCTGCCGAGGCGGATACCCAGGCAGATGCCTGCGGGTCGGAGGCTTGCCGCTGATCATGGAAGGCTTTTTGTTGCAAGGATGGTTCCTATTATTCATCACTATCTGCACCTAATCCTTGGGATCCGGAATTCCAACTATCGAACCTGGCCAAATGCTGATAAGGTAATAATAAGGCAGAATCAGGTTGGTTAACGGGGAATTCGTAAGTTGAAGTGGGGACTGTGTAATAATAATTTAAGGTTTGATGTAATTTTGCCGTTAGGTTTTCCCGGATTGGCAGTTCATAGGGATCCAGTGACAACATCGGATCATTTTTAAATTGGCTGCCTAATTGGTAAAAGGTTAATTCCTGGACTTTTTTGGCGGGGATCGATTTGAAAGCGCCAGCTTCGGCAATTAATAATTCAATCGGCAATTGGCAGGCTTCCCCTTCGACGATTTGGGTTTTTGAAGGGATTTTGCCAGTTTTATAATCGATGATCCGTAATTGATCATTGTTAAGCCAGTCAATCCGGTCAGCACGGGCATGAAGGGTAAGGGATTGGTTGCCAATTGATAGGACGATAGACCCTTCACTTTCACAAAAAACCTGTTTGATGGTAGGACGATTTTCATATTCCGTTTGCCACAGCCATGCCAGCACCGGTTGAAAAGGCAACCACCAGAAGGCCCATATTTGGGGGTTTTTTAAGTAAGGGGCAAAAGAATCTTGGGCCAGCTCATAGAAACGTTTTTCTGCCGCTTTGGGTAATTGTTGGGGATAAAGACGATTAAATTCATATAGGATATGATGGATAAGGATTCCACGGGTCCGTGCTTGGGGATCCATTCTTAACCCCAATAAAGGTTTTAACCGTAGGATGCGTTTTGTATAAAATTCATAAGGGTTGCGCAGCAATATTTCCATATCGGTCGCTGCTATTTTAA
Source organism: Rhodospirillaceae bacterium (assembly GCA_016722635.1). Taxonomy (NCBI): domain Bacteria; kingdom Pseudomonadati; phylum Pseudomonadota; class Alphaproteobacteria; order Rhodospirillales; family Rhodospirillaceae; species Rhodospirillaceae bacterium. Next base: position 437,873 of record JADKIX010000003.1, on the reverse strand, counting down.
GCGGCCTTTGTTCGAAAGCAGGGCAGGGATGCGGCCTGGGGATTTTAACGGGTGTGACAGGTTCAATCAGCTGTTGTTGCCAATTCAGCCAATCGCCTTTGGGGATATCCATGCCGAACCTGGCTTTGGCCAAAGCCTGGAGGCGTTGGATAAAGCGGGATGGGCGGGTGGGGGTGCCATCCAGCTTAATCGACCGGGTTAAATATACTTTTCGGGCGTAACAATTTTGAATAAAATCAAAAGCGGAAGCCCCAATCATTTCCTCGGACGGCGGCAAGCCCAATTGCTGCCGAAAACGGCTGTTAAGCCAAGGGTTTGAGGGGATGGTTGGCGGCCATTTTTCTTCATTAAGCCCCGCCAGGACGACGACATCAGCCTGTTGTAATTGCGCCTCCAATACCCCCCATAAAAACAGCCTGGGATTGAAGCCGATTTTTGGATAGATCGTTTTCTCCTTCAAGAAATCGGTTAAAATATCCGCATATTGTTCGGGTGCAATGAGCAGGTCATTTTGATCAGCCTCTAAGATATCGGCAATCACTTGGGCGGCTGTTTCCCCTTCTTCATTTTTCCAAAGCAAAGAAGCACCTGATTGTTCGGGGGTACTAGCTAACCATTCCGCAAATGCACAATGAATTTTAACCAGTTTTTTGAAACTGACCAAAGGCTCTTTAAATAAATCGGCAAAGGCCGCGGATTGCTGGTGCAGCAGTGTTAAAAGCGGCAATAAACGCCTGTATTCTTTTTTCTCCCGGCACCTTTCCAAAAGCATGGCCAGATTAGCAGGAAAATTCTGGCGCAAAAATTTTATTTCAATTTGCCGAATGATAGTCAGGAACATCTGGCGGTTGCGTCCGGCATGGCTAAAAGGGTGTTTCAAAGCGGCTAGAAACGAAGCAGTTTTTTGATTGGGATTAAACATTTGAGCGGTCAGCCGCAAATATTTACCGATGACGGTTTGATGCAGGAATTGGCCAGCCGAATCGTCAATATTGATATGCCAACGCTTTAATTCAATGGCGACTTGCAGGGCTAACCTACGATCAGGGGTGATGAGGGCAATCCGGCGGTGATCCGGGTTTTCCAAGGCCGCACGCAAGATTAAGGCAACCACCTGGCTTTCTTCCCGCAGCCCTGGGCATTCAACTAATTGGATGTTTTCCAAAGATGTGGCTGGAATATGATTGGTTTCATGATACCAATCCCCAATCAAGGCAGATGAACGCATGGCCAAATGCAGCAATTGATGACGGCCTTCTGCATGCGGTATAGGGGGGGCGGATGGCCAGGGCTGCACTAAAGCTATATCCTGCTTCAAATAAGTCATTATTTTAAGGATTTTATATTGGGGATGGGTAGGGTCTTGGCGGATTTCTTGCTGTAAACCAGGGCTGGCCAAAAGATCAATCGCAGGAAATAAAATCACCCCCTTGGGTAAACGGGCAATCACGGATAATAGTTGCAGGATCAGGGGATCTGTGTGGGTGATGCCCACCGCGATTACCGGATCCGCTGGCGGCACGGTACGCCATAGGTGGCAAAGGCTTTCCAACGCTTGTTGATGCAATTCTTCGGGGTTTATGGCCCCTTCATCGGCCAGAATTTGGGGCCAAGCTTGCCGGATAATATTTAAGAAAACTAAGGTTTTCTGCCAATGTTCTGCATAATCGCTATCAACAATATTTTCAAGTTCGCTGAGATCGGTCCGAAAGTTGATGGTTTCTTCCAAGAATCCCACTAAAGAACGGGCCAAACGTAAAGAATGTCGCACATTATGGCTGCCGACTGCCGTAAATCCCCCTTGCCGGATTAAGCGCGCCAATAAAAATTCACGGCGTGTCTTAGATAAGGCGGGTTTCCAGGGGTTTGTGGCTAAGAAATTTGGCAATAATCCGGGAATGGGCGTATCAATTTTCACATCAGAGATGGGCAAAATTCTTGGCAAAAGGATCGCGGCAGCGCTAGGGGTTTTTTCCAAAAGCGCTGCTTGTAAAAAGCGGCAAGAACGCCGGTTAGGCAGAAAAATAATCGCCTTGGCCATCGACAAGGGGTCATTCTTCGTCTCATCGGTAATATAATCCGCCAGTAATTGGATCGAGGAATAACCGGGTGGGGTATAATATAAGGTCATGCCGTCAATGGGTTCAATTTTTTAACCGTTCCGATGCTTGGTTTTTAGGTAATTTTCAACTTCCTTGATATCTTGCGGCGTACTGACATGCAACCATTCACCGTCATGCCGGACGGCATATAAACGTTGGTTGGCAATCGCTTGATCATATAAGACATTCAAGGAGAATTTCCCTGTAGGGCTTGTGTCAAATAATCTTGGGTGGATAATTTGGATGCCGCTGAAAACGAAAGGGGCTACCTCCCCATCCTCCCGGCGCTTTACGGTGCCATCTGCAAATAAATGGAAATCCCCGGCCGCGTGATACCCAACCGCCTTGATTACCGGTTGCAATAAAAGCAAAACATCCATTTTGGTATCATCCCACTGCCCGGCAAGATGCCGCAAGGCGTTATGGCTGGCATTAAACCAAATAATTTTGCCATTAATGACATAAAAAGGCTGGTTGTCCAGCAAAGGCAATGCTTGTTTGACCCCGCCGCCTGTTTCCAAAATTTCTTTTTCTTCGCTTAGGGTGATTTTAATACCGGTTTGACGGGCAAGATATTGGTGTAAATGGTCTGCCAAATGATGGCTGTTAATGACCACTTCTTCAAGATTGACTTCTTTTAAGCGGTCAAGGATATAGCCGAGAATGGGTTTTCCCAAAATGGGAACCATGGCTTTGGGCATATGGGTTGATATGGGCCGTAACCGGGTGGCGTAGCCTGCGGCTAAAATCATGGCGGTACGTATGACAGGTGACTGGGTCATCATAATATATGCTAGGCTTTCAAGCTTAAGGGGTTATGTCTTATTTTTGCAGGAAAATGGCCTGCAAACCAATTTTTTAAAGGTAGTAAGGAGGGATAATCCAAGGCTGATTCCAACTGTTTCCAGACCCTTGGGATAAATTGCAGGTAACCGGGTTTGGTATCCCGTTTGAAAAGCCTGACGAAGGTGCCCAGAATGCGCGTATGCCGCTGGGCCGCAAAAAGCGCATAACTGGCATCAAATTCTTCCCGGTGGTCTTGGGGGAAGGCTGATTGATATCTGTGAATAAGCTGCGTGCCTAAAGCCTGGCCCACATCCCGCCTGGCATCATCAATTAAAGACATCAAATCAAACATGGCAGGCCCTTGGACGGCATCTTGGAAATCAAGCAAGCCACAGGCTTTTATGCCGGGTTTATGGGGCAGAACCATCAAATTATCCACATGAAAATCAAAATGGGTCAATACTTGATGCGGGGATGCGGTTGTTTGGAAAATATGTTGCCAAATTTCAACATATTCTTGCAGAGTGGCTGCAGGAATAGGGGTTTTATGAATCATTGGCCAATACCATTCCGTAAAAACTTGAACCTCGCGCAACACTTTATTTAAATCAAAAGGTGATAACTGCGCTAGGATGGGGGATCAGAATGATGACGGATATGGATCAAAAGATCGCAGGCAAGTTGATATAATTTTTTTCTTCATAGCCTGTTTGCAGTAAGCGGGTGTAGGTATTATCTCCCAAATCTTCCATGATGATAAAGCCTTGTTGCAGATCAACGGCCAAGATCTCTGGGACAGATATCTCCATTTTATGAAGTATTTGGGCAATTTTTAGAAAATGATCAATCCTTTCCTTGGGTGGCGGGGCATCCATTAACATGGCGGACTGCCGATTCGCAAGGTGTAACCGTTCATATTGCCGGAAAGACGCATCCCCAGAAATTTTGATCCTTTGCGCCTGTTGCCAACCATGTTCCCGAAGAAAATGCTGAAGGCTTATTTCTCGTTCCTTGAGATTAGACATCGAATAATCCTGCTAAAGTTAGTCTTTCTTGCCAATTGGTAGATCCATATACGCTAATATGCCGCTTTTCCGCTGTTTCAGCAAATTCAATCATGATATCCAGTCGTTCTTTTGGCAAAAAATGCTTCAAACGTTGCGGCCATTCTACTAAACTAATGCCAGTTGCCCATGCTTCTTCAATGGATAACTCTAATACTTCTTCCGGTTGTTGAAGCCTATAAAGATCAAAATGCCAAATAGTTTCCGTCCCACCCGAATACACTTGAACCAAGGGGAAAGTGGGGCTGGGGATTTCCCCGATTTGGGGGTATAAGGCTTGGATAAAATAGCGGGCGAAAGTCGTTTTACCGGCCCCTAAATTTCCCCATAAAGCGATAATATCCCCTGGGTTACAAAGAATTGCCAATTGACGGGCAAAAATTTTGATATCGGCCAGTTTTTGGCTGGATAACTTTCTAAGGATCGGCAAAGAAGGAAATTCGGGATACATATTTCTAAAAAAAACGACCGTGAGTTAACTTAATCTATAATTAATAAGAATAGGATGACATTATACATCAATTCAGTGGATAATATACCAAACAATTTCTATCAATGACAAAGGGAAATGCGGGTATCATGCAACATCATACGACTGACGTTTTAATTGTGGGGGCAGGCCCTGTTGGATTATTCAGTGTTTTTGCTTGCGGCATGCAAAAGCTGCGTTGCCAGGTGGTTGATTCGCTTGAAATGATCGGCGGGCAATGCAATGCCTTATATCCTGAAAAACCTATTTATGATATACCAGCCTACCCGCTGATTACCGGGGCTGATTTAATCCAAAAATTGCAGGCGCAAATTGCCCCTTTTCATCCGGTTTTCCATTTGGGGCACCAAATCCAACAATTGCATTTTTATGAAGGCAGATGGCAGGCAAAAACCAATAAGAATTTGGTTATCAACGCATCGGCCGTGATTGTGGCGGCAGGGGTAGGGGCATTTGGCCCCAACCGCCCGCCTTTGGCTAATATTGAGGAATATGAGGGGAAAAGCGTTTTTTACCATGTGCGCCAACCCAGCCAGTTTGCAGGTAAAACCATTGTGATTGCGGGTGGGGGTGATTCTGCCCTGGATTGGGCGATTAACCTGAGCCCCTTAACCGCCAAAACCTACTTGATCCATCGCCGCCAGAAATTCCGGGCGGCCCCAGCCAGTTTAGAAAAACTGGAAGATCTTGTTAAAAAGGGCAAAATAGAGGTGGTGGTGCCCTATCAGTTACATGAATTAAAGGGTCAGAATGGTTTCTTGACAGAAATGGTGTTGCAAGATTTGGATGGCCATCAGAAAAGCTTGAAGGCCGATGCCTTGCTGGCTTTCTTTGGCCTATCCAATCAATTAGGGCCGATTGCCGATTGGGGGTTATCACTTGATCACCACCATATCAAAATCAATCCTGAACATTGTGCAACCAACCAACTTGGTATTTATGCGGTTGGCGATATTGCGGCCTATCCCGGTAAATTGAAGTTGATATTAACCGGGTTTAGCGAAGCCGCAAGCGCGGCCCACGCCATCCGGGCCTATTTACGCCCGGATGAGGTGGTGCATTTTGAATATTCAACGACTTCAGGGGTTAACCCGCTTTCTTAAGTCTTAAAGGTAAATTTTTTCTTCTTTCTCTAGAAAACAAGGGGCCACGGATTGAACGGGATATTTATTTTTTATAAAACATGAAACCACTTATTTTCATCGACGGCGAAGCCGGTACCACTGGTCTGCAAATCCATTCCCAGCTGAGCAATCGCAGCGATATCGAGTTGCTGCAACTTCCCCAAGCTGACCGAAAAGATCCATTAAGGCGCACGGAGGCGATAAATTCTTGTGATATCGCCATCTTGTGTCTGCCTGACGACGCGGCCCGTCAAGCAGTGTCATTCGTGAAAAATCCGCGAGTTCGGGTGCTGGACGCCAGTTCAGCCCATCGCACCACACCGGCTTGGGTCTATGGTTTTCCTGAGTTGACCATTGGCCAGAGCCAGCGGATTGCAATGGCGCCGCGTGTATCTAACCCGGGCTGCTACCCTACTGGTGCTATTGCATTATTGCGTCCGTTGACTGAAGCGAAAATAGTACCGCTCGATTATCCGGTGAACGTACATGCAATTTCCGGATATTCGGGCGCCGGTCGTTCTTTAATTGACGCTTATGAGGATCCGCAGCATCCGCAGCATACGAATGCGCCGTTTCGCGGTTACGGGCTAAACCTGGAACATAAGCATGTTCCAGAAATGCAGACTGAGGCGTTGCTGAAGTATCGCCCTATCTTTACACCGAGTTATGGTAAATACCGACAAGGGATTGTATTGTATGTGCCGCTTCACCTGCGCTTGCTGGCACCAGGCATATCGGTTGAACAGATTCACTCTAGTCTGAGTGAGCATTATGCCGATACCGAATATATCAATGTTCTGTCCTTGGAACAGGCGCGTGCCGTGTCTCAGCTGGATCCTGAATATTTGAATGGGAGCAATAAGCTCGACGTCTACGTGTTCTCGAAAGAAAATTCGGGACATGTTTTGCTGACGGCAGTCTACGATAATCTGGGCAAGGGCGCATCGGGAGCCGCAGTGCAGAACTTGAATATCATGCTCAATGGCCGTATGAAATAAGCTTCGGAAAATATAGTTTGGGGGATTATATACTTAATAGACCCAAGCGAATGACTTAGTGTTTTCTTAATAACTAAGGGAATGCCATAATGAGCGTGAAGCAATGCGTGAATTACACATTGAACCGATGGGGGGTAAGGATACAATTGTAGAAGCCAACGAAAAGTATGTTGGGGGCTTGGAAAAAAATAAACACACCACATTTAGTATGTGGGTCTGTCAAGTATATAATCCCCTATTTTTCGGGCATTTATGCGGGAAAAGTGCAGGTGATGGTGGTTTCTGCTGTATTTGATTCAAGCGAGATACTGCCTTGATGCATCACAATTAATTGCTTGCTGAGGGCCATGCTCAGGTAATTCGCCCCGGATTTTTTACGGGCATGGTTATCTGCAAATTTCTCAAAAGTTGCTTTTTGCTCTAAGGGAGACAAAAATTTACCTTGATCTTTGACCGTTAAAATAAACAAACCTTGCTCAAATTTTAAAGTGATATTGACGGCTTTGCCCACTGAAGAGCGACTGACGGCATTGCTGATAATGGTCATTAACGCCTGCTTTAAACGTTTTTCATCCCCATAAATCCAAGCCTGGTTTATAGCGGGATAAAAATGGATGACAATCTGCTGTTGTTTGGCCTGTGGACTCAGTGAATCGACCATTTGCTGTAATAATTCACGTAAGTTAACCGGATGCCTCGCGAGTTCCAAATAGCCTGCTTCAATGGCAGTGACATCTAAAACATCATCGATCAATTGGGTTAATTGGGCGGATGCTTCAATGATATTGCCCATGATGGGTTGCTGCGCTTTGGGCAATTGTCCCCAATAACCCGCCTGCAGCATTTCGGTAAAACCCACAATAGCGTTCAAGGGGGTGCGGAACTCATAAGAAATATTGGCCAGGAAGGTGGTTTTCATTTTATCAGCGGCCTCCAATGCTTCATTGCGTTGCTGTAAGGCTTCCGCTGCCCGGAAACTATCGCTAATATCCAAATAACTAAATAAGCTGCTGCCGTCTGGTAAAGGTTCCACACTAAATTGGAAAACACGGCCGTCTTTCAATTCAACTTTACCCTGCCTTGATTGACCATTGGTAATTAACCCAATAACTTCCGTCGCTTGTATGGCTGATGACTTGCCTGGTTGGGGTAATAAGATGGCTTCGATCTTGGGGACAATTTCGGTGATATGGGGGGTCTGATTAACGGAGGTATTTTCCGGCTGCCAATATTTGCGGTAGGCGGCGTTGGCAAGTTTTAAGCGTCCATCGCTGCCAAAAACAGCCACGGCTTCATGGAGGTGGTCAATCGTTGCCCGTTGAACGTCAATTAATGTATTATAAGACCGCTCCAAACTAAGCCGATCCGTGACGTCATCAACCCGCATTAATACCCCGCCAAAAGGATGGGGAGAAACCCCCAGACGCAGCGTTGACCCATCACTTAAATGCCACAATTCTTGAAAAGATTCGGTAACAGACATATAAAGCCTAACTAAATCTTTCTTATATTGCACAAAATCAACTTGTTCGGGAATGCGGCGATGGTTTCTTAACTGCTCCAAAACATCTGCCATGCTGGGATTTTTGCCCAAGAAATTTTCAGACAATCCTAAAATTTTACAGTAAGCCTGGTTGAAAAAGCGCAGACGGCTTTCGGGGCTGTAGATGGCAATGCCGGTGTCAATCGTCTCTAGTATCTCTGCATGGGCGGAAATTTGCTGCGATAAGCGGTTTTGTAAATCCTCCAAACCGGTAACATCCAAAGCAATCCCTATCGTTGCAAAATCTTTCTTTAACCCTTCCTCAGAAACGGGGGTTTCTTGAAAATCCAATAAATGCCGTTTGCCACCGATGATAACATGGTGGCTTTCTGACTGGGTCAGGTTTAAATCTAGCGAACGTCCTGCCAATTTCTGCAGATTAATACCCTGCCCCGGCGCCAGCAGCTCGCTATGATCCAATATAATGGAGATTTGGTCTTTACCTAAAATATTGGCGTAGGCTTGATTGCAATAGAATAACTGTAAATTTTTCTTTCTACCCCAAACCGGAAAAGGAAGATCATTCAGTATGTATTCCCGCTGTAAAAGGGTTTGATAAAAATCCGAGAGCACCAAATGATCAATAAGCAATAAGTAAAGGCGATTTTCTTGTTGATAAACGCAGCAAAACATTATTTTACCAGCGGAGCTTGTATACCAAAATCCGATCGGTGCAGATGCCAAGCGTCCCTGGATCTCCTGATTGAGCGCTTGATGGTCTTCCTCTGATAAAATGTGATCGAGGGTAGGGGTTGTTATGATAGCTGTCCAAAAGCTGGCGCTTGGTGTGCCGCCTGAATCTTTATAAAAAGCATAAACTTTCCCCTGACCGGCTAAGCCTTCCAAAAAAGATTGATTTTTTCTTTGGGATTTTTTCAAACGAAAATGGCTAATTGCTAAAACCAGCAAGCAAAGGCATGATAATACTAAGGCACCAACCATAAACCAGAAAAGAGCAGGGTCATTCATGGGCGGGTAACCTTATGGCCAAGTAATGAATAGAGTTAACAAAATGGTAACAAAATGTGGGAGCAACCGCAATCTTTAAAAAGGAATTTGCCTGATTGCCAGCTTGTATCTCACAAAGATAAGGCATGCGGGTAAAGCAGGTTACTCATAAGACGGGGTTGATAAAAATGGAATTTTATCAACCCTAGATTCTGCAGCAATCATTAGTAGCGATAGCTTTCTGGTTTAAACGGCCCTTTAACTGGGACATTAATGTAATCAGCCTGTTTTTTATTCAGGGTTGTCAATTTAACCCCAATTTTTGCCAAATGGAGGGCCGCCACTTTTTCATCTAGTTTTTTTGGTAACGTGAAAACGTTTTTCGTATAGTTTTTGTGGTTCTGCCATAATTCGATTTGCGCTAACACCTGGTTGGTAAAGGATGTACTCATCACAAAACTTGGGTGTCCGCTGGCACAGCCTAAATTAACTAAACGCCCTTTAGCTAAAACAATCAATCTTTTGCCGTCCGGGAAGACCACTTCATCAACTTGCGGCTTCACTTCTTCCCACCGGTAATTCCTAAGGGCATCAATCTGGATTTCTTGGTCAAAATGCCCGATGTTGCAAACAATCGCCCGGTCTTTCATGTTGCGCATATGATCGAGCGTGATGATATCCACATTTCCGGTGGCAGTCACAAAAATATCCGCATAACCGGCCACGTCTTCAAGCGTTGTCACCTGGTATCCTTCCATGGCAGCTTGCAGGGCGCAAATAGGATCAATTTCCGTTATGATAACGCGGGCGCCTTGGCCTCTTAAAGAACTGGCACAACCTTTGCCGACATCGCCAAAACCGCAAACTACCGCTACTTTTCCGGCCAACATTACCCCTGTCGCTTGCTTGATACCGTCAATCAGGCTTTCGCGGCAGCCGTATAAATTATCAAATTTTGATTTGGTGACGGAGCTATTGACATCCATGGCAGGAATTGCCAATTTTTTCTGGCTAGCCATTTCATATAAACGGCGTACTCCGGTTGTGGTTTCTTCTGAAACCCCCTTAATGTTTTTCAACAATTGTGGATATTTCTCATGCAAAACCTGGGTTAAATCACCCCCATCATCCAGCAATAAATTCGGCGTCCATTGATTGGGGCCGGTAATGGTTTGTTCCACACACCACCAATATTCCTCCTCACTCATCCCTTTCCAAGCAAATACCGGGATGCCAGCGGCTGCAATGGCGGCGGCGGCATGATTTTGGGTTGAAAAAATATTGCAGGAACTCCACCGTATTTCTGCCCCTAATTTAACCAATGTTTCAATGAGGACTGCTGTTTGGATGGTCATATGCAAGCAACCAGTAATTTTAGCGCCTTTCAAGGGGGACTGGGCTGCATATTCTTGCCTTAAAGCCATTAATCCCGGCATTTCCGTTTCAGCAATACTGATTTCGCGCCGGCCCCATTCTGCCAAAGACAGATCAGCCACTTTATAATCAGTTTTTTTCATCATTGATTTCTTCCTTTATGTGCATGCAAGTGCGGGTCAGTAGTTGATATAGCAGTAGGGGGAAATGAAATAAAAAACAAGAAACTTTTTTTGCTTGGGAAAGGCAAAATACGGCGATCATTATTTCCGAAGAAGGCATTTGATTGCCTTAATCTTCGCTGAATTTATTTTCGATCAGTGTTTTCAAGGCAAGTGCCGCCTGCTCCGCGTCCACCCCCTCAGCTTTAATCGTGATCTGGTCATCCTGCCCGGCATTTAACATCAGTAATTCCATGATGGATTGCCCAGAAGCTTCAAGCCCATTCTTTAAAACGACAATTTCACTGGCAAACAAGCCCGCAGTCTTGACGAATTTTCCGGCAGCCCTGGCGTGTAAGCCGCGTTTATTAAGAATTTTTAAGATTATAATCATTTTACCAAGGGTAGGGTTGCTTTTCGATTATTAAGAACTTGGGACGCAATATTGATATATTTGCGACCTTCTTCTTGGGCAGCGGTGGCTGCCTCAATTAAAGAACCGCTTTGCCTTATGCGGGTTAATTTCACGAGCATCGGTAAATTAATCCCAGCAATAACCTCAATCGGTTCTTGTTCCATGATAGAAATAGCCAGGTTGGATGGAACACCACCAAACATATCGGTTAATACAATGACCCCTTGACCCAGATTGACGGATTGAATGGTTTGCTGGATTTCTTGGCGCTTATGCTCCATATTATCGGCGCTGGCGATACAGACACATTTAATATTTTCCTGTGGACCTGCTACATGTTCTAACGTGCTGAAAAACTCTAAAGCTAACTTTCCGTGGGTTATCAAAACAATCCCGATCATATACCTCTCCTGAAACTAATACCGAATCTTCGGGATATTAGCAAAATGCTCACCCTAAGTCTCGATGTTTTATCGTCGGCTGATAGCCTTGGCTAAGCAGCCAATTTGACAATGCTTCCGCTATAAAAACAGAACGGTGTTTACCCCCGGTGCAACCCAATGCAATGTTCAAATAACTTTTCCCTTCATGTTCAAAGGCCGGTAACAGGATCAAAAGTTGGGTTTTTAAAGATTGAAAAAATTGTTCATATAAAGGATCTGCTTGAATATAGGCTTGCACCATTTTCGTTTGCCCACTTAAATGACGGATTGATTCTTGGTAATGAGGGTTACGCAAAAAGCGCAAATCCCAAACCAAATCTGCATCACGCGGCAATCCGTGTCGATAGGAAAATGATGTCAAGTGGATCGACATTTTTGTGATGGCTAAGGATGAACCTAATACCAGGCTGCCAAATTGGCGCAATTTTTCTTTTAAATCAACCGCCAATAACGCGGAAGTATCAATCACCAAATCCGCTTGGTCTTTGAGTGGCGCCAGTAACGCGCGTTCTTGGATAATGCCATCCATAACGGGACGATCGGAGGCCAAGGGGTGACGGCGTCGCGTTTCCGTAAAGCGCCGGACCAACACATCATTATCGCAATCCAAGTATAAAAGACGTACATCAAAGCCTTCTTTGGCTTTTAAGCGGCCAATAACTTCTTGTAAGAGATGCGAGGAAAAACCGATGGTCCGGCTATCAATGCCCAGGGCAAAAGGGCTATGGGATAATGATTCGTTATTTTCGTAACTGAAAGCTTGCAAGAAAGTCATGGGCAAATTATCAACCACATAAAAGCCCATATCCGCAAAGGCTTTTAATGCGGTGCTTCGCCCGGCACCGGAAAGGCTTGTCACGATAATGATGGGATGGTTTTGTAACGTGCTTGATGGGGGCATGCAGGAAATCTTTTATTTAGTTTTTGCTTAAAATTTCACCAGATTATCAATGATCCATAGGTTTTTTGCGACAAAATAATTCTATTTCAAATGTTGAAGCAATATCTTTCTAAATTGCAGGTAAGGTAACGGTAAAAACGGCCCCTGCCTGGGAGCCATCAGGGGAGCGGTTTTGAGCAACAATCCAGCCGCCATGGGCCTCAATTATTTGGCGGCATATGCTTAATCCCAGGCCTGAATGTGTACCGAATTTCTCCTGGTTGGGCCGCAACGAAAAGAATCGTTCAAAGATTTTTTCAAGATTTTCTTCCGCAATGCCCGGCCCGTCATCGCCAACGGAAAACCATATATCCGATTTGGTGGATCCTGCGTTGAGATAAATTTTTCCATTTTCCGGGCTAAAGGATTGGGCGTTCTCAACCAAATTTTGTAAAACTTGGGCCAATCGATTCCGGTGGCCGTAAACCGGTAATGGAGTAGGTGGAACATGGATTATGAAAGCTTGGGCGCTAACCTGTCTGTTAATTTGGACAAATGTGTTAAGCAAATGGCATAAATCAAACAATTCAGGCGGAGTTTTAGAAAATTCGGCATCCAACCGGCATGATTCGGCAATATCGTGGATTAGGCGATCGAGCCTGCCGATATCTTCTTGAACGATAGAAATCATTTTTTGGTCGGCCTCCGCAAGCGGTGTCCGTGCCAAATTTTCTAAAGCGCTACGCATGGAAGTTAAGGGGTTGCGGAATTCATGGGAAACATCGGCTACGAAACGTTCCATATTGTCGATTTGATCTCGCAAGGCTTCCGTCATCCGTTGCAACGATAAGGATAAATAGCCGATTTCATCCCGTCGATGTGTTAAATGAGGCACAGCAGACGATAAGATAGAGGCCGCTGTCAATTGGCGTCTTCTTCGGTCTGGCTTGCCTGGCGAGGAATATAGTATTTGCACTTCTTCAGCCGCTTTTGCCAATTGATGGATGGGTCTTGCAATGGTCTGTGACAAAATAAACGATAAAAGGGTGGTCACGGACAGGCTGATCAAAAAAACCAACAAAATATCCATGTGGAAACGCCGTATTGCCAAGGAAATATTGCTGCCATCCGTGGATAATAAAAGAGCCCCTAGCACGCGCCTGTAAAGCTGGACCGGGACAGCCGCCGTTAAAATTAATTGCCCGGAGCTGTTTTGGCGTACCATATGGCTGTTTTGGCCATCAAGGGCTTGGACAACCTCGGGATAATTGCTAGCGGTTTGGATGGGGAATTCCTGGTACATTTCCAGTTTTTGATTTTCAAACGTTAAATATGACATGAAAGAGGAAAGGGAATTCAGCAGATCGTTGAAATCACCCAGGGAGGATGGGTCAGGCAGGACTTCTATTTGGATGGAATTGCTGGCAAAAGAAGTCCCTGCGGTATCGGTAATCAATATCCCACCTGGAACAAATAGCCTGGCCCGATGCCCCGATATGCTTTCTAAACGTTTGAGCGCGGCGAGTGCAAGCTCAGGCGATAAACGTTCTTCGCCAAATTCACCCCAAATAATGGCAGTACTGGCCAAGGCTGCAGCGAAGATCTTGGCGTCGGTTTCCAAAACATTTTCTTCCCGTTCAATTAAAGTTTGCCGATATTTATTGGTTTGCAAAATACCAATCAGCGGGATCAGTAAGGCAAGCAAGTTAATCAGTAATATGCGTCGGGATAGCCTCGATCGCCGATTTTTAAAATTTATCTTTGTCAGAAATTTTAGCATGAAGGGGGCAATCTTTCCCGAATATCAGTTATTTTAAAGGTTACTCTATTTTATAGCGATATCCCAACCCGTACAGGGTTTCAATTTGATCGAAACTACTGTCAATTTTCTTAAATTTATGCCTGATTCTTTTAATGTGACTGTCAATAGTGCGGTCATCGGCATAATAATCTTGACCGTAGGCGGTATCAATCAATTGATCACGGGTCTTAACGTGGCCTGGGAAGGCTGCGAGTAATTTCAGCAACAAAAACTCACTGACGGTCAAGGGAACCGGCTGGTTTTTCCAAGCGCAGCTGTGTCGTGCCGGATTTAAGGTTAAGGATCCCTTGATAACTATTTTCTCATGATGATTATGTTCGGTAGCGGCAATGGATTGTAAAGGCAAAGGTTGATGACGGCGAAGGACTGCGCGGATTCTCTCGAGTAACAAGCGCTGTGAGAAAGGCTTACGGATATAATCATCCGCCCCGATTTGCAAGCCCGCGACTTCATCCGCTTCCTCATCCTTAGACGTCAGGAAAATGACTGGCGTTAGCGACTGTTGACGCAATTTTTGTAAAAGCTTCATGCCATCCAAAACCGGCATTTTAATATCTAAAATGACCAGATCCATAGGCTCGCGCACAAGGCTATGTAAGGCTTCTCGGCCATCACTAAAGCAACTCACATCAAATCCTTGTTGTTTCAGGAAGATAGAGAGGCTTTGTAAAATGTTTTTATCATCATCAATCAACGCAATATGGGCGGTTACTTCAGGCATTGCATGTATTTCCTAGTCAAAAATAACATCATTGAAACCACCGCATTCTAGCAATTCTAGAAAAAATTGCAGATAAAAATTGTTGATGGGACGGTAAAAACAGTTAATCAGGCACTTGCTTATTAAGGAATTTTTTTGTTATAAAGATCAAGCTAAAACGTGATTGATCATGTCCTCGTAGCTCAGGTGGATAGAGCAACAGTTTCCTAAATTGTAGGCCGCGCGTTCGAGTCGCGCCGAGGACACCAATATTGACCAGCAAACTTCCTGAAGCTTCTCGCTTTATTCATTGTTATCATTGTTCTTGTGAGAACATTTTAATCCCTTGGTTAACGTATTTTACGGTATTTTCCTTTCCCCGTGGATGATGATTTCAACTTTTAATGAAGCGTTCGGGGGAATTATTTTTTCTACCCCCTGGTTACGGTAGGCTAAAAAAGGCGCAATTCTCAAAATCTTTTTTCCGCCTATTCGCATTCCTTGGATACCTTGGCATAAGCCCTCGAAAAGAAATTCCCGGTCAAGCCGGTAATCTGTGGTTAGGGCGCAACCATCTTCCGAAATTTGGCTTGTATCGGAAAGGCCAAACGCCATAAATCGAGGGGACTGTGACCATATGAGCGGTTCCCTTTGATTGAGCCAGATTGACAATGACATGCGATAAAATCGGTGCCGTTGGACTTCAGGTCCTTTCCCGATAATGTCTTCTAAAATTGTAACGCCAGGCGGCATGCTTATAACCTTTATGATTGGACGAATGAAATTCGTAAGATGGGTTTTGCTTTGAAACCATCATTTATCATCTGGCTTAGAATATTTTTTCTTTCACATTATTATCTTTTATCCATAAGAAAAATTATTGAAAGGATTTTCTTTAAATTTCTTTCATTTCTTTATATAGGTGAGTAAGCGAAATAAATAAATTTTTTTGCTGATGCTGATCAATGAAATATTCAGTTGCTGTGGGTGCAGATAAAAAGGATGGAATGATGAAAAATACGAAAACGAATGTGAGGCAGTTGCCGTCGTCGGTTCGGCAATTAAAGCTTGCTGGCGGTCTTCAATTCCTTGACCTTTATGATCGTACCGGCATCATCAAATTGGATCACGCTTTTATGGAGTATCTGGAAAAACATCAGCAACCGTTGGTTGGGCGCTTATTGGCTGCCAGGGCTAATCCAGCGGCTGCTAAACCTTTGGAAGAAAGCAATCTGCTGATTGAATTGGCCCCTTACCTGGAGCAGTTTATCGGTGAACTATTTGGTGTGGAAAACAAATTACAAGCTTTATCAGCCCAAACTCATCAATTGGCGCCTCTCTATGCTTGCAAACGCCTATTTGTCCAGCGGCAGGCTGTCAAGGCTTTTAAAGGGGAAGAGGCTGCTTTATTCTCCGTAGGGGAATTAGACCAACAATTAACGGATATCCTAGGTAAAGATTGGGATGAGCTGGCTTTTGCAACCAAAGTGATGGAGTGGGAAAAACAGCCAGATATCCATCAAACCCAAAAAAATATAGCCTTAAGATACGCGGCCTGGGCAACCTTAACCCCGATGGGACAAAAACGTCACCAAAAAGGTATTTTATTTCATCAGCCTCATAAATTAGATCACCAGCATCTGATCCCCCTGGATGTGATAGAAAAGGACGGGGTGCGCATGCTGCGCTTGCCGCCATCTAAACATCGGTCACGGGATGGTTTTTCTTTAACGGATGTAGGTGCTGATTTAAAGCATGCTTTAGATGAAGCCCATTATTGCATCCTTTGTCACGATCAGGGGAAAGATTCCTGTTCCAAGGGGTTAAGAGACCGCAAAACCGGTGAATTTCAGAAATCCGTATTCGGGGTTACCCTGACGGGCTGCCCTTTGGAAGAAAAAATATCTGAAATGCACAGCTTGAAAACCCAAGGCTACGCTGTTGCAGCGTTAGCGGTTGCGGTGGTGGATAACCCCATGCTGGCGGCAACCGGCCACCGTATTTGCAATGACTGCATGAAAAGCTGCATTTATCAAAAACAAGAACCGGTCAATATCCCCCAGGTGGAAACCCGGGTTTTAAAGGATGTTTTGGAATTGCCCTGGGGCTTTGAAATTTACAGTTTATTAACGCGGTGGAATCCCTTAAATATCAGGCGGCCTTTGCCAAAGCCGGAGAGCGGGTATAAAATACTGGTGGTGGGGATGGGGCCTGCCGGTTTTACCCTTGCCCATCATCTGATGAATGATGGCCATAGCATTGTGGCCGTTGATGGGTTGAAAATTGAACCGCTGTCGCCGAATTTATCCGGCATTCAACATAACGGTCAGCGCATTTCTTTCGAACCCATCCAGGATTATAAAGTGCTTGAGGAAGATCTTGATAAAAGGGTGTTGGCGGGATTTGGCGGGGTTGCTGAGTATGGGATCACCGTCCGTTGGAATAAGAATTTTTTAAAAATCATCCGCCTGCTTTTGGAAAGGCGTGAGCATTTCAGCCTGTTTGGCGGGGTACGTTTTGGCGGCACCATCACCATAGAAGCTGCCATGAATTTAGGTTTTGATCATATTGCTTTATGTGCGGGCGCTGGTCGTCCAACCAATATTCCGATGCCCTATGCCTTGGCGAAAGGGGTGCGGATGGCTTCGGACTTTTTAATGGCTTTGCAGTTGACGGGTGCTGCCCGTCATGAATCTATTGCCAATTTACAACTGCGCTTGCCGGTCGTCGTGATCGGTGGCGGTTTGACCGCCATTGATACGGCTACGGAAGCTATGGCTTATTATGTACGGCAGGTGGAGAAATTTGCCGAACGTTACCAAATATTGGTGGGCAAGTTGGGGGAAACAACCGTCCGCAAAAACTGGACGGCAGAAGAAGCCATTGTTTCCCAAGAATTCCTATCCCATGCGGCAGCCATTCGTGCTGAGCGTGTGGCTGCCAAAAAACAAGACAGGTTACCAAAATTTCAGTCTTTGATTGAATCATGGGGGGGCGTAACGGTTGCTTATCGGCGCCAATTGATAGAGGCCCCCAGTTATACCTTGAATCATGAGGAAGTGGCGATTGCCATGGAGGAGGGGATCCAATTTGCCGAAGGGGTGACCCCGCTGGCGGTTGAGGTTGATGAATACCAAGCCGTCAAAGGTTTAAGGGTGAAAGTGGAGCAACAAGGGAGGGTTAGCGAAAAGATATTGCCTGCGCGCAGCATTTTAATTGCAGCCGGAACCCAACCGAATACCACCTTGGCCAAGGAAGAAAGCGATATCATTAAGGTTGAAGGGCGTTATTTCCAAGCCATTGATGCAAATGGCCTGCCGGTTAAGCCGGTTCAAGCGCTTGCCAAACCACCCGTCCCCGAAATGCTGATGTCACGGTATCCTGACGGCCGGTTTATCAGTTTCTTTGGCGACCTGCATCCGTCTTTTTTTGGGAATGTGGTGAAAGCTATGGGCAGCGCCAAGCAGGGATATCCGGTGGTCAGCCGTATTTTATCGAAGCGCCTGCCAACGACCGTTTCCGCGAAAGATTTGGTGCAGCAACTCAATCAGCAGTTACCGGCAATTGTCCATGCCGTCAACCGGTTGACCCCAAATATTGTGGAAGTGGTGCTAAAAGCCCCACAGGCTGCATCCTCGTTCAAGCCCGGTCAGTTTTACCGCCTGCAGAATTATGAAAATTATGCCAAATACACCAACCATACTTTACTCGCGATGGAGGGATTGGCGATGACGGGCGCTTGGACGGATATCGAAAAAGGCCTGATTGCCGTTATTGCCCTAGAAATGGGGGGGTCTTCTGATTTATGCGCCCATCTGCAACCGGGCGAACAAGTCGTCCTCATGGGGCCAACCGGCACGCCTACAGAAATTGTTACCGAACGACTGGCGGTCTTGGTGGGCGGGGGGCTTGGCAATGCGGTATTGTTTTCAATTGGCGCAGCCTTGCGCGCCGCTGGCACCAAAGTTTTGTATTTTGCCGGATATAAAAAACGCCAAGACCGTTACAAGATCGAGCAAATTGAAGCCGCGGCAGATGTTGTGGTGTGGTGTTGTGATGAAGCTCCGGGATTTTTGCCAGAAAGGCCGCAAGATAAAAGTTTTGTGGGTAATATTGTGGAAGCGATGGCGGCCTATGCCAGCGGCCGTCTTGGCACACCGGTCTTGTCGATGAAGGAAACCGACCGGCTGATTGCCATTGGTTCCGACCGGATGATGGCGGCGGTTGCCCGGGCGCGGCACGGAATTCTGGCGCCCTTTATTTCAAAAAACCATCAAGCCATCGGTTCCATCAATTCGCCGATGCAATGTATGATGAAAGAAATCTGTGCCCAATGTTTGCAAACCCACCGTGATCCGGTAACCGGTAAAGAAACAGTGGTATTTTCTTGTAGCAACCAAGACCAACCACTCGATCATGTGGATTGGGGAGTATTATCCGGGCGTCTATCGCAAAATTCCTTGCAAGAAAAATTAACCGCTTTATGGGTTGATCATTCTTTGAAACAATTGGGTTTACGGCCCGCTACGACGGCAAAAGTTTAGGGGGTTCACTTGAAGTATGCGACTTTCTTATACCAAGGTCAGCAATTGGCCGGGGCTGTTGATTTAGGACAACAAACCGTTAAGCCGTTGGCGTTCGATATGATGGATATTATCAAGCAAAAAACATCTTTTGAAGCGCCATCGATCCCTTTTAGCCAAATCACGCTGTTAGCGCCCATCCCCAAACCTGGCCGCAATGTGTTTTGTGTGGGGAAAAACTACCACGAGCATTTGAAGGAAGTCAGCCAAACAGCTGTCAGCGGGGATGCTGTCCCCGAATACCCTATTTTTTTTACCAAGGCAGATAATTGTATTATTGGGCCCAACCAATCCATCAAATTGCCGAAATATTTAAGCTCAAAAATCGATTATGAGGCAGAACTAGCGGTGGTTATTGGCAAAACGGCCAAAAATATTACCCTGGCGCAAGCGGATGAGCATATTTTCGGCTATATGATTGCTAATGATGTGACAGCGCGGGATATCCAAAAACGCCATCAACAATGGTTCCTGGGGAAATCCCTGGATACTTTCCTGCCCATGGGTCCTTGGATTGTTACCAAAGAAGAAATTGGCCAGCAAGACTTAACAATTAAATGTTGGGTCAACGGGGAATTACGTCAGGAAAGCAGCATTTCAAAAATGATTTTTAATATCCCAAGCTTAATCGTTACCTTGGCTGCGGGAATCACCTTGCAGCCGGGCGATATCATCGCGACCGGCACACCGGCAGGCGTTGGCATGGGCTTTAATCCGCCGCGCTTCCTGCGGGCGGGCGACCATATAAAAATCACTATCAGCCATATTGGCGATTTAGAAAACAGGGTTAGCGAATAAGGGCAGGGAACCGAAAGCTACATGGACGAACAGGCCATACCATCAAAGAAGATATCTTTCCAACAACGGATGACGCGGTGGGCGGAGCACCGGTGGGCTGGCTTTTACCTTTTCTGTTTTGCCTTTTTTGAAAGCTGGATATTTCCACTGCCTCCCGATATTTTTTTGATTGCTTTGGTTATAGGCCGTCCTAATCATTGGGTGCGGTGGGCGATTACCTGCACGGTTGGATCGGTGGTGGGTGGGATGATCGGCTACGGCATCGGGGCTTGGTTATATGACACATTGGGCCAGTGGGTTGTCCGTACCTATGGGTTCGAATCGGACTTGGCAAGGTTCCGGCAGATCTATGCGGAATGGGGTGTATGGATTATCTTTTTAAAAGGGTTAACCCCCATCCCCTATAAATTGATAACCATAGCCAGCGGCATAGCGGGGTTCGATTGGCGGATATTTTTGGGGATGTCGATCTTGACGCGGGGACTGCGATTTATAATTGTTGGGTTTCTGGTTTATCGCTATGGTACATATGTCCATCTGATGATGGCCCGTTATCGTGGGCTAAGCATTTTGCTGCTGGTTATCCTAATTATTGCGGGTTTTGCCAGTATCGCTTTTTTATGATAAGAAAAACATCATAGTGGTTGTAAGGAGAAAATTGTGGTCAAAAAACATCCTGCCCATACTGCCCATATTGTTTTTATTTTAATGTTTTGCTGGTGTTTTGCGGCTCTTTTTACAGCCCTCATGGCTCAATATTGGGGCGGGCTTGCGCCTTGCATCCTCTGTCACTATCAGCGGTATCCCTATGTGGCCGGTTTGCTTGTGGCGTTGGTTGCTGCCCTGTTTTGGCCCTCCCGTTGGTTGGCTGCCTTAGGTATTTTATGTATTGCTGCGAGCGGCGCGGTGGCGGTTTTCCATGTGGGTGTTGAGCAGCAATGGTGGGCAGGCACGAATGCTTGTGCAGGCACCCCGATTGATATTGGGCAGGATCCTGGGTCTTTTATCCGGGCCTTGCAAACCCAGCCTTTGGTTCGTTGTGACCGTCCGGCTTGGACATGGGCTGGTATTTCCATGACAGGCTATAATTTATTGTATGCGGTGACAGGGGTTGGTTTATTGGCCTATCTGGCCAGGGCAACCCGGAAGGGAAAAGTGAATGTTTAATGATGCCTACCATCCCCCCTTGCCGGGTGATTTAAGTGAGCAGGAAAGCCTGCATCAGGCCTTGCGCGTCAATCAGGCGGGGGAATATGGGGCGATCCGTATTTACCAAGGGCAATTGGCTGTGCTCAAGGATACCCCTACGGTTGCCCTTGTGCAAAACATGTTGCAACAAGAGCAAAAGCATTTGGATATTTTCAATCAATTATTGCGGCAAGAAAAAGTCCGTCCAACCTTGTTGCATCCGATTTGGCATATGGCTGGCTATGGATTGGGGGTCATCACTGCAGCAATGGGGGTTAAGGCCGCGATGGCTTGTACCGTGGCAGTTGAGGAAGTAATTGACCGGCATTATCAGGAACAATTGGCAAAATTACCCCCCAACCAATCTTCTTTAAAGGCGGTTATTGCCGAATGCCGGGAAGATGAATGCCATCACCGCGATACCGCCCTTGCAAATAAGGCAAATGAGGCGCCTGCCTATCCTGTTTTGAAAACAGCCATTCAGGCCTTGACCAGAACAGCAATTTGGCTGTCAAAGAAAGTTTAGCTTTCTTCGAGTTCGCTGTCCCAATATAAAAAGTCCCGCCAACTTTGGTGCAGGTGATGGGGCGGAAAAAAACGCCCCTGTTCTTGTAATTCCCAACTGCTTGGTTCTTTGGGATAGCGCAGCGGGATCATCCTACTTACCTCTGGCAGATTGTTGCCTTTCTTCATATTGCAGGTTTGGCAAGCGGTTGCCACATTATCCCAATTGGTTCTTCCCCCTCTTGACCTAGGTATGACATGATCAAAGGTCAGTTCTGCGGCCTTATGGGGAGTGCCGCAATATTGGCAGGTGAAACAATCGCGCAAGAATACGTTAAATCTGGTAAAAGCTGGCTTGCGGGATAGGGGGATAAATTCCCTTAAAGCAATGACGCTGGGGATTTTCATGCGGAGGGTCGCGCTGCTGACATAGCGGTCATATTCGCAAAGGATATGAACCCTTTCCAGGCAAACGGCCTTAATGGCATCTTGCCAGGACCATAATGATAAAGGAAAATAACTAAGCGGCCGGAAATCGGCATTAAGGACAAGAGCTGTACAGGCTTCCAAATCTGCAAACAAGATAAATCCTATCTAAGCCATTATACCTATTCTAAATGATTCAAAAACCCATAACGATGTGACCGATAGATCATTCTTATATGGGATCCAAAACGGACAGGTTGTAATATAGTCAAGATTCTGGTTCCAGGCAACTAGGATATCTTAATTTTAGGCTTATCTTTCCCGATGAAAAATTTCGGCGACTGTCCTAGATGACGAAGAAAGTGTTATAAAGGACGTTATGAGAAAGAGCAGATTAAGAAACGAATTCAGGAACGATATTTGACCTGCTCCCCAATAAACTAGTCCAAAATAGAGGAGGGTCTGGTATAGATCAAGGCCCTTAAGACAGGGCAGAAAGAACAGACCTATGAAGAAGAGATTTACGGAAGAACAGATTATTAAAGTGCGGACACTTCCCTGCCGGGGCTACGTGTCGTGCGTGAGCTGGATCGGCTCGTACAGATGCGTGGCAAGCCCCAGGTGATTATCTCTGACAACGGGCCGGAACTGACCAGCGCGGCCGTTCTGATCTGAGCGTCAGCGCAAAGCATCGACTAACATTATATCGCGCCGGGCAAGCCGCAGCCAAACAGCTACACCGAAAGCCTCAACGATAAAATCCGTCAAACCCTGCAAACCAATCAGGGGGCATGCCCCCTGATCAATCATTGATGGTCTTACCACCACCGTCTATAACCACGGCAACACTCTACTCTCTCCTGGATTAGAATTTGGGGGCAGGTCAGGGGTTATTCCTTTTCTGGATGGCTCAATAACTCAAAGAAATTATACAACTTTTAGGATATAAAATCAAACATTGGTCTCGCTATAAGTTATAGCTTCCTTTTCCACACGGATGCTCTATAATACGACAATGTTTTTCCGGCTCTTAACAGCCGTTATAGCTTCCTTTTCCACACGGATGCTCTATAATTGCTATTAGCGGCGTTTGCCAAGATATTTGAGTTATAGCTTCCTTTTCCACACGGATGCTCTATAATATCGGCCAAGCTAATTTGCGCGTTATAGCTTCCTTTCCACACGGATGCTCTATAATGTATGAAATCTGCCTAAGTTATAGCTTCCTTTTCCACACGGATGCTCTATAATTGCCGCAGTGTTTATTGATGACAAGTTAACCACTGTTATAGCTTCCTTTTCCACACGGATGCTCTATAATATAAATATAGGGATATCCTATAATACATGATGGTTATAGCTTCCTTTTCCACACGGATGCTCTATAATGCAATCGGCCACCGTTAAATCAGAAACGTTATAGCTTCCTTTTCCACACGGATGCTCTATAATGTTTAAGGCTTGCTGGACATCATCCAGGCTGTTATAGCTTCCTTTTCCACACGGATGCTCTATAATATATTTCGATCAAAATAATTCTTTAGTTATAGCTTCCTTTTCCACACGGATGCTCTATAATCTTTATAATTTAAAGTTATAGCTTCCTTTTCCACACGGATGCTCTATAATAACCGTTGAGGCTCATAATTTTTCATAGGGTTATAGCTTCCTTTTCCACACGGATGCTCTATAATAGATGCGGGCGAATTGACGACAATTATGAATGGTTATAGCTTCCTTTTCCACACGGATGCTCTATAATATCAACGCATTAACCCCCGAATAAATAAGGGGGTTTTTGCTTTTTTGTGCCAGAAAAATCAGAATAAAACCAGTTGTTCTTTGCCTATTTTTTCCACTTTTTTTAGCGTCCCAACTAAAATTTTAATGCGTGCATATTGCTGATCGGTAATTTCCAACACCCGGATACTGCCTTTTGCGGGCAAATTGTTTTTTAGCCTGCCGATATGTTTATCCACGGTATCCTGCCCTTTGCAGATGCGGCAATAAACCGATAACTGCACCATGAAATACCCGTCGTTAATTAAAAATTTGCGGAATTGGTTGGCACATTTCCGTTCAAATTTTGATTCGGTGGGAAGATCAAAAAACAGCAGGATCCGCATAAATTTCTCTTCCTTATGGTTCATGGGATTATTGATAGCCTCAAAAAAAATCAAAAAATTAATGAAGGATATTTAAATAAAGCTTGGCAGCAACAGCACGGTTGGGTCTTTCTCACGCGTGGCTTTTTGCAAGGTTTCCGCCGTGCGCTCAATCGCCTTTAAAACGGTTATTTTTTCCTCATGGAACGAACAAAATTCTGTTAACACGGCAATCAGTTTTTGTTTATCGGCAGGTATTAAATCATGCCGTTCCAAATCTTGGAATTCGGTATATACCATTTGATCAATAAACGGCCGGAATGGCTCAATCACATCATCCGCTAGATTGAAGGCATTCAGGTTATTGGCATGATGCACGCCCAGGGCCGGTATAAAACCACTGGCAACCAAGTTTCTGGCCACACATCCGCGTAAAATGGCATAGCCATAATTTAGGGCTTTATTTTTCATGTCTTCCTGGCCGCGCCTGAAATTTGCGAATAAATAATCCCAATATTCACGGGCGGCATGCGCCTCACAATTATCGGGATCACCAGAAAGGACGGATTGGGAGAGTTTGAGTAATCGCGCGTTGGTATAACCCTTTACTTTCTTCACGACAGTAAATTGATTGTAAATTTTCTGCTCAACAATTTTTTGCCAAACCCTTTTTTTAAAAGGCTCGCTCCAGCCTATTTGATAATTCAATATCTCACTATAGCGACTGTGCTGATGGAAGGGTAAAAACAGGCCATTGGGGATATGGCTGGCATCACAAGTGAAAAGGGCAATGCCATGACTGGCCAACTCCCGCAGCAGAAAACTGCTAAAAGTTATTTCCGCATTATCTGCAATGATCACCGCAATATCCTCAAGCGGCATGGTCACTTCTTCCGAACCATCGGCGGGTTTATACAGCAATTGATGATTTTTGAAACTCAGGCGGCTGTCCTTGCCAATATGGATAATACGCCATCCCATCAGGCCACCTTTGGTTTACCGAATGGCTGACGTTTTTCCCCCTTCACCTCATGATAATTGCCTAAAACATCAATTTGGTATTTTTTAAATATTGCCAAGCTTTGAACTCCCCAGCCTCGTTCTGATTTTACCCTGTTGTATTGATCAAAATTAATACTGGCTGCAGCTCTATCCATACCTGTGTAATAACCAAAAACCTCCGGTTCTTTCTTCTTTTTAACCAAAATTAGATCATCCTTGAATAAACTAAAGATGAACTGATAAGTATCATCAATCACCCGCCAGTCATTTTCTTCTTTTCCTGCCGTGGCCGCTTTGTTGGGTAAGATGCCTTGGGTGAAATCTTTCAGGTAAATGGGTACTAGATAGAATTTTTTGTCTTTGCAAAACACATCCACCCGTGCCATATCACCATTATCAGCAATTCCTTGCCGCACAGTCATACCGGATTTTTGCGTATTTTGGAGGCGTACGGTTTTAATCACGGGGCCGTCGGTGCCATCTCTCCGTCGCATATGAAGATCATTGACAAAAGCCTTTTTACTATCCCACCCATGTTGTTGAAGCCTCTCCAGCAGTACCTGGTAAACGGAGTTGGAGCCACGGTCTGTATCAAAAATAAGTTTATCCAAATCGTCGGCATTCTTAGCCTTAATATTAGCTAATTTAGTACGAAGGGCGGAAACACCATCCGATTGCAATTTTTTTGTAGAACGGATGGTTTCATCATGAATTGGCCCACTGGCCTTGCGGCGTGGTGCACGCGATACAAAAATTTTCTCTAAATGTTCCTTGACTTCCTCCCTGAAACTTTCCCAATTGCCCCACGGCACCGGAACATGGGATTGATAGGCAAATTTTTTCAGCCATTCCTTGCCTTTTTCCTCAAGCCGGCTGGTATAGCGGGAAAGATATTGCACCATCCCTTGGGTGGAAACCGCACAAACCAGCGCATCAAGGGCGTGGTGTTGATCACCAGCTTCCCGGTTTTTGTTAAACCCCCAATGATGGCGAAGGAAGGCGGTTAAGGAACCATTACGGGTTTGCACAGTATTTTTGATATTCTTGCGGTCAGTTAACCTCAAAAAATTCCGAACATAATCCGCCGTGTAGCGCGTGATATAGGATGTGTCGCGCAAATTTCGTTCAATAAATTTTTCTTCTTCCTCAATTTTTAATTTCAGCAGCCTGTCCCGTTTAGGTTTAGGTAGGGCAGAGGCTGTGATCCGCTGTTTAAAATCTTCCCATTTTGGCGTATCAATTCCAAAATATTCAGCAGGTATTTGGTTCCTTTTTTGCCGGTTTTCTTGCACAAGGCACAGCACTTTGTTGTTTAAGCTGTCGTCCAAGCTGCGGCTATAGGGAATGATATGGTCAATTTCCAATGCTTGGGGGTTCTGTAAATCTGCAATGCGGATGTCTTTAGCGGAATAGACACATTTCTCATCTTGTTGACGCCATAATCTTAACCGCAGCAGATTGTCGCCCTCATCCGAGTTTAAGCCCATAGCTTCACATTGTTTCTTGGCTTGCTCTTTTTCTTCTTTATATTCTTCCTGCCCTTTTCGAATTTCTTGCCTTTTCTTAAAGGAATTTTTAGCATGACGGGTAAATTCAATGTTAATTTGGTCGGGGCGGCCATATTGGCGGATAATGGCGTTGACCACTTTCCGCACCTGGCAAACGGCGCGGTGGACAACCGGGTTCCGAATTTCATCGAAAACAATATCTTTATCCCGCAGCTCTTCAAAAGAAGGCAGGAAATCAAATTTTGCACTTTCGGAATTAGGGTCATAGTGCCGATAACCTGCTAGTTCACAGGCTTTGGCATAATTGTGCCATTGCTGCAGATAAGGGTTGATTTTGGACAAGGCTTTTAAAGAGAGATGAATATATTTGCTGAAGCTGATGTTTTTCAGTTTTTCAGCGATGGCAGCAGGGACAATCTGTTTAAGTTCGGCCAGTGATTCTTCCTCGGTTTTTGTCGTCGTTAAAATTTCACAAATTTGGTCAAATTTTTCGGGGTGCTTTAATAAAGAATGAAATTCTTCTGTGCCAAATCCTTCATAGGCTTTTTTAATTTCATAATACCCTTTTAATTCAATAAATTTTTCACTTTCGGGGTCTTTTTCTTTGCCACCCTTAGTTTTCTGGCTGGAATAGCTTAATCCTTTGAAAATGAGTTGGTTTTCCAAATCAAGACAGTTTCGGATAGTTTTATAGCTAACCGTTTTTTGTTGATAGGCAAGCTCGCGAATTTTATTTTTCTGCTCATGGGTTAATTCAATTTTCTCTGGGTTATCGATTGTTCTAAGGTTCAAATTCGCAATTTTTGTCAGTAAGACAAATAATTCGGCGGAATAAGAATTTCTGGCGGCTTTCCTTTCGATTTTCTCAAAAATGCAATGGCCAATCATTTTTTCCATTTGTTTGCGATCCATGGCTGATCGTTGCGTAAAAGCAAGGTTGTTAAATTTCGTGATAAATTGAGTGGTAATATAGCTGGCACCCAAATTCACTTGCTTTTCTAAAATCAACTGTGCTTCTTGTTGGATCATGGGGCGGGGGATGGAATTGATATAACTACCATCACGGTTCCGGAAAACCGGATCAGGTTGTTGGTTATTGCTAACCAATAATTGTGGGAATGTTACAAAACCTGATAGTTCAAGTAATTGGTTGTTATGACGAATGGCTTCTTTGACAGCCCCATCTTCTTTTTGGGCTTTTTCATCGCTGATGTCGCCTTTTTGTGGTTTATAACCCCTGGATTTTGCTAAATGATAAAGGGCACGAAATAATTCTTCTTTTGTTAGCAACCTGTCTATGG
This sequence comes from Rhodospirillaceae bacterium, assembly GCA_016722635.1. Lineage (NCBI taxonomy): Bacteria > Pseudomonadati > Pseudomonadota > Alphaproteobacteria > Rhodospirillales > Rhodospirillaceae > Rhodospirillaceae bacterium. The sequence continues at coordinate 409,608 of JADKIX010000003.1, read as the reverse complement.
CCTCAGCGCGCAATTGCCAGGGCGATTGTAAGAATGCCTGCGGTTTCAATAATTCATCAATTTCTTGGGCAGATAGCAAATGATGCCCAATAAATAATTCTTTTAATTGATCCAAGCGTTGCCGCCGCCGTCTTAACCTGCGGCGTTGGGAACGCTTTTCTCTTCTGGGCAACGCCAATGATTTCCCATCTTTAGGATTTTCCGCTTGGGTGAAAGTTCTGACCCCTAAGCCAATTATTTTTCCCCGTAAGGTCACTTCACCTGTTTCTGGGTCAATTTGTGCTAATTTCTCTTCATCAATTTCCGTCATCGCCCAGCCAACTGAGGCAATGCCTATGTCGAGCCCTAAGATTTTTTTCATTTTTCCTCCCTTATTTCTGTTTTGTTCTATTGACTTTAAAGATAAAGTTTATACTATTCAAATAGTTTCTCTTATAGATTATCCGTGTGGAAATGGTTGCTATAATAAGAAGAAATTCGTGGGTTCCTCCCGCCGCAAGGCGGGATACCCTATTTAGGCTTCGGATATCGCCTAACCCCAACCTTCAATATTTTCAAAAATTCATTCGGGCTGATCAAGATATTAAGTCTTAGTCTTGGCTGCTGGCAGGCTTGTTGCCGCCAATCAATGATTGTGCTGGACGAGAGGCCATTTTATCCTTATAAACGTCCAAACGCTTTAAGCCGGTTAGTCATGATGCTGGTTAAAGCAAAAGATGATTGAGGGTTTTTGTTGACAATCAACAGCGAGGGGCACGAGATGTACCTGATTTCCCTATGTAAAATACCTACCATCCCGTATCAAAAAAACATTTTAAATCTTGAGAATTTGCGGCAGGCGAACCAAACAGCCACTTATGCAAGCTTGGTGCAGCATGATTAACCCAAATTTCAAAACCTTACCCCATTACCTAACTTTTGATGATGTCTTGCTGCTGCCAGCTTATTCGGACATCACCCCCCTGGATGTCAGTTTGTCTGCAGAACTAGCCAAAGGGCTGTCCTTAAACATTCCTATTCTATCGGCCCCAATGGACACATTGACCGAAAGCAATATGTTGGTTGCTTTAGGAAAAATGGGGGGTTTAGGGGTTTTGCACCGCAATTTAAGTATTGCCGAGCAGGTGAGGCAACTGAAAATTGCCCTTGAGGCCAAGGTTAAGGTTGGGGTGGCGGTCGGTTTCGGGGCAGATTTTGAAAGCCGGGTGGAAACGCTGGCCCAACTCAAGCCCCATGTCATGTGCATTGATTCGGCGCATGGGCACACCAAAAATATCATGGAAACAACGAAATTTATTAAACAGCGTTACCCAGCTATTTGCCTGATTTCCGGAAATGTTGCCACCTATGAAGGGGCCAAGGCGCTTTTTGAGGCCGGGGCTGATGTGGTCAAGGTTGGGATGGGCTCCGGCTCCATTTGCACGACCCGGATTGTTTCCGGTGTGGGTGTTCCCCAATTGTCGGCAATTTTTGAATGTGCAAAGGCCGCCCGTGAATATAAGCGCCCCATTATTGCCGATGGCGGTATCCGCAATAGTGGTGATATTGTGAAAGCGCTGGCGGCAGGGGCCTCTGCGGTGATGCTGGGCTCCTTACTCGCGGGTACGGATGAATCGGTGGGTGAATTGGTTGAATATAATAAGGTGTCCTATAAATCCTACCGGGGGATGGGTTCGGTCAAATCGATGGTCCAGGGAAGCGCTGCGCGCTATGGTCAACATTATACCGTTGGTGAGAAACAAAAATTGGTGCCAGAAGGGGTGGAGGGTTTGATTCCCAGTCGTGGGCCTTTGAAAGATTGGCTGTATCAGATTTTGGGGGGCATAAGATCGGGTTGTGGCTATCTGGGGGCCGCTAATATCAAAGCGCTTCAAGAAAAGGCGCAATTCGTAACCATCACGTCGGCAGGAATGGCTGAATCAAATCCCCATTCCATTATTCAAAACCCATGATTGGAAAAACATATGATTGTCATTGTTGATTTCGGCTCGCAAACCGCCCATATGATCGGTCGACGGTTGAAAAAATTCGGGGTGGCCGTGGCTTATGCGTCGCCGGATGATGTGCTAAGTAAAATAACGACTTTAAAACCTAAGGGATTGATTTTTTCAGGGGGGCCAGCGTCGGTTAACGGCACGAATTCGCCCACTCTCTCCCCCAAGATCTTTGATTTGAAAATCCCCATTCTTGGCATTTGTTACGGTTGGCAATTAATGGCCAAAATACTCGGTGGCAAGGTGGTTTCGGAGCGGAAAGAATATGGCCCTGAAAAAATCCAGTTTGTTGACAACATCTTTCACCTGGGGAAAACCGCTTTCAGCGTGATCATGTCCCACGGCGATTCGGTTCAGCAGATCCCCGCGGGCTTTACAATTGCTGGATCCACCAAAAATGTGGATTGTGCGGCCGCTATCCACCTGCAAAAACGTTTTTATGGCATCCAATTTCACCCTGAATTAAATGATACGGAGCAAGGGTTTGATATCTTGCGGTTTTTTGCCATCAAGGTGGCTGGATGCAGTGCCATACCTAAGGATATTGACGTTCCGGCAATTCTTGAAAAAATCCGCACGCAAGTGGCGGGGCATGAGGTTATCTGTGCGATATCGGGGGGGGTGGATTCAACCGTGGTTGCAACCTTAATTGACCGGGCCATCCATTCTAAACTTCACCTTCTTTACGTTGAAAACGGCCTCATGCGACAAGGAACTAAGGAAAGGGTTGTTTCTTTATTTAAAAACGCCACCATTATCCATGCGGAAAAATTGTTTTTGGATTCGCTCCGGGATGTTACAGATCCCGAGCAGAAAAGGAAAATTATTGGCAAATTATATATTGATTTGTTTGAGCGCGAAGCCCTGAAATATCCAGGGGTCAAGTTCTTGGCCCAGGGTACGATCTATTCTGATGTCATTGAATCCCAGGGTACAAAATTGGCTTCAAAAATCAAATCGCATCACAATGTGGGCGGTCTACCAGAAAAATTATCACTACAATTGCTGGAGCCTGTACGGGAATATTATAAAGATGAAGTGCGCGAAATCGGCAAAATTCTGGGTATTCCTGATAAAGTGCTGATGGAACACCCATTTCCAGGCCCTGGGTACGCCGTGCGTATCCGTGGGGAGGTTACTGAAAAAAGGTTAAACCAAGTCAAATTGGCAGACTCAATTTTGGCCGACGAACTGCAAAAAGCTGATATTTATCATCGACTTTTCCAATGTTTCCCGGTGATGACCGGTGCCCATAGTACCGCCGTTAAGGGTGATGAGGGGATATTTGCCGAAGTTGTGGCCATCAGGGCCTATGAATCGCTTGATATCATGACCTCAACCTGGGCGAAACTACCTTATGATGTTTTACAAAACATTTCTTCGCGGATTGTCAACGAAGTGCCTGATGTTTCGCGGGTGGTTTATGATATCTCAACCAAACCACCGGCCACTATGGAGTGGGAATAAAGCTTATGATCTTTAAAGATAGGGCGGATAAAGTGCCTATTCTACATACCGAGCGTTTAATCCTGCGTCTTCCTAGACTGCCAGATTTCGAGCATATTGCACGCTTTTATGAATCCGACAGGTCACGTTGGGAAGATGGACCTATGAGTAGGGAGCAAGCATGGCGGATTTGGTCTTCAGATGTCGCTAGTTGGTTGCTGAAGGGTTTTGGACCCTTTGGGGTAGATGAAAAGAGTAGTGGGCGTTTTTTAGGTGAGGTTGGTATTTATCAACCCGAAGGATATCCTGAACCCGAGTTAGGCTGGTTTGTCGTTCCTGAAGCAGAAGGAAGGGGCATCGCATTTGAAGCAGCTAAGGCTGTCATGAAATGGGCAAAAACCGAACTCGGTTGGAACCGTTTGGTCAATTACATTGATCCCAGTAATGAGAAGTCCATATCTCTGGCATTGCGGCTAAACGGCAAAAGGGTGGATATTATAGGAAGCAGCCTGACAGATGTGGTGATAACTCATGATCTGTCTGTTGATAATTTTTAGAAGCGATAAGACGGAATCATGACCTCAACCTGGGCGAAACTACCTTATGATGTTTTACAAAACATTTCTTCGCGGATTGTCAACGAAGTGCCAGACGTATCGCGGGTGGTTTATGATATCTCAACCAAACCACCGGCCACTATGGAGTGGGAGTAAGTTAAAAAGTATTTCGCTGCAAAATATACAAAGAAAAGGGAAGAGGTAAAAAACTTATCTATTTGCAGGATATTTTTAGAATAATGCTTGTTATAACCAAAAATTTCTATACCCCTTCCGCTGCAGATCAGGTTTTCTTTGATGTAAGTTATTCAAGCCACTCGCTCGTTTATTTAGGCTTATTTTTTAATTTGCCCATTTGTTTTCTTAAGGTGATAATGGGAAGCTCGACCAACCTGTTTAGAAACCGTAAAATCTGAAAGAACTTCTATATGCTATGGTTAATTTTTGGCTTTTTTTCTGTGAGTATTGGGGTAATTTTACTTGTATTCTCGACCAATATCGTAGTGATTGATTTAGCCTTGCGCCCGTTTATTATAGGCGGCGTGATATTAGGGTTGATAGGCTTGTGGCAAATAATCGCAAGATCAAAACGAAGCGATAAAAAACGCGACTCCAATCCGCAATCATGATACTTTGTTGGTTGAAAAAATAATAGAATACCCTATAACCATGAAGGATTATTTTTCATTTAGGTATTTTCGCATATGCAAGAATTGTTAGGGCAATATTTACCGGTTGTGGTTTTCTTAGGGGTCGCTTTTGTTATTTCCGGTGCTGTGGTTGCGGCGTCCTTGATAGCGGCCTGGCAAAAGCCGGATGCCGAGAAACTAAGCTCTTACGAATGCGGATTTGAACCTTTTGATGATGCGCGTCGCCCTTTTGATGTACGGTTTTATTTGGTTTCAATCCTGTTTATTATTTTTGATCTAGAGGTGGCCTTCCTCTTTCCTTGGGCGATTTCATTAAGTGCGATAGGCACCTTCGGCTTTTGGTCGATGATGATGTTTCTGGGTATTTTGACCATCGGGTTTATTTACGAGTGGAAGAAAGGGGCTTTGGAATGGGAATAGAATCATTATTGCCAGCAACGGCGAAATTGCCGGAAAAAGCCACGCCTGACGAACTATTGCAAGCGGTTTCTGCCGATGTGGCGGATAAGGGTTTCGTGGTGGCGCAATTAGATAAATTGGTTAATTGGGGGCGTACCGGTTCCTTATGGCCGATGACTTTTGGGTTGGCTTGCTGTGCCGTAGAAATGATGCATGCCTATATGCCGCGCTATGATTTGGACCGGTTTGGTATTTTTCCGCGTGCGTCCCCCCGCCAGTCGGATGTGATGATTGTGGCCGGTACTTTAACCAATAAAATGGCCCCAGCTTTACGTAAAGTGTACGACCAAATGGCAGAACCGCGCTGGGTAATCTCCATGGGTTCTTGTGCCAATGGGGGCGGGTATTACCATTATTCCTATTCTGTGGTACGTGGTTGTGACCGGATTGTCCCGGTCGATATTTATGTGCCAGGCTGTCCGCCTACCGCTGAGGCTTTATTATATGGCATCCTGCAGCTGCAGCGAAAAATTCGCCGCACTGGCACGATTGCCCGCTCATGATAGGAACATGCTGCTATGAATAATAGCCTATTTGAAAATCAGCAAATGCGATTACAATTGGTGGCTAAAGCTGTTCAGCAACAATTTCCGGAGAATTTTCTTCAAATTACCTGGCCGTTGAATGAGCTAACCTTAGCGTGCTCGCCTGTAAATATAAAACAGTTGTTAATGTTCTTAAAACAAGATACCAGCTGCCTTTTTGATCAATTGATTGATATATGTGGTGTAGATCATCCGTCGCGACCGAAACGTTTTGAAGTTGTCTATCATCTGTTGAGCTTACGGAACAACATACGCGTCCGCTTGAAATTACCGCTGTCGGTTGGCGAGCCTGCACCTTCAATCGTTGATCTATTCCCAAATGCGGGTTGGTATGAGCGGGAAACATGGGATTTATTTGGCATACCTTTCGAGGGTAACCCCGATATGCGTCGGTTATTGACTGATTACGGTTTCGAAGGGCATCCGCTGCGCAAAGACTTTCCGTTAACTGGTTACGTTGAAGTGCGGTACGATGAAGTGCAGAAAAAAGTCGTGTATGAACCTGTCAAACTTGCTCAAGAATTCCGCCGTTTTGATTTTATCAGCCCTTGGGAGGGGATATTGCAATTACCGGGTGATGAAAAAGCAAAAGGATCAAAGCCGTGACAAAAGTGCAACCCGAACCAGGCGAAACCAAAAGGGTAGTTAAGGAAATCACGGGCAACCCATTGCTGATGAACTTCGGCCCGCAACATCCAGCGGCGCATGGCGTATTACGGTTGATTATGGAAATGGATGGGGAAATTGTCCAGCGTTTGGATCCCCATATTGGTTTACTGCATCGGGGAACGGAAAAGCTGATCGAGCACAAGACCTATGTACAGGCAATCCCTTATTTTGATCGCTTGGATTATGTATCGCCGATGTGCCAAGAACATGCGTTCGTTTTGGGGATCGAAAAGCTATTGAAGTTATCGGTACCCATCCGTGCCCAATATATCAGGGTGCTTTTTGATGAAATTACCCGCATCCTTAATCACTTAATGAACATCCCGGCTTATGCCAATGATGTGGGGGCGGTTACCCCGCTTTTATGGTGTTTTGAGCAGCGGGAAATCTTAATGGAATTTTATGAAAGGGTCAGTGGGGCCCGTTTGCACGCGGCTTACTACCGCCCTGGCGGTGTCCACCAGGATTTGCCGCAAGGGCTGCTGGAAGATATTGCCGCTTGGGCCAAGAAATTTCCTAAATTTATCCATGATCTGGAAAATTTGTTGGATGAGAACCGTATTTTTAAGCAACGCTTAGTAGATATCGGGATTGTCAGTGCTGCTGATGCGATCAATTGGGGATTTACAGGCCCGATGTTAAGGGCGTCAGGGGTTGATTGGGATCTGCGTAAATCCCAGCCTTATATGGTATATGACCGGATGGAGTTTGATATCCCCATTGGTAAGCACGGGGATTGTTATGATCGTTACTTGGTGCGGATGGCTGAACTGCACCAGTCTTTAAGGATCATTAATCAGTGTATTGAACAAATGCCAACCGGTCCAGTTACAAGCGATAATCGGAAAATTGCTCCACCCAGCCGGGCGGATATGAAACGTTCCATGGAGGCGTTAATTCATCATTTTAAATTATATACGGAAGGGTTTCATGTCCCGCCTGGTGAAACATATGCTGCAGTTGAGGCGCCCAAGGGTGAATTTGGCGTTTACCTCATTGCTGATGGTAGCAATAAGCCGTATCGCTGCAAAATCCGAGCGCCAGGTTTTCCCCATTTGCAAGCGATGGATTTCGTTAGTAAAGGCCATATGTTAGCGGACGCGGTAGCCATTTTAGGCTCGATGGATATCGTTTTTGGTGAAATTGATCGATAAGAAGTAAGGATGATGGAAACAAAAAAATTCGAATTTTCTGCCGAGCATAAGGGCAAGATTGAAAAAATTATCCAGAAATATCCCGCTGGCCGGCAGGCAAGCGCGGTATTGCCGCTGTTAGATTTGGCGCAACGCCAGGCTGATGGCTGGTTGCCAGCTGAAGCCATTGAAGCGGTCGCGAAAATTTTAAATATGCCGCCGATGCGCGTATATGAGGTAGCTTCTTTTTACAGTATGTTTAACCTAAAATCGGTTGGTAAATTCCATATCCAAGTTTGTCGTACCACGCCTTGCTGGTTAAGGGGTTCGGATGAATTAACCAATAGCTGCCAGAAAAAACTAGGGATTTCCAAAGGGCAAACTAGTAAGGATGGAAATTTTACGCTGAACGAGGTTGAATGTTTAGGGGCTTGTGCCAATGCGCCGGTTGTGCAAATCAACGATGATCTATATGAAGATCTAACGCCGGAATCATTGATGAAAGTGATGGATCAATTGGCAGTTGGGCAAAAACCGAAAATCGGTTCCCAAATTGGCCGGCAAGGATCGGCCCCGTTAGCGGTAGATGACTCAAAAACGGCTTTGCCCGACCCATTATTTAATTTAAAACCTGGTCATCAGAATTCATAAGGGTTGAAATATGTTGCGCAACGAAGACAGGGTTTTTAAAAATCTATATGGTGCCGAGGATTGGCGCTTGGAAGGCGCTAAGAAAAGAGGTATTTGGGACAATACCCAACAGTTCTTAGCCAAAGGCCGGGATTATATTATTGATGAAATTAAGAAATCTGATCTGCGCGGACGGGGCGGGGCTGGGTTCTCTGCCGGAATGAAGTGGTCATTCATGCCCAAAGATTTACAGGGTAAATCCGCTTATTTGGTGGTAAATGCCGATGAATCGGAACCGGGTACTTGTAAAGACCGGGAAATCTTACGTTTTGATCCTCATCTGTTACTGGAGGGTTGTTTGGTGGCCAGTTTTGCGATAGGTGCCCAAACCTGCTACATCTACATTCGGGGAGAGTTTTTTCAAGAAGCACAACATGTGCAATATGCCATTGATGAAGCTTATAAAGCCGGATTAATCGGCAAGAATGCTTGCGGCAGTGGCTTTGATTTTAATATCTATTTGCATCGAGGGGCAGGGGCTTACATTTGCGGGGAAGAAACGGCCTTACTTGAAAGTTTAGAAGGCAAAAAGGGTATGCCCCGCCTAAAACCGCCTTTTCCGGCGGCCATGGGTCTTTATGGTTCCCCAACCACGATCAACAATGTTGAAACGATTGCGGTTGCCCCAACCATTTTGCGCCGGGGTGCAGCGTGGTGGAGCGGTTTGGGCCGCCCCAAAAATACCGGAACCAAGATTTTCTCCATTTCCGGACATGTGAACAAACCCTGCAATGTGGAAGAGCAAATGGGAATCCCGTTGCGCGAGCTAATTGAAAAATATGCAGGTGGGGTGAGAGGGGGGTGGGATAATTTATTGGCGGTTATTCCGGGTGGTGCTTCCGTGCCACTCATTCCTAAGTCTATTTGTGATACGGTTTTGATGGATTTTGATAGTTTGCGGGAGGTAAAATCAGGGTTGGGAACGGCGGCTGTCATCGTGATGGACAAATCAACTGATTTAGTCGCGGCAATTGCGCGCTTATCGCATTTTTATATGCATGAAAGTTGTGGCCAATGTACACCCTGCCGCGAAGGTACGGGTTGGATGTGGCGAGTGATGGAGCGGTTAGTGGTCGGGAATGCCAAAACTACAGAAATTGATTTATTATTGGATGTCACCAAACAGGTCGAGGGACATACTATTTGCGCTTTGGGCGACGCGGCTGCCTGGCCAATCCAGGGATTGATGCGGCATTTCAGGCCGGAAGTTGAGCGTCGGATCAGTCAATATCAAGCAAAACAAATAACTAATTGAACTTATATGGAATAAGCGAGAACAAACGTGCCGAAACTGACAATTGATGGACAAGAAGTTGAAGTGATGGCGGGCCTGACAATTATACAGGCTTGCGAGCAAGCGGGAATTGAAATCCCACGTTTTTGCTATCATGAACGCTTGTCGGTGGCGGGTAATTGCCGGATGTGTTTGGTCGAGGTCGAAAAATCTCCAAAACCAGTGGCTTCTTGCGTGATGCAGGTGGCGGAAGGGATGATTGTTAGAACACAGACCGACATGGTTAAAAAAGCCCGGCGTGGGGTGATGGAATTTTTGCTGATTAATCATCCCTTGGATTGCCCCATTTGCGACCAGGGCGGCGAGTGTGATTTGCAAGATCAGGCAATGGCATATGGGTTTGATCGCAGCCGGTATGAAGAAAACAAGCGGGCGGTGACCGAGAAAAATTTTGGTCCCTTGATTAAAACCTCTATGACTCGTTGTATCCACTGTACGCGTTGTATCCGTTTTTCAACGGAGATTGCCGGTGTGCCTGATGTAGGAGCGATTGGCCGGGGTGAAAAGATGGAGGTTTCCACTTATGTAGAGAAGGCGGTGGCTTCCGAATTATCGGGAAATTTGATTGATATATGTCCAGTCGGTGCGTTGACTTCTAAGCCCTATGCTTTCGCAGCCAGGCCATGGGAGTTAAAGACAACAGACTCGATTGATGTAATGGATGCGGTTGGTAGCCACATACGGGTGGATAGTCGCGGGCGGCAGGTTTTAAGGATTTTACCGCGGTTGAACGAAGACATTAATGAAGAATGGTTGGCTGATAAGTCACGTTTTGCGTGCGATGGACTGTCACGTCAACGCTTAGACCGGCCATATTTACGTAAAGAGGGTAAATTACAGCCAGTTTCATGGAAAGAAGCGTTAGATGCCGCCTCCGATCGGCTGAAGAAAGCCTCATCCAATCAAATTGCAGCCATTGCCGGTGATATGGCGGATGTTGAAACTATGTTTGCCCTAAAGCAGTTGTTGCAAAAATTGGGCAGCGATAATATGGACTGCCGACAAAACCAAAGTGTTCTGGGCGATGGGCCGCGGGCAACTTATTTATTCAATAGCACGATTGGTGGGTTAGAAAAATCCGATTTTTGTTTATTGATTGGTACCAACCCAAGGTGGGAAGCGCCGTTAATTAATGCCCGTTTGCGAAAAACATATATCCAAAATGGATTGCCAGTTTTCTCTATTGGCGCGCCCCATGATTTAACTTACCCGGTTGAACATTTGGGCGATTCGCTGCAAATTTTATTAGATATCGCAGCTGGTACCCATCCATTGGTTCAACGCCTGCAACAGGCAAAAAGGCCCGTGTTGATCATGGGTGAAGATTTAATGAGCCGAGCTGATGGGAACGATATCCACCAAACCGCTGCTTTGATTGCAGAAAAATACGGTTTTGTAAAACCGGATTGGAACGGGTTTAACGTTTTGCATAAAGCCGCTTCCCGTGTGGGAGGGTTAGATGTTGGTTTTATCCCTACCAATAAAGGTAAAAATACCAGGCAAATCCTTGAGGCAGCCCGAAAGGGAGAGATATCGGTTTTATATTTGTTGGGAGCCGATGAACTGGATTTACAAGGATTTAAAAACTGTTTTGTTGTCTATCAAGGTCATCATGGGGATGCAGGCGCCCATCAAGCCGATTTAATCTTACCTGCGACTGCATATACGGAAAAAGACGCTACCTACGTTAACACCGAAGGAAGGATCCAGCAGGCACATTTAGCGGTCTTCGCACCCGGTGAGGCTAAGGAAGATTGGCGGATCATTAGGGCTTTATCCGATGTTTTAGGGCAGGTCTTGCCGTATAATGACCTTGCCCAGTTGCATCAACAATTAATTAAAAATTATCCTATTTTTCATCAAAAACATAAAATTGCTGCATCAGTTTGGCCTGCTGGTTTTGGCCGCATGGGTAGAATCTTGCCGGATAAAATGATTTCCCCAATTAAAAATTATTATATGACGGATCCTATCAGCCGTTCTTCTGAGACGATGGCCAATTGCACGTCAACTTTTATTCATTCATCTAATCTATTAGGGGAATCTGCTCATGCCTGAGTTCTGGAGCCAGTATGTTTGGCCGGTTCTGCTATTGGTCCTTGAAGTGTTGGCAATCATTATTGCTTTATTGATTGCCGTTGCCTATCTGACGTATGCAGAACGGAAGGTGTTGGCTGCCATGCAATTAAGGCGGGGCCCAAATGTGGTGGGGCCTTTCGGTCTTTTTCAGCCTTTCGCCGATGCAATCAAGCTGATTACCAAGGAAACCATCATCCCAACCGTTGCTAATAAAGTTATCTTTATAGCTGCTCCCATTATCACTTTTGCCTTAAGTTTAGCTGCTTGGGCGGTGATACCGGTTGACGATGGCTGGGTTATGGCTGATATCAATGTGGGCATTTTATATCTTTTTGCTATTTCCTCTTTAGGGGTTTACGGCATTATTATGGCTGGCTGGGCCAGCAATTCCAAATACCCTTTCTTAGGGGCTTTGCGTTCGGCAGCCCAAATGGTTTCGTATGAAGTTTCAATTGGCCTGGTTCTGATTACCGTACTGCTTTGTGTAGGTTCGCTTAATTTATCTGATATTGTTCGCGCCCAAGCAAATGTGTGGTTTGTTTTGCCGCTTTTCCCCATGTTTGTGGTGTTTTTCATTTCTGCCTTGGCTGAAACCAACCGCACCCCTTTTGACCTACCGGAAGCGGAAGCTGAATTGGTGGCTGGATATTTTTCGGAATATTCTTCCATGAGTTTTGGAATGTTTTATTTAGCCGAATATGCCAATATGATTTTAATGAGCACCATGATGTCTATCCTGTTCTTGGGTGGCTGGTTGGCACCATTAAATATTGCTCCATTCACCTATATCCCGGGGCCGGTATGGCTGGCTTTAAAAGTGGCCTTTATGTTGTTTTGTTTTATTTGGATCCGTGCTACTTTTCCCCGCTATCGGTATGACCAATTGATGCGGTTAGGATGGAAAGTGTTTTTACCATTTTCTTTGCTGTGGGTAGTTTTAACGGCTGGCGTATTGTTATATGCTGGTTGGCTGCCTGGGCAACAATGATCTAGAGGGGTTTATGATGAGAATTCGGCAAGCGGTTAAAACATTTTTGTTGTGGGAGCTAGTCAAGGGGATGTTTTCAACATTCCGGTATATGTTTAAACCACGGGTTACGTTGAATTATCCCTATGAAAAGGGCCCGTTAAGCTCAAGATTTAGGGGCGAGCATGCATTGCGCCGATACCCTAATGGTGAAGAACGTTGTATCGCTTGCAAGTTATGTGAAGCGGTGTGCCCGGCGTTAGCGATTACCATTGAATCCGAGCCACGCGATGATGGCAGCCGACGTACAACCCGCTATGATATTGATATGACAAAATGTATTTATTGCGGGTTATGTCAAGAAGCCTGCCCTGTCGATGCTATTGTCGAGGGGCCAAATTTCGAATTTGCGACTGAAACCCACGAAGAACTTATTTATAACAAAGATAAATTATTAGCGAACGGTGACCGTTGGGAAGCGCAAATCGCCGCTAATTTAGAATCAGATGCACCTTATCGGTAGGAGTAGAGACCTGATGTAGAACAGTTGTCCTAACAAATTTTCTACGCCATATCGTAGTTTTAAGATCATATTGTTTAACCGAAATAAAAAATAAGTCCGCCATGATCATTCAAGAAATAGCTTTTTATATTTTTTCAGGTGTCGCCATATTAGCAGCATTAATGGTGGTATCTGCACGCAACCCTGTGCATTCAGTGTTATTTTTGGTTTTAGTTTTCTTTAATGCTGCCGGGCTTTTTCTCATCGCGGGTGCAGAATTTCTGGCCATGATTTTGCTGATCGTATATGTAGGTGCTGTGGCGGTTTTATTTCTGTTTGTCGTTATGATGATGGATATTAATTTTGCGGAAATTAGGCAAGGGTTTGTGCGGTATTTCCCGGTTGCTGGGTTGGTGGGTCTGGTATTGCTCGGGGAAATTATTTTTGCGGTGACCGGGTTGCCAGATATACGGGTAATGGGGCAGGGGATGCTGCCGGTTGCTAACCCTATCCCTGATCCGCATTTCGTTTCTAATGCTCATGCGATCGGGCGGATCCTTTACACGGATTATATCTATGTATTTCAGTTGGCCGGGGTTATTTTACTGGTGGCAATGATTGGAGCCATCGTTTTGACTTTAAGGGAACGCAAAGGATCGAAGCATCAGTCAATCCGCAACCAGGTTAATCGGAACGCCCAAAATACGTTAGAGTTAATTAAAAACAAACAAATCGGCAGTGGGATCGAAAAATGATTGGTATCAATGCGTATTTAATTGTGGCCGCCATCCTTTTTACCATCGGGGTTTTTGGCATTTTCATTAACCGTAAAAATATTATTACTATTTTAATGTCAATTGAACTGATGTTACTGGCCGTTAATATCAATTTGGTAGCTTTTTCCAGTTATCTTAATGATTTGACTGGGCAAATATTTACGATGCTGATTTTAACCGTTGCTGCCGCAGAAGCCGCAATCGGGTTGGCCATATTGGTGGTGTATTTCCGCAACCGTGGCTCGATTACCGTTGATGAAATGAACAGTATGAAAGGGTAATGACAAGATGTATGCCTTGATTGTTTTTTTACCCTTGATAGCAGCAGGTATTGCCGGTTTTGGAGGGCGTTGGTTGGGCGATAAAGGCAGCCAATTGATCACCTGTGTTTTGGTAGCAGCTACGGCTATATTAGCTTGGTGGGCTTTTATCCAAGTGATGGAAGGCTCTAGTCCTCAAATCATTGACCTCATGTCTTGGATTAACTCGGGCAATTTTCATGTGGGTTGGACGTTGCGGGTTGATCAGATCACCGCGGTTATGTTGGTGGTTGTTTGTACCGTCTCTGCCATGGTGCATCTATATTCGGTTGGGTATATGCAGGGGGATCGTTCTATCCCAAGGTTTATGGCGTATTTAAGCCTTTTTACTTTTAGTATGTTGGTGCTGGTCACCGCAGATAATTTGTTACAATTGTTTTTTGGTTGGGAAGCGGTCGGGTTAAGTTCTTATTTATTGATTGGATTTTGGTATGAAAGACCTTCAGCCAATGCAGCGGCTATCAAAGCATTTGTGGTTAATCGCGTCGGGGATTTAGCGTTCGCCATTGGCATTATAGGCATTTTCCTGACCTTTAATTCCCTTGATTTTGGCACTATTTTTGCAAGCGCTAGTGCCGAGGCCGCTAAAACAGTGACCTTCTTAGGAATGGAATGGCCTGTGATTGACACGCTTAGTATGTTGCTCTTCATTGGGGCAATGGGAAAATCCGCACAAATCGGCCTCCATGTATGGCTGCCCGATGCCATGGAAGGCCCAACACCAGTTTCCGCCCTTATTCACGCAGCCACGATGGTGACAGCTGGCGTGTTTTTAGTGTGCCGTTTATCACCCATTTTTGAATTATCACCGGTCACGTTAGAGGTTATGACCATTATCGGTGCAACCACGGCTTTTTTTGCGGCAACTATTGCTTTATGTCAGAACGATATTAAACGGGTGATTGCTTATTCAACTTGCAGCCAGCTAGGATATATGTTCTTTGCGGCTGGTGTTTCTGCTTATGATGCCTCCATGTTTCACCTTTTTACCCATGCCTTTTTCAAGGCATTGCTCTTTTTGGGAGCAGGATCGGTCATCCACGCACTTTCTGGTGAGCAAGATTTAAGAAAAATGGGGGGCATTTGGCGTGCCATTCCGATTACCTATGTATTGATGTGGATCGGCAACATTGCGTTAGGGGGGCTGGGCATCCCGCATATCTTCGGGCTTGCCGGTTTTTATTCAAAAGACGCTATTCTCGAGGCAGCCTGGCTATCCCCTGATTGGACAGGACAATACGCCTTTTGGTTGGGCCTGTTGACGGCTTTGCTTACCGCCTTTTACAGTTGGCGATTGCTTTTGATGGCTTTTCACGGATATAACGAACGAAGAAGTGAGGATGCCCATCACTTACCCACGGATGATCATCATTCAGCTGGTCACCATGCCCACGAATCGTCCTGGATCATGCTGCTGCCCATGATGGTACTGGCAGTTGGTGCGATGATCGCCGGGTTTTATTTTTATCCGTATTTTTTAGGCGAACATGCTGAAACTTTTTGGGGTCAGTCTATATTTCTCCAGCATCATTTGGCAGAAAAGGAACATCATCTGCCTTTATGGGTGGTTTGGGCGCCAACGGTGGCTGCGGTAAGCGGATTAATAGGGGCTTATTTGTTTTATGTTGTTTGTCCAAGATTACCTGACTTTTTTGCCAGGGCTTTCCGACCCATTTACAAACTATTCCTCAATAAATGGTATTTTGACGAATTGTATCATCATATCTTTATAAAACCGGCGCTAAAACTGGCAGATTTTTTCTGGCGGCGGATTGATCAAGGAATTATTGATCGGTTCGGGCCTAATGGCACGGCTTTTATCAGCCGATTAATAGCTGCGGGTGCCAGTCGATTGCAATCGGGGTATGTATATCATTATGCTTTTGCGGTTCTCATGGGCTTGGCGGTTTTACTATGGATTGTCCTTAACCGTTATATGGGATGGGAATAATAGCTATGAATGAATTTCTGTTACCTATCATCACCTTTCTCCCCCTAGTTGGTGTGTTAGTGATTATATGGGCGCGTGGGGAAGAAAAATTAGTTGCCAACCATGTGCGTTGGGTTGCCCTATGGACGTCTTTGGTAACTTTTGGTTTAGCAGTTTTCCTGTGGATGCAATTTGATGCCTTAAAACCTGGCTATCAGTTTGTCATTAATAAATCCTGGTTGCCGGGATTGCCGGTACGTTTTTATATGGGACTTGATGGATTATCCTTATTATTTTTGATGTTATCCGTTTTTCTGGTGCCGATTTGCATCATTGCCAGTTGGAATTCCATTCAGAAACGCGTGAAGGAATATATGATTGCCTTCCTAATTTTGGAAACCTTCATGATTGGCGCTTTCTGTGCGTTAGACCTTGTTTTGTTTTACGTGTTTTTTGAAGGCGTCCTGATCCCCATGTTTCTAATTATTGGAATTTGGGGTGGGAAAGGGCGAATCTACGCCTCCTTTAAATTTTTTCTTTATACGTTGCTTGGGTCGGTTTTGATGTTGATTGCCATATTGGCAATTATGATTCATACAAATTCTGCTGATATTGCGTATTTGACAACCAACCATTTGCTTGATTCGCAGTGGCAATTTTGGTTGTGGTTGGCCTTTTTTGCCTCTTTTGCTGTGAAAGTACCGATGTGGCCGCTGCATACCTGGCTACCCGATGCCCATGTGGAAGCGCCTACAGCCGGATCGGTCATTTTAGCAGGGGTGCTTCTGAAAATGGGTGGGTATGGCTTTATCCGGGTGTTATTACCGATCATGCCGGATGCCAGCGTGTTTTTTGCCCCAATGGTTTTTGGCTTAAGCATCGTGGCGGTTATTTACACCTCCTTAATCGCCTTGGCGCAACAAGACATGAAAAAGCTGATTGCGTATTCTTCAATAGCTCATATGGGATTTGTTACGGCCGGTATTTTCTCATTGACTCAACAAGGGATTGAGGGGGCTGTTTTTCAAATGCTAAGCCACGGGATTGTTTCCGGCGCTTTGTTCTTGTGCGTAGGGGTATTATATGATCGACTGCATACCAGGGACATCAGCCGTTTTGGTGGATTAGCCATTCGTATGCCCGTTTATGCTATGTTGTTTTTAGTGTTTACGATGGCTTCCTTAGCGTTGCCTGGTACCAGCGGTTTTGTGGGCGAATTCTTAGTATTGCTAGGGGTTTTCAAAGCCAATCATTTAGTGGCAGTGGCTATGGCGGTTGCCATGATTTTAGGCGCGGTATACATGCTTTGGTTATATCGCCGGGTGATGTTTGGGAAACTCGTTAAAGACGATTTGAAACAACTGCCAGATTTGACCTTAAAAGAAGGATTTATTTTAGGGTTGATGGGTATGATAGTGTTGTGGATGGGGATCTATCCATCTTCTTTTCTGGGTATTACTGGCCCAATGACGGAAAATTTTATAAAATTTTTCCCCGCAAGTCTGGTACCTTGAAATGAAAAATAATGATGTCATACATTATAACAACGTAGCAAATAGTTTTTGCCTGTAAAATGAGTAGATGTATCTTATGCTTCAATCTTTATCCGCGGCTATTCCAGAAATTTGGTTGTTAGCATCTGCCATTATTTTATTAATGGTTGGCGTTTTCTTAAAAAAGCACAGTTTTCCAATTGTCTATTGGCTTAGTTTTTTCGTGCTGGTTATGGGAATTATAGGACAAATTATTTGGTTTCCCGATACTTCCGTAACGCTATTTAACGGAATGTTTATTAGTAAACCTGCCCTAACTATTTTAAAAATTGTTTGTTGGATGGCTGCTGCTGTCTGTTTGCTGATAAGCCCGTCTTATATTCGGACAATGCCCAATCTATCAAGATTTGAGTTCCCAATCTTAATTTTATTTGCTGTTTTGGGAATGAGCCTCATGTTGTCGGCCAACCATTTAATCACCTTATATGTCAGTATTGAGCTGCAGAGCTTGGCCTTATACGTGCTGGCCGCTTTCAATCGCGACCATTTGCGTTCCAGCGAAGCTGGATTGAAATATTTTGCTTTAGGTGCTTTGTCTTCAGGGTTATTATTATATGGCTGTTCTTTACTATACGGTTTTAGCGGCAATGCTGGTTTCGCGCAAATTCAGCAATATGTCCAGAATACTGCTGCTATGCCAGCTGGATTCGTGGTCGCTTTGGTATTTGTGGTTAGCGGCCTTTTGTTTAAAGTATCAGCTGTTCCTTTCCATATGTGGACACCGGATGTTTATCAAGGTTCGCCAACGCCAATCACTGCCTTTTTTACAACCGCCCCTAAATTGGCTTCGCTAGGCTTACTGCTCCGTATTAGCTTGGAGTTTTTTCCCCAAGATCAAGAATCGTGGAAACAAATTTTCTGGTTGGCTGCTGTGGGCTCTATGTTGATTGGGGCTTTTGCAGCCATCCGGCAGCAAAATATCAAAAGGCTATTGGCCTATGGCAGCATCGGCCATATCGGCTATGCCATGATTGGGTTGGTGATAGGGGGCAATGGCCCCATCAGCGCCCTGCTGCTTTATATGATGATTTATATTGGGGTGAGTTGGGGGTTTTTGCCTGCCTCTTGACGATGTATTCTGCCAAGAACAATTTTGAAAATCTAGATGATTTTGCAGGGCTATCAAAATCAAATCCAGTGATAGCTTTTGTCTTAACCTTGCTTTTACTATCGATGGCAGGGTTGCCGCCTTTAGCAGGTTTTTGGGGAAAGTTTTATATTTTTATAGGCGCAGTTCAGCAGCAATATTACGTGTTAGCGATTATTGGGGTTATATCTTCGGTCGTGGCTGCTTTTTATTATTTAAAAATTATTAAAATCATGTATGTTGATGAAGGTAAAGATGTGCCGGTTCGAAAATTACCAGTTGCCGGGGCCACTATCGCTATTATAGCAAGCATGCTCATGATCGGCTTATTCATTTTTCCAAATTCATTGATTAACTTAATGGATCAAACAGCTGCAAACTTAATCCTGAGGTGATCTCAATTACGCTTTTACCGCCTTTTTTTCAGTTGCATCACTACCCTTTGGTTACCAGTACCAATGATCTTATTAAGGATTTGGTTAAACAGGGAAAAGGGCGAGATGGTTTAATTGTTCAGGCCGATCAACAGACAGCCGGTCGCGGTCGGCGGGGCCGAGCTTGGGTGTCGCCAATTGGCAATTTCTATATGTCTATGTTAGTTGAAAAAACACCCAAACAATCTTTGCAAGAGGTGGCGCAAATAGGATTTGTTGCTTCCTTATCCATGGCGGTTGCCATCAATCATTTAATAGGTCGGCCAAAAACTGTCCAAATCAAATGGCCAAATGATTTATTGATTAATAAAAGAAAATGTGCCGGGATGTTACTAGAAACATTGCCGTCAGATAATTCAACAGACCCGCTCTTCGTGATCTTAGGGATAGGGGTTAATATAACTTCATTCCCCGAAGATCTTCCATATTTAGCCACGAGTTTGAAAGAGATACAGGGGAATAGTAATATATCTATTCAGCAATTGTTAGGGCAATTCTGTCATGATTTCCTGCCGCGGTTAAAAAATTGGCGGGCAGGGAATTTTGTTGATATTCGAAAAGAATGGTTGGAATATGCCTGTGGAATAAGTGAGGAAATTTTAGTTCATTTACCGTCTGAGACCATTGCTGGAAAATTTGTTGATCTTAATGATCAAGGCCAATTATTGCTTAAAAACGCTGCGGGTATCAGAAAAATTACGGTGGGTGATGTGTTTTTTCCAACAAGAAGGGCTTAATCATGGGAAATAATCTAGTCCTGGCAATTGATAGCGGAAATACCAACATTGTTTTTGCCTTGGCAGATGAATATAAAATTATTGCTTCTTGGCGGATTGCAACCAATCGACAAAGGACTGCCGATGAATATGCGGTTTGGTTATTGCAATTAATGTCGATAGGGGGATTTTCTTCAAAAATTATTTCGGGGATTGTGATCGCGTCCGTTGTACCGGAAACGATTTTCCCATTAGAAACAATGGCAAAAAAATTTTTCCAATGTGATCCCATTATTGTTAACCATACGCATGCTGAAGCTATGGGGATTAAAATACTTATAGATTATCCCCAAGAGTTAGGAGCTGATCGTGTTGTTAATGTCATTGCGGCGCATACAAGATATTCGATGCCCCAAATTATTGTGGATTTAGGGACAGCCACGACCTTAGATGTAGTTGATGAACAGGGAAATTTTATTGGCGGGGCTATCGCCCCCGGTATTAACCTTTCTTTAGAGGCGCTTTATATGGCAGCTGCCAAATTGCCAAGAATGGTTATTGCTAAACCTCAAAAAGTGATTGCTACCTCAACAATTCCTGCCATGCAATCAGGGATTTTTTGGGGATATATTGGATTAATTGAAGGATTGATCGACAAAACCCAGAAGGAGTTAGGAAAGAAAGCAACAGTTATTGCTACAGGAGGGTTGACGCCAGTTTTAGCTGGTTCAACCAATGTCTTTGACCATGTTAATGGAGATTTAACCATGTTAGGTATTACTGATATTTATTATTCAACAAACAAACGGAATCATGCAAAAAACAACAAAAATTTTAAAACCACGTAGTGACCAATGGCTTTTCCTACCCCTGGGTGGGTCAGGCGAGATTGGGATGAATTTAAACCTTTACGGATATGACGGCAAATGGCTAATGCTGGATCTTGGCATCACCTTTGGGAATGACACAACCCCAGGGATTGAGGTGATTATGCCTGATATTAGTTTTATTGAAGACAACAAACAGGATTTGGCAGGCTTGGTTTTAACTCATGCCCATGAGGACCATTTAGGCGCTGTGCCTTATTTATGGCCTAGGTTGCGTTGCCCGATTTATGCAACCCCTTTTACCGCAGCTGTCTTGAAAAAGAAGCTGGAACAAGAAGGTCTAAGGGATGTTCCCATCCATATTATCCCGATGAGGGGCAAGTTTAATGTAGGGCCTTTTCAAATAGAGTTAGTAACCTTAACCCATTCCATCCCCGAGCCGAATGCGGTTATTTTGCGAACGCCTTTGGGCACCGTGTTACATACGGGCGATTGGAAAATTGATCCATCCCCGGTGATTGGTGATGTAACAGATGAAGATACTTTAAAAGCATTAGCTAACGAAAACATCCTGGCTTTAGTTGGGGATTCAACGAATGCCTTGGTTCCTGGGCATTCAGCCTCCGAGTCAGCTTTATATGATTCGTTGCACCAATTATGCCAACAAATGACTTACCGTGTGGTTGTTACTTGCTTTGCCAGCAATGTCGCCCGGTTGAAAACGATTATGCAAGTGGCAAAAAGCTTAAAAAGAAAGGTTGCATTGGTTGGTAGATCATTGTGGCGTATTTATGAAGCTGCAAGATCAACCGGTTATTTGCAAGATATGCCTGAACCTTTGGACGAGAATGAAGTGCAATCTATTCCACGGGACAAGTTGTTAATGATTTGCACTGGCAGCCAAGGCGAGCAACGTTCGGCCTTATCCCGTATTATTCATGGCACACACTCGCACGTTTCCTTAGATGCAGGCGATGGAGTGATTTTTTCCTCGCGGGTTATTCCCGGTAATGAGCAGGAAATTTATCAATTGAAAGACGCGTTACTGCGTAAGGGACTAAAAGTGATTAGTGACGGAGATCATTTTGTCCATGTATCCGGTCACCCAGCACGCGATGAACTGACCATGATGTATCAATGGGTTCGGCCACGCTTGGCTATCCCTGTACATGGCGAGGAAAGGCATTTGCGCGCGCATGCGGAACTTGCGAAAGAATGTCAGGTTCCTCAAGCAATCCCCGCCCATAATGGCCAAGTGATCCAACTGGCCCCGAATGGCGGACAAATTGTTGACGAAGTACCGGTGGGGCGCTGGGCGCTGGATGGTAACCGGGTCATTTCCATGACGGATAAATTGGTGGAAGACCGGCAAAAAATGGCGCAAGGCGGTTTGGTTATTGTCACCTTGATTGTCGATGATTTAGGATGGATGATTGCCGATCCTGCGTTGCAAGCTATTGGTTTTTCCAAAGGCAATGAGCAGCCCACTTTTATATTGCCGCTGATGAAATTAATAAGATCCAGTATGGAAGATGTTTCGCCATTACCTGTGTCATCCTCTACGAAGCAAGGGGAAGTTAAGGGATCCGTTATCCAATTGATCAAGCGGTATATGAAAAAGAATATAGGGAAAGAACCGTTGATTGAGGTTAATATCGTAAAAATCCTATAGGAAACTCATAATGAAATTGGGTAAACTTAATCATGTAGCAATTGTTGTGCCAGATTTAGGGCAGGCTGCAAAAATTTATCAACAGTTATTGCAGGCCCACATTTCTAAACCACAATTACTTCCTGAGCATGGAGTTAGGGTCATTTTTGTTGATTTTGGGAATACAAAAATCGAATTATTAGAACCTTATGGGGAACAATCACCTATTGCTAAATTTTTAGAGACCCATCCCCAAGGCGGTATGCACCACGTCTGCTATGAAGTGGGTGATATTTTGGAAGCGAAACAGCATTTGCAAAACCAAGGTGCTCGAGTGTTAGGGGATGGTCAACCGAAAATCGGCGCTCATGGCAAACCCGTGCTATTTCTGCATCCGAAAGATTTCTGTGGAACTTTAATCGAATTGGAACAGGTTTAAACTATACGTATGACTTGGTTTACGGGAATATTAGTTTACGTCATTATTTGGTGGGTGTTGTTCTTTGCTATCTTGCCTTGGGGTGTTCGACAATCCAAAAATCCCCAATTAGGTCATGATAAAGGGGCGCCGGAAAATCCCCGTCTATTTATTAAGATAGTTCTGACTACTACCATATCCACCATATTATGGCTTATTTATTACGGTATTATCCAATAATAGGATCGATTGTTCATCAAGGAGCGGCAAAGAAAAAACCACATCCGAGAATGTGGCTTTTTCTAACTATTCTGTAGCTAGTAGATCGGATTCCCTGAACTTGGTAAAGTTCCAATTTTTTTTATTTTCGACGGGATAACTTTATCCGTCAAGATAAATTATTTTGGCAACAAATAAAACAGACAAAATAATCATCGCTATATTCAAGTCTCGCCATTTTCCACTTAAAATTTTAATCGCTGTATAACTGATGAAACCTAGGGCAATTCCATTCGCAATAGAAAAAGTCAATGGCATCGCTAAGGCTGCAATAACGGCGGGTGCCGAATCCGTCACATCATCCCAATTTATTTCAGCCAACCCCCTGGCCATCATACAAGCCACATATAACAAAGCAGAGGCGGTCGCATAAGCGGGGATCATTTTAGCAAAAGGGGCGAAAAATAACGCTGCTAGGAAAAATATAGCAACTACCACAGCAGTTAAGCCAGTCCTACCGCCCGCGCGTATACCTGCCGCACTTTCAATATAACTGGTCGTCGTGGACGTTCCCAAAACCGCTCCGATACTCGTTGCGGTGCTGTCGGCAACTAAAGCTCTTTCTAATCTGGGCAAACGGCCTTCTTTGTCCAACATGCCCGCTCGGTGCGCGAGGCCTATCAACGTGCCTGCGGTATCGAAGATATCTACAAAAAGGAAAGAAAAAACAATAACAACAAGGCCAATTTGTAAAGCGCCTGGAATATCTAGTTGTAATAACGTTGGGGTTATATCGGGGGGTAATGATACCAGCGTATCTGGAATCGCTACAATCCCTATTATAATGCCAGCCACGGTGCTTGTGAGAACACCAATAATAATAGCTCCTGGAACGCGGTAATAATCAAGAGCTGCAATCACAAAAAAACCTGCCAAGGCTAACACAACCCCATATTGGGTTAAATTACCCATGGTAACGAAGGTCGCAGGATTCGCTACAACCAATCCGGCATTTTTCATGGCGATCATCCCCAAAAACAATCCAATACCAGCGGAGATAGAAATTTTTAGCGGTTTAGGGATGGAATTAATAATATAACTACGGATAGGAAATACGCTGATCAGGAAACTAATAACCCCTGAGATAAATACGGCCCCCAGTCCTACTTGCCAAGTGTAACCCATGCCTTTTACGACACCATAGGTGAAATAAGCATTTAACCCCATGCCTGGGGCTAAAGCCACCGGATAATTGGCATACAAACCCATAATTGTTGTACTAATGGCTGCGACCAAACAGGTGGCCACAAAGACGGCCCCATGATCCATTCCAGCATCGGATAAGATGAGGGGGTTAACAATAATAATATAAGCCATAGCCAGGAATGTGGTTATTCCTGCCAGAATTTCTGTACGTACAGTGGTTTGGTGTTCCGCCAAACGAAAATATCGTTGCAGCATAGAAATATTCTCCTTGTAAAGGGGGATAAGAAAAAGAAAGAAACCAAAAGGGAGGCATCATGACAACCTTTCGCAAATCTTATTTTTACCATCTTTAGTAAAATGAAAAGCTGCAGGCTATCTAAATCATTCCGATTAGCCACTTCTTAATGTATTTCAATCAAAACTTTGCTTGCGTTTGCTTAGAAAACCTAATACCTAATAGGTTTGTGGGTAGTGCAGAATCAATATTTTGAACAGAAAAATTAGAAAATTATGAATGTCAAGCTTAGAATTTTTTTGGGGAAAAAAATTGAAAAATGGTGGCGGAAGAGGGAATTGAACCCCCGACAAACGGATTATGATCCCGCTGCTCTACCAACTGAGCTACTCCGCCAAACCTTATGGAACAAGGTGGATTCAAACCATCAAAATCTTTCCCTGTCAAGACATTCTATAAGTATCAATAAAAAATTATCAAACTTACATCACACACCAAGCTAGATCATTACTTAACTTATGCAAAAGCTCTGGTGGGCAGAATCAAGCAGCTTTATTTATTCATTTGCGCACAAATAACTTAATAAGGAAATAAAATGGCAAGTGCTGCCTGGGTGATCATTTGGCAATTCAAAGTTGCACCGATTTCGCAATCAATTTTTGAGCAATATTATGGGCAGGATGGGGAATGGGTGCAGTTGTTTCGGCAACACCCTGGATATTTATGGAGCAAGCTATATCAAGATGTGCAAGAAAAGAATACGTATTTGACCTGTGATTATTGGCAGTCACTACAATCTTATAAAGAATTTAAAGAACAATTTAGACAACCTTATCAACAGTTAGATATATATTGTGAGAAATTAACCACGGCAGAAGCACTCATCATGGAAACGATGACAAATATCGATTTAAGTTTTATGTAAAATGGAACAACTATAGCAATAGGAAAGAACTGGAATCAATTATGGCCCAAGAAATTAATACTTTGCCCGCTTCAGGTACGCGTGATTTTCTACCTCACCAGGTGCGGCAACGAGAGAGGGTTTTCCAAATCGTTCGCGAAACTTTTGAATCTTTCGGGTTTGTACCTCTGCAAACACCAACTTTTGAAAGGTTAGAAATTTTATCAGGAAAGTACGGAGATGAGGGCGAAAAATTAATCTTTAAAATCTTAAAAAGGGGTGATAAAGAACAAACAGGTGAAGCAGACCTTGCTCTGCGTTACGATTTGACTGTTCCGGCGCTTAGGGCTTTTGCTGACAATCGGCAGCAATTACCCACCGTTTTTAAGCGTTACCAAATTGGCCAGGTATGGCGAGCGGATAGGCCAGGCAAAGAAAGATTTAGAGAATTTACCCAATGCGATATTGATATTTATGGCAGCTCATCTGCAACTGCTGACCTTGAGATTCTATTAGTTATTAACCAAACTTTAAGAAGACTTGGTTTAGAAAAGAATATCAAGATACATTTGAATTCCCGGCTTTTTTTACAGCAAATGACGTCGGCATATGAGTTGCCTCCGTCGACTGCTGCTGAAATAATGATTGTTTTAGATAAAATTGATAAGATCGGATTGGCCCAGGTTGCTATACAAGTTTCTGATATTATTCAACAAAATGGGTTGGCCAAACAATGCAAGCAATTTTTAGCTGATATAGCAGGTCCAAACGCCAAAGAACTTTTTATTGCTAAAGTACAGGCAAATCCTGAAGGCAAGAAAGTGATTGCGGATATTGCGTGGCTGATAGAACAAGTCAAGCATTTGCAACCGGGCGCCAATATTATTTTTGACCCGTTTTTAGTTAGGGGTATATCGTACTACACGGGTTTTATCTTCGAAATTTTTAGCCCAGACAGCAAAAGCGCTCTATCAGCTGGTGGGCGTTATGATCATTTGAGTATGAATGTGACGGGGCAATCTATGCCTATTTGCGGTGGATCATTAGGTATCGAAAGAATATTATTGTTATTAGAAAAATCATGGACAGATTTAGACAATAATTTTGATACTTTATTTTTAACGGTCTGGGACGCGGATTCTTTGCCCGCCACTTTGCGTTTAGCAAGTGGTTTAAGGGCAAATGGCTTAAAAATATATATGTCAACTATTGAAAAAGATTTGAAAAGCCAACTAAAATTTGCTGACAAAAATAAATATCGCTTTTGCTTGATTTTGGGGCCTGATGAAATTAAAAATCAGACGTTGGTGGTGAAAGATTTTGTTCACAAAAAGCAACAAATATTAGAAAATAAAGACCATCAACTTTTAACGAACGGCCTGTTAAAGTTCATGAAATAAAAAATGCCATAGTTCACATGGGAGAAACATTGGGGATGTACTAGATAAAAGAAATATCTAGGAGAGATATAAGACTAAGACTTTGTCGTATAAGGATCAATAATCCGATGAAACTGATTGAATGTTTTGATGGAGGTAACGGCCCGTTCAGCGGCGGACGTGACTGGTGTCTATAAAAATACAGCTGCTCTTTAGTATGAAATTTAGAACCTCTCGAAACAGGTAAAGCGGATCATGCCAAAATACAATGGCGTGCCTTACGGAAACTACCCTTGGTTTCTGAAGAAATGTGAGTTTAGGTTTAATACCGTCCACCCAGACAGCAGATCAAACTCTCGCTAAATCTTAACTTTATCTAGATTTTTTAAAATAGAGACTTAAATTTACTTATTTTAAAATGGTGCCTAGGAGCGGAATCGAACCACCGACACGCGGATTTTCAGTCCGCTGCTCTACCAACTGAGCTACCTAGGCATAATGGCTATCTTTGATTATTATTGTCACACCAACTAACTGTTGCCTTATAATCAAAAACCATCAGCCTGTCCAGTGTAATTTTGGCCTTTGATTTTTATAAAATAGGAGCAGCTAAGTTGAAAAAAGCTATTGATCTTAGCTTTTCTAAAAACTGCGATTTTTGTTTTTCCAAGTTATGATAAAGAAAATTTGTAAGGCTAGAATAGAGATCTTGTCAAGCAAGCTTAGGGTAAGTGTTGCAATAATACAATGGCCGCCAATGAAAAAATATTACCACATCATGACAGGTTCCATTTCTTGGTTTAATGGACTATGAACTGTAGGGAAGATACCCAATCTTTTTAAACCTTTTTAACTGAATCATAAGATAGCAGGCGGAGAATAAAAATCGTATGGATAATAAGTTGAAAAATTTAATACGAGTTGCGATCTCTTGTGCGGTGATTGTATTTTTAGGATCTTGTGCCGTTCGTCCAACAGATCCGGAAGAACTTGCAGAATTTATGGAGACCAACGATCCTTTGGAACCCTTTAATAGAAAGGTGTTTGCTTTTAATCAAGCGGTGGATGAGAATTTTCTGGTGCCAGTTGCGAAAGGGTACCGCACCGTCGTTCCAGAAGAAGCACGTAAAAGCATTCGGAATTTTACGAATAATTTGAGAGAACCCTATAATTTTGTAAATAATTTATTACAATTATCACCAGATACACCAAAAACTTTGGCCCGCTTCATCATTAACTCAACAATAGGTTTTTTAGGTTTTTTTGATGTAGCCAGTGAACTTGGGTTGGAATACGATGAAGAGGATTTTGGGCAAACTTTAGCTTTATGGGGCATTCCTGAAGGGCCTTATCTAGTCTTACCGCTGTTTGGGCCGTCAAATTTTCGGGATTCTGCGGGTGTTGTTGTAGGGATTGCAGCAGATCCTGTTAATTTAACTTTAGGGGGATTGGGCCTAAAAATCGTGAGTTATAGTATTTCCGGCCTAACATTGGTAAGCCAAAGGGAGGTTTACTTAGACCCAGTTGAGCAAATTAAAGCCAATTCACTTGATTATTATGCAACGATGCGCAGCTTATATCGTCAGCGTCGGTTGAAAATGATTTATGATTTTGATCCTTCGGAGAGGAAAAATTTGCCTATATTAAGGGATACGAAAGATTTTCGAGATTAAAGGTAAGCCATGATGAAAGCACGCGACATAGGAAAATCGGGTATTCTCTCTGCAATCATTTCAAATAAATTGTTGGTTGTCGTTTTATTTCTGAAAAGTTTTTTGATTACCCCTTCTTTATCTGCAGACATGCCACGAACTTTTGCCGATTTGGTTGCGAAGGTTTCACCTGCGGTGGTTAATATTTCAACCACACAATCAATTGAAGATAAAAATCCCAGTAATTCTTTTGACTTTACTTTTCCACCTGGTTCTCTTTTTGAAGATTACTTTAATGAATTCGGATTGCCGGATGGGGATGCAAATAAAGGCACCCAGCAACGGATAGGGTTGGGATCAGGTTTTATTATTGATCCGAACGGATATGTGGTCACCAATTATCATGTGATTAAAGATGCCCAGGCAGTCCAAGTGACTCTAAATAACGGTAAACAATATGAAGCATCACTGGTTGGGGTGGATCAGAGAACAGATATTGCTGTTTTAAAAATTGAGACCAAGCAATCATTAGTCTTCGTGCAATTGGGTGATTCAGATAAAGCAAGGGTTGGTGACTGGATTGTTGCGGTAGGTAATCCTTTTGGTTTGGGGGGGTCTGTCACCGTTGGGGTTCTCTCTGCACGTGGTCGGGATATTCAATCGGGGCCTTTTGATGATTTTTTACAGCTCGATGCTGCTATTAATAGGGGTAATTCCGGGGGACCAAGTTTTAATTTGCAGGGCGAAGTGATTGGGATTAATACAGCCATATATTCCCCAAATGGTGGCAGTGTAGGGATAGGCTTTGCTATCCCTTCCAACGTGGCTAAACCGATTATCACAGCTCTTAAAGAGAAAGGGGCAGTGGAACGCGGATGGTTGGGAATCCAAATACAGCCGGTAACACCTGAAATATCAGAAGCAGTTGGCTTATCAAGGGCGCAGGGCGCTTTAATCATTTCTGTCCAACCGAATAGCCCCGCTGCACGTGCAGGATTACTTGCAAGCGACGTTATTACAGCGGTTAATCAACAAGCGATTACTGAAATGCGCGACTTGCCCAAATTAATTGCCTCTATCGCGCCAGGCAAAAAAGTTAGCCTTTCTGTTTGGCGCGATCAGAAAACCATTTCTATTCCTATCGAACTTGGTCGGTTGGAAGACCCACAAACAAATGTCATCCTATCTCCGGCCGTTGTAAAAAATCCGCCAATCTCAAATGATAGCCAGATGTTAGAAGGCGCTTCTTTAAGTTCTTTGAATGTAGAATTTCGGCAACGTTTTAATATTGCCGATCAAACCAAAGGCGTAGGTATTACGGATGTTAAAGCTTCAAGCATGTCTGCCAGCCAGGGATTAAAAAAGGGGGATGTGATTGTCCAAGTCGGACAGAAAAGAATTACCAGTCTGGCGGAATTGGAAATGGCCATTCAGAATGCCAAAAGTGCTAAAAAAAGTGCCATTCTTTTCTTGATTAATCGTCAAGGCAGTGAAACATTCCTTGCTTTTAAATTTTGAAGGAGAACTGATAAAATAAATTTTGTATGCAAATTTAGCATACAATGCCGGATCCGAAAGGGTTAAAGTGCAGATTAAGTCAGTCGCAAAATTTGCTTGTCAGCTCTTAAACATAGGGGTTGCAAGGAAATTCAATTAAAATAAACTAACTTTTATATGCTTTTGTAAAGCGGTCAAAATCTTGGGTTTTTAATAACCCCAGGCGTAGCCAGTTTGGACGCTCTTTGAATGCGCGTAATAATATTCCTTGGGCGGCTAGATGTTGATATATGGAGGGGCTGTCTGGGCGATCAACCAGACAGAAAAGGGGAGTGCTGCGGGTAGTAGAAATGCCCATTTCCCATAAAAACTGATCCATCGCGCTTGCTTGAACATTTAACTGTTGTTGCATTTTTTGTACCCAAGATACATCAACCAAAGCTGCTTGCACAATTTTTAATATCCCCCCGGCAATAGGCCAGGGGCCCATCATCTTTTGGAGTTTGTGGATCAAGGGATCACTCCCTATCGCAAAGCCAATTCTTACTCCGGCGAGCCCAAAAAATTTTCCTAAAGACCTTAAGATAATCAATCCCGGTTGGTTGGTATGGGAGGATAAGCTAATGGTTGGGATTGTATCGGCAAAAGCCTCATCGATGATCAATCCGCCTCCTAGGTCAGATAATTGGTGATGAAGGCGTAACAGGGCTTCTTTGTCAAAGATGCGCCCGTCAGGGTTATTAGGATTAACCACGATTCCATATCGGCAATCCGTTTTTCTTATATCATCGAGACTAGGGCAAAAGGTAATAGGGAAACCAGCATGGTTAAAAGCGGATGCGTGACCGCTATAAGTGGGGGAAATAATTGCAATGGGTTGCGGTGGTATCAAATAGGCCAAAGATTGGATTAAGGTTTGGGAACCTGTGCCAATAGCAAGGGATGCTGAGGGGGGAATGTTATAATATTGGCGTGCCACATCTAAGGTGTTCTCCAAATATTTTTTGGTTGGCAGGAAATGCCAATCCGCAGTTGTAATAATAGGGATAGGATAGGAATAAGGGTTAATACCGGTCGAAAGATCTAGCCAGTTTTCCAAGGGAACGCTGAAGCGTTGACTGGCCCACATCAAATCTCCCCCATGTTCAGGAATCGATGATAAAGAACGGGGCATAAGATGATTCATTAAACAATAATTGCCAATAAAAAGGAAAAGTTATAATTGACGAATGGATAACAGCATGTTCAAGTTCACGAGGGACGATTGAACCCTATTTATCTGTCCAATAAAGGGAAAATTCTGAATTTGCAAGATTATCCTGTTCAAAGCGAACCCCTCTCATCAAAATTGACGCTCGTGCTTGGTGGGCGGCGCTCAGGAAAAAGCGCTTTTGCTGAAAATTTGCTGCGGGCCCAGCCAAATTGTCTATATATTGCCACCGCAGCTCAAAATCCGGTGGATCAAGAAATGATCGCAAGGATTAAATTACATCAACAGCGTCGGGCAAAAAACTGGCAAACGATAGAAGAAAGCTATGACTTGGCAGGCGTTTTAAGGCACCATCGTCAATCAAACGCCATTATATTAATTGATTGTCTGAGTATGTGGGTTAGCAACTTATTGCTAAACAATCAAGATGTTTGGAAAGAAATAGACAAGCTGGACCAAGTCATGTCAACTCATCCTGCCCGTATTGTTTGTGTTAGCAGTGAAGTGGGCTTAAGTATTGTACCAGATAATCAATTATCGCGTTTATTTGCTGATTTTCTGGGCAGCCTTAACCAAACAATCGCGCAGCGTGCGGAGCGAGTATATTGTTTAATTGCGGGCCTGCCCATAATATTAAAAAATAAAAATCTTTCATAGAAAGAAAATATTTCAATGAAAAAGATTCCTGCTACCATCATTACCGGGTTTCTGGGTGCTGGTAAAACCACTCTTCTTCAGCATATGCTGCAACATAATAGGCAACGCCGTTTGGCTTTGATCATAAATGAATTTGGAAAAACGGGTATTGACGGCGAATTACTCCAGTCTTGTGGATCAGACTTATGCCGCGAAGAAGATATTGTTGAATTGGCAAATGGTTGTCTGTGCTGTACGGTGGCGGATGATTTTATCCCGACCATCGATACATTGTTAAACCGCTCATCTTTACTCGATCATATCATCATTGAAACTTCCGGTCTGGCTTTACCTAAACCCTTAGTTGCAGCCTTTAATTGGCCAGAAGTGAAAGCCCGCTTAACGGTTGACGGTGTTATCACTGTCGTGGATGGGTTGGCGGCCTTAGATCCGCAATTGCCTGGGCTGCAACCTTTACTTAAATCTTCTGCAAGCCCGCCCGCGCAGCATGAAAATGCGGTGCATGAATTATTTCGCGATCAATTGGCTTGCGCGGATATGATTGTTTTGAATAAAACGGATTTACTAACAGGGTTGCAAATACAGCAAGTAACCAATCTTTTGCAAAAACATAAACGGCCATCTGCAAAAATTATCAACAGCCGCTTTGGGCAGATACCTACGGAAATCTTATTGGGAATTGGGGCAGAGGCGGAAGAAAATTTAGACAGTCGCTTGTCCCATCATGATCAACATCCAGAGGAGGATCATGGTCATGCAGAATTTACCAGTTTCTCAATCCCATTGCCGGTTATTCAAGAAGTTTCTTCTTACATCAAAACTTTTGAACAATTATTGAATAATCCAGGGGTTTTAAGGATTAAGGGATTTGCCAAAGTTGCACATAAACCCATGCGATTGGTCATTCAGGGAGTGGGTGCTCGGGTAAACTATCATTATGACCGTCCCTGGAAAAAGCAGGAAAAAGAACAAGGTGTATTGGTTGTGATTGGCGACCATCGTTTGGATGAACAACGAACGCGTCAACAGGTCTTGTTTCCTAGCATCCGTACTTCTTCTTAAACCCATGCATATTTTATCCAGCCAACAAGTCAGCCTGCAAGATACGCCTTTGCCCATCGATTTACAACAAACTCCGGGCGATATTATTTTTTTATCTGCGGCGGATACAGACTTGATGGTGGTGGCCAAAGCGTTGCTGCAAATACCACAGCCTTTTTTCAAGGTAAGATTGGCCAGCGTAATGCAGCTGTCCCATCCTTATTCGATTGATTTATACATTGATACCGTTATTCGCCATGCTAAAATTGTAGTCGTGCGGTTGTTGGGGGGGCGTCGGTATTGGCCGTATGGGGTTGACCAAATCTGCCAGATTGCCAAAGAAAATCGGATTAAGGTAATATGGGTAGCTGGGGATGATCGCTGGGATGATGAATTGCAGCAATTATCAACAGAAACACCTTCTTTCACTGAGCAAATATGGCAATATTTTGTGCATGGGGGCATTGAAAATATTGTTCATATGTTCCAGTCATTGGGTGGATTAATAGGCAAGCCTGTGATGCCAACTCCACCCAAATCATTATTACGGGCTGGGATATATTGGCCCCAGAAACAAATCATCGGCTTACATGATATACAAAACGAATGGCTGGATTCTGTCATTGGGACAACTGCAATTGTTTTTTACCGCGCCCTTTTGCAAAGCGGGGACTTAGAGGTAATTGATAGGATTATCCAGCATTTACAAAGACATTCCTTAAATCCCTTGCCAATCTTTGTCAGCAGTTTGAAAGAGAAAACGGTTGGTCAAATGGTTGGCGCAATTTTAGCGCAAGCCAAACCATCGGTTATCTTGAATGCCACCGGTTTTGCTATCGGCCACAATGAAAACGAGGCGGCTGATCCCTTGCGTTTAGCCAATTGCCCAATCCTCCAGCTTGTTTTATCCAGTTCTGATCAAACCTTCTGGCAGCAACAAAAAAATGGCTTGTTAGCGCGTGACATGGTGATGCAGGTGATATTGCCGGAAATGGACGGCCGGATTTTATCACGCCTTATTTCTTTTAAGGAAAAAAGCAATATTGATCCCTTGACTGAGCATATTATGGTTCGCCACCAGCCCGTGGATGATCGAATTGATTTTGTCTGCAAGCAGGCTTATAACTGGGCTTTCTTACAAAAAATTTCACCTTCAAAGCGACATGTATCCCTTATTTTATCCAATTACCCAAATCGGGATGGCCGCTTAGCCAATGGGGTTGGGTTAGATACACCGGCATCGGCCGTACAACTAATGGCAGCTTTAAGGCAGGCAGGCTATGATCTGCCAAACCATCCTCAAAACGGCGAGGATTTGGTTAATTGCTTGCAAAGCGGCCCCACCAACGCCAATCCGCATCGTCCCGGTGGTGTTAGGTGGGCAGAAGAAGGATACCGGGCTTTTTTTGAAGCATTACCCAAATCCCTGCAAGAGGCGGTAACCAAAAGTTGGGGATCTTACCAACAAGATCCTTTTTTCCAGGCCGGACATTTCCGTTTGGCTATCCATCAATTTGGGAATCTTACCATTGGTATTCAACCTATGCGTCGCTTAATTAATCCATCGTCATCCATTGAGCAGGACGATCAGGCGAATTATCATGATCCTTTTCTGCCTCCTCCCCATCACTATCTGGCATTTTATGGATGGTTAAGACAGGTTTTTAAGGTTCATGCCTTTATTCATATAGGTAAACACGGCAATTTGGAATGGTTACCAGGCAAGGCAATCGGCCTATCAAGCGATTGTTTTCCGGAGGTGATTATGGGACCCATCCCTAATCTTTATCCTTTTATCGTTAATAATCCGGGTGAGGGCAGCCAGGCAAAACGACGAACATCGGCGGTGATCATCGATCATTTAACCCCACCTTTAGCTAGGGCGGAAAATTACGGTGATCTTTTGGAAATTGAAAAGCTTTTGGATGAATATTACCAGGCAGCAAGCTTTGACCAGCGCCGTGCAAAAATCCTGCATGAGCAAATTCTTTCGCATGCTTCTCTTTTAGGAATTATGGCGGATGAGAAAATAGGGGGAGTGGGTCATACCATGAAAATTTTATCTTCCCTTGATCGGTATGTATGCGATGTGAAAGAAAGACAGATCAGGCAGGGGCTGCATATCATGGGGATTGCATTAACCCAAGAAAAAATTGCAGATTTTCTGTTAGCAATGGGTCGGTTGCCGCGGGATAATGGCCAAGGTGGGAATGCCTCTTTACTGCGCGCGTTGGCCGCTGATCTTGGGCTTTTAGACCATCATTTTGATCCTTTGCAAGCCAAATTTGAGGAAGTGTGGAATGGCAAACGCCCCGCCATACTGCAATCTATGCTGGATAGTCCCTGGCGCAATACAGGTGATACGGTCGAGCGACTGGAAATACTTGCGGCGAAACTTTTATCAAAGTTGGAAATGCTGCCTGCAAAATGGGTTCAAACACAAGCAGTCATCAAGCAGTTAGAGGAAATTTTATTACCAAAATTACAAGCTTCCCCTCACCTGGAAATAACCAATTTGCTGAAGGGATTAAATGGAGAATTTGTACCTCCTGGCCCCTCCGGTGCGCCAACACGCGGCCGGTGGGATGTATTGCCTACGGGAAGAAATTTTTATTCAGTTGACACCAGGCAAGTGCCAACAGCAGCGGCTTGGCAACTGGGGTGGAAATCAGCAACTCTATTACTGGAGCGTCACCGTCAGGATTATGGCGATTGGCCAAGAACTGTGGCTTTAAGTGCCTGGGGCACCGCTAATATGCGAACTGCTGGTGAAGATATTGCCCAAATGTTGGCAATGATGGGGGTAAAACCAGTTTGGGAAATGGTTTCCGGCCGCGTGACCGGAATTGAAATTATTCCTTTATCCGTGTTGGACCGGCCAAGAATTGATGTTTGTTTACGCATATCGGGATTTTTTAGGGATGCCTTTCCTGCCCAAATAGACTTGTTAAATCAAGCGGTACAGGCGGTTTCAAACCTGGATGAAGCAGCTGACGACAATCCATTGGCGGCGCAAATCAAACAGGATAAAATCCGCTTAAAATCGGAAGGGGTTGGTGACCAACAGGCGGATTTGATGGCAGGGGCAAGAATTTTTGGTGCTGCCCCCGGATCTTATGGGACTGGATTACAGGCTTTCATCGATGATGGTGTGTGGCAAAACCGGCAACAGCTGGCCGCTGCTTTTATTGATTGGGGCAGCCATATATATTTGGGCCACCATCAAACGGAATATTCCCCCCAAATGTTCCGTCAAAGGTTGCATAAAACCCAAGCCATTATCCACAATCAGGACAACCGGGAACATGATATATTGGATAGCGATGATTACTATCAGTTTGAAGGTGGCTGGTCGTTAGCAGTCGAAGAGGTGCAAGGGCAATCTGTTCCCATATGGCATAATGATCACTCCAATCCTGCAAATCCCCAAATCCTCAGTTTGCAACAAGAAATTGGGCGGGTTATCCAATCCCGCGCAGCCAACCCCAAATGGCTTAAAACAATTATGCAACATGGCTATAAGGGGGCTTTTGAAATTGCGGCAACGGTGGATTATTTAGTGGCTTTCGCCATTACCACCAACTGTGTCCAAGATCACCATTTTGATCGTTTATATAAAGCCTATCTGGAAGATCAGGAAGTGATCGATTTTTTATCAAAAAATAATCCGTCTGCGTTAAAAGAAATTGCCGAAAAGTTTTTAGAAGCTCAAAATCGGGAATTATGGCACCCTCGTTCTAACCAAGCCCGGGACCATTTACTCAAATTTGCGAAAGGTCGTGTGTGATGAAGAAAAAGCCTGAAACTGTTGAAGAAATTGAAATGGCTAATGAAAAATCACGGCGCCGACAGGAAGTACGGCAGCGTATTTTGGCAACAAAAGTGGTTGAGAAGGGGTTGCTGATTGTCCATACCGGCAATGGCAAGGGCAAGTCAACGGCTGCTTTTGGTATGGTTTTACGGTCGCTTGGACATGGCTATAAGGTTGGGATTATTCAATTCATTAAAGGCGGCTGGCACAGTGGAGAACGTACCGCCTTGGAAAAATTTGGTGATCAAGTCATGATCCGCTGTTTAGGGGACGGCTTCACTTGGGAAACAAAAAATGTTGAGCAAGACATGCAAAAAGCTCAAGAGGCTTGGCAGGTAGCTAAAGATATGATGATGGATCCCCAATTTCATCTTATTTTGTTGGATGAACTTAATATTGCTTTGCGGTATGAGCTGTTGTCCTTATCAGAGGTATTAACGACCTTACAGGCCAGGCGGCCAGACTTGCATATGGTGATCACCGGGCGGCATGCCAAACCAGAATTGATGGAAGCAGCTGATTTGGTTACCGAAATGAAAATCATCAAGCACCCATTCCGGCAGCAAGGGGTTAAAGCACAGGCCGGGATAGAATTTTGATTGAACTGCTTCATCGATCTTAGGAAAAATAATGGCAAATAAAGCTTTGATGATTCAAGGGACAGGTTCCCATGTTGGTAAATCATTAATCGTGGCCGGGTTATGCCGACTGCTCAAACAAAACAGCGTACGGGTTGCCCCTTTCAAGCCACAAAATATGTCCAATAACGCAGCTGTTGCAAGTGATGGCGGCGAAATCGGCCGTGCCCAAGCTTTACAGGCCTATGCTTGCGGCATTCTACCAAGCTTCCATATGAATCCTGTGCTCCTGAAGCCCCAACCACAGCAAATGGCCCAAATTATTGTCCAGGGTAAATGGTGGCGAACTGTTAATGCCCGAGAGTTCCACCAAATCAAGCAACAATTGATGCCCAAGATTTTGGAAAGCTATCAAATACTGGCCGATGCGTATCAAGTGATGATGATCGAAGGGGCGGGCAGTCCAGCCGAAATTAATTTACGTTTACATGATTTAGCGAATATGGGGTTTGCCGAAGCTGCCGATGTGCCCGTAGTATTGGTTGCGGACATTGAACGGGGTGGCGTTATTGCCAGTGTGCTTGGAACGTATCATTTGTTTTCAAAGGCTGAACAGAAGCGGGTCAAAGGGGTTATCATCAATAAATTTCGGGGTGATATCTCGCTATTTGTGGATGGCCAAGAAGCGATTGAACAAAAAACCGGCTGGCCCGTTTGGGGGATCATCCCCTATTTTCCTGATCTACATTTATTACCGCCGGAGGATAGTTTATCTATCCCCCTTCAATCAAAGGTAAAAAAGCCCATTAAAATCGCCGTACCCTTATTGCCCTACCGCGCTAATATGGACGATATAGATCCATGGGTTGCTGAACAGGGCATGGAAACGATCCCCGTTCACCCCGGACAACCCATTCCTATGAATTGCCAACTGGTTATTCTAACAGGATCCAAATCAACCATCGCGGATCTGCAATTTATCCGTCAGCAAGGCTGGGATATTGATCTAATGGCCCATTACCGACAAGGCGGTTATATTGTAGGGTTATGTGGGGGATTCCAAATGTTAGGTCAATGGATCCATGATGAGGCGGGAATAGAAGGGAAGACCAAAGAACAGCCAGGGCTTGGCTATTTTGATTTTATAACTGCCATGCAACCGGAAAAAATTGTTCGCGAACAGCAAGCTACGGAATTATTAAGCGGCCACTTGGTTAGGGGTTATGAGATCCATTTAGGGAAAACGACGGGCAGTTCGTTAAAAAAACCATTGTTGCGTTATGACAATGGTGATACCGACGGCGCTATATCAAAGGATGGGCGTGTGTTGGGATGTTATTTACATGGTTTGTTTGCTAATGATCAATTCCGGCATGATTTTTTAAAGCGGTTATCGCCAGATTTCAGCAGCACCCTTTCCTATCAGCAACAAACCAACCGAATCTTAGATGATTGGGCCGCTCATCTGCAACAGCATCTAACCCCTCAATTTTTGCAACAATTCCTGAATTTACAACCTAAATGAAAATAATAAGGCCGATGGTTCCGATACCAAAAACTGCCATTAATAAACAACCCAATCGGTAAATATGTAAAGCTTGATATATATCATAGAAGTTTGCCTGTTCCCGACCGTTTGGGTGGAACCAAGCTGCTTGATCTTCCTCCCCTTGATACCAGCGAGGGCCGCCTAGACGGATATCCAAAATTCCAGCCATGGCAGCTTCCGGCCAACCGGCATTTGGTGAAGCATGTAAACGGGCGTCTTGCATCATGATGCGCAGGCCCCTTTTGGCGGATCGTATAGATAAACCCAGCAAAGCAGCTAATATCAGCAATAAACCAGATAAACGGGCCGGGATTAAATTCAGCAAATCATCGAAACGGGCTGCTGCCCACCCATAATAAAGATAGCGGTCGTTCTTGTGCCCAATCATGCTATCTGCGGTGTTAGCCAATTTGTAAATAACGATTCCCGGCAACCCCGCTACAGCCAGCCAAAAGAAAGGAGCAACCACCCCGTCATTAAAACTTTCTGATAATGATTCGATGGCGGCGCGGCTGACACCAGTTCCATTTAATTGATGTATATCGCGCCCAACAATTTTACCAACAGCAGAACGTGCCTGGTCTAAATCTTGCTTCTGCAGTTGTGAGGCCACTTTCTTAACATGCCGATATAGGCTATTTTGGGCTAGAAATACGCCGCTGATTAAACCGACAATGATCCAACCATAGGGTTGCTTCAATAAATATTGTTGGGCGCACCAGCTAGCCCAGCCCAATACCCCTATTAGTATCATGAGGTGCAAGATCCCCCAGATGCGTTGGAAAAGGGCAGACCGTTTGGGATAATGGATAGCCATATCTGCTTGGTGGATCAACCAACCGAACCAGGTCACCGGATGTGGAATATATCTGTAAAACCACAGGGGATCACCGATGATTACGTCGCTGACCCAGGCAACTGATAATAGAAAAAAAATTGACTCGAAGCTTGTTCCTATCATGATAGGCAGTATAGAAGATAATGGATAGTAATCACCAGATGTTTTTGAAGATGAATAAAGGGATGTGAAACATGGCTAAGAAAATTGGGGTTATGTTATGTGGACATGGCAGCCGGGATGATCAAGCTATTCAGGAATTTGCCCACTTTGTCCAGGAATTTGCTAAAATACAGCCGGAATACCCCATCAGCAGCGGATTTTTAGAGTTTGCACAACCTGTTATCCGTCAAGGTTTAGAGGCGTTAAAGGAAAGTGGCGTCAATCACATCATCGCATTGCCGATTATGCTGTTTGCGGCGGGCCATGTAAAAAATGATATTCCCTCTGTTTTACAAGAATTTGCGGCACAGCATCCTGAAATTCAACTGGATTTTGGCCGTGATTTAGCCCTTGATCCACAATTGTTGCAGGCAGCAAGTGAACGGATTATAGAAGCAGAAGAAAAAGCAACTCAACACATTGACCGGCATGAAACTTTGTTATTGGTTATAGGGCGGGGAACATCCGATCCTGATGCCAATTCTAATATTGCCAAGATTGCACGGATGTTATGGGAAGGCATGGGTTTTGGTTGGGCGGAAGTGGGCTATAGCGGGGTTACATATCCTTTGGTTGATGAGGCTTTACACCATGCCGTGCGGCTAGGGTATCGCCGTGTTATTGTTTTCCCCTATTTTCTTTTCACGGGTATTTTGGTTGATCGTATTTATGAAGCCACCGATAGGGCGATTGCGGATTACCCCGAGATAGAATTTATTAAAGCCCCTTATTTGAATGATCATCCCCTGGTTTTACAATCTTTTAAAAACCGTGTCCAGGAAACGTTACATGGGCAAAACGCCATGAATTGCCTGCTTTGTAAATACCGTGAAGCGATTATTGGGTATGAGGAAGATAAAGGGGCCCCGCAACAAGGGCATCACCATCATGTGGAGGGGATCGGTACTAATTCGGATCATGGCCATACCCATCAACAGAGGAAAACAGGCCAACTGAAACAGGCGATTATTTATAATCGCTTGTCAGCCAAAAATTGACATCCATAATGGAAAGATGGTAGTGCAGAAACGGCAGTAAAAGGGGATATTTTTGGCTGATCCATTGCAACAAACGCGGAATTACTTAAGGGATCCAAAAAGGATCTATCAACAAAGCTTTGAAACAATAACGAAGGAAGTTGATCTGACCCCTTATTCCCCAGCTGTGAGGCCGGTGGTAAAGCGCGTTATTCATGCCTGCGGCATGACCGATATCATGCAGGATTTGGTTGTTAGCGACAGGTTGCCTGAGGTCGTTCGTGCAGCTATGACGCACCATAGAATTTTTTGTGACAGCCGGATGGTGCAGGCTGGGATATTGACCAGGTATCTTCCTCCCTCTTTGACGATTGAGTGTTCTTTGGATCATCCTGATGTCCGGCAATATGCCGAACGACACCAATTAACCTTATCGGCGGCAGCGATGGCTTGTTACAGCCAAAACTGGCAAAATGCCATCCTTATCATTGGCAATGCCCCGACGGCTTTGTTCGAGTTATTACATCAATTAAAAATACAATCTACGAAGCCTGCTGCTATTATCGCTTTCCCGGTGGGCTTTGTAGGGGCCGCCGAGTCAAAAGATTTGTTGGTAAAAACCCCCCATGGTATTCCCTTTATTACGCTTTTGGGGCGTAGGGGTGGCAGCGCTATGGCTGCTGCGGCATTAAATGGCATTTTAGTGGGGGATCAAACCGATTGATACATAAACCCTGGTTGACAATTGTGGGCATGACGGAAAATGGTTGGCAGGCGGTTCCAGATAATGCCAGGCAACTTATTATAAAGGCAAAGCATGTTTTTGGCCCTGAGCGCTGGTTGGAACAACTACCGCCCGCTGCCCCTATTAAACATCTTTGGCAACGGCCCTTATCACAATCTATTGATCAAATTATGCAATTGCGTTACCAACCGGTGGCTGTATTAGCAACCGGTGATCCTTTATGGTTTGGGGTGGGAGCCACCTTTGCGCGCATGGTACCGATTGAAGAGATGCGCATATTTCCTAGTGTGTCTGCCTTTTCCTTAGCTTGTGCCAGATTGGGGTGGGCGCTTAACGAAGTGGTTTGCGATACCCTTCATGGCAGACCTATTGATAAGGTTCGCGGACTTTTCGCCCCTAAACATAAAATCTTATTATTGGGACATGATGCCGAAACACCCAAGCAGGTTGCCCATATCCTCACTGATCTGGGCTATGTTGATAGTGACATGACGGTTTTGGAACAAATGGATGGCGCTACTGAAAAAAAGACATCGGGAAAGGCCGTTGATTTCCTATCAGCCGCTTTTCATCCCCAGCATGTAATCGCTATCCGCTGCCAAGATAGGCCCGTGCAATCAATTATCCCACCTATCATGGGTATTCCTGACCATCTATTCCAGCATCATGGGAAAATAACCAAACGGGAAACCCGCTTATTGACTATTTCAGCTTTGCAACCTTATGAGGGGGATTGTTTATGGGATGTAGGGGCTGGGACAGGTTCTGTCTCTATCGAATGGTTAAGATGTGGTCGCTTGATGCAGGCCTTTGCCATTGAAGATGATCCAGAGCAATTAGTTTGTTTGGACAAAAACCGGAATTTCTTTGGGCTTGAAAATTTACACATTATCCGCGCAAAAGCACCGCAAGCCCTGCAAGATTTACCAATACCACAAGCCATATTTATTGGTGGGGGAATTCAAAACCCTGAAATATTGGAATATTGCTGGAAGCGTTTGCCCAAAGGTGGACGGTTGGTTGCTAATGTAGTGAGTTTGGAAGGGGAGGCCCTTTTGATTGCTTGGCAGGTACAATATGGCGGTGATTTAACCCGCATCCATCTGGAACGTTCGGAAAAAATGGGGCAATTAAGCGGTTGGCGACCTTCGTTGCCTGTCCTTCAATATGTGCACACAAAGAAATGATGTATGGCCGATATCAGCAGTAATATCCTTATTTGGGGTGTGGGGGTTGGGCCGGGGGATCCCGAATTATTAACCTTGAAGGGGTTAAGGATTATCGGAGAGTGTCAAGTCGTGGCTTATCCGGTTGATGAACAAGCGAAAAGCTATGCCTGTCAAACCGTGCGATCCTATTTAAATCCCACATCTTTACATTATCCATTTTCCTTACCACTCCATTTGCCTATGGATCAACGGCAAAAACATTACCGAAAAATTGCGGAAGCAATTGGTAAATACGCGGATGAGGGCAAAAAAATTGCTATTTTATGTGAAGGGGATCCTTTATTATACGGGTCATCCCAATATATCTTGTCAGAATTATCAGATAAATATCGGGTTGGGGTTATCCCTGGGATTTCCTCGATAACCGCTGCTGCGGCCGCTGCCCATATTCCCTTGTTATCAGGGCAAGAATCGTTGGTAGTTATTCCCGCAACGATTGATGAGGGGGAAATGACACGCCAACTACAGTTTTGTCATACGGCGGTTATTTTAAAAGTAGGAAAGCATATACAAAAAGTGAAAAAGGTTTTATCTACCTTCCCAGGGTATAAGCAAGCGTTATTAATGGAAAATATCGGCC
Source organism: Rhodospirillaceae bacterium (assembly GCA_016722635.1). Classification (NCBI taxonomy): domain Bacteria; kingdom Pseudomonadati; phylum Pseudomonadota; class Alphaproteobacteria; order Rhodospirillales; family Rhodospirillaceae; species Rhodospirillaceae bacterium. The sequence continues at coordinate 366,442 of JADKIX010000003.1, read as the reverse complement.
ATCCCAACGAATATAGCCGGTTGTTGCACCAGGCGGATGATCGGGTTCCTTCTTATTTTTCCCTCGTGTTATGGCGGCGGTTATTGTCATGATAGCGGTTATTTTACTGTCCCCGCATTCTTTATCATTAGCTGAACGGGTTAAAGCAAATATAGCAGAACCTTGTACGGTCTATGGATTGCGTAGAAATTTTGAAGGTATCGAGATCGATCATTTATATGATCATTTGCCAAGCTTGCTGCAACAATTGTTTTTAGAAAACCGGCCCATCATTGCGATGGCTGCCAGTGGAATTGTGATTCGTTGTTTGGCACCCGTACTAAACAATAAACATCAGGAACCTCCGGTATTGGCGGTTGCGGAAAATGGGTCAGCGGTGGTGCCTTTATTAGGGGGGCATCACGGCGCTAATTTTTTGGCGAATAAAATTGCGGATATTTTGGGAATTAAAGCATCTATCACGACTGCCAGCGATTTGTTATTCAGATTTGGTTTTGATGATTGGCCAATGGGTTGGCAGACCAGCCAACCGGAAAAATTAAAAGAAATCAACAGCCGATTGATACGGGGAGAAAAACTGCGTTTAATCCAAGATATTCCTTTGTTACCGGATCATTGGCAGCCACATATATTCCATGATAGTGGGGAATTGTCTGTTCGGGTTACTAATTATGCGAATGCCCAGTATCCGAATGCCCAGGCGCAAGAATTGTTGATCCATCCCGCAACGATGGTATTGGGCATTGGTTGTTCGGCCAATGTAGCATCAGCCGAATTACAAAGCTTGGTATTAAAAACGTTAGAACAGCATAATATTGCGAAACAATCCTTGGCCTGCATTGTTTCTGTTGACCGAAAAATGGCTGAAAAAGCTTTTGATGATTTGGCCCGCGAATTGCAAATCCCTTTAAGATTTTTTACGGCCAACCGGTTACTAGAAGAAACCGAACGTTTAGCCAATCCATCTGCCCAGGTATTCCAAGAAATCGGCTGTTGGGGGGTGGCAGAGGGGGCTGCTTTAGCTGCCGTTGGGCCAGCAGGCCAGTTGGTTATCCCAAAACAGCGTTCTGCCAACGCCACCTGTGCTGTTGCTGTTGCCCCCGATATTTTGAACCCTTCAAATATCGGCAAGGCCCGTGGCTGTTTAATGATAGTAGGGATCGGACCGGGTCACCCGGACGGCATGACTATGGCCGCTTTAAACGCTTTAGAACAAGCGGATGATATCGTCGGTTACCGCGGGTACATTGAGTTGTTACCCAACCATATTCGCCGTAAAACCTGCCATATATATGAAATTGGGCAGGAAAATGAACGGGCAAAACAGGCGATTGATTTAGCGTTGGTTGGCAAGAAAGTGGCGCTGATTGGCTCGGGGGATGCTGGTATTTACGGTATGGCCAGTTTGGCTTTCCAGTTGATTGAAACACATATTAATCCCTTGGCCTTATTATTGGACTTGCGGGTGTACCCAGGTGTAACCGCGATGATGTCCGCGGCTGCGAAGGTCGGCGCGCCTTTAGGCCATGATTTCTGTGCGGTTTCCTTATCTGATTTATTGACCCCTTGGGCATTGATCCAAGAGCGTTTAGAGGCAGTTGCAAAAACAGATTTTGTCATTGCTTTATATAACCCTGTTTCTAAAAAACGGGTTTGGCAGTTTGAACAAGCAAAACAATTATTGCTGAAATATCGTTCTGGTAATATCCCTGCTGTTATTGCTAAATCGATCAGTAGGAAGGATGAAAAAATAGAAATTACAACTTTGGGGGAATTAGCAGCAGCGAATATAGACATGAATTCCCTGGTTATTATAGGTACTAGCACCACTCGACGAATAAAAAATGGATATCAGCAGGAATGGGTTTACACCCCACGGGGATATGAGGATAAAAAATGACGGTTTATTTTATTGGGGCCGGGCCAGGGGCCGTTGATTTAATTACCATGCGTGGATATCATCTGCTAAAAAAATGCCAGCTTGTTTTATATGCGGGCTCGTTAGTACCCATTGAACTATTGGACTATATTCCCGCTGGAACCCAGAAGTTTGATACGGCATCCTTAACCTTGCCTGAAATTATCAACTATATGCAAACAGCCCATAATAGCGGTTTTGATGTGGCAAGGTTGCATTCAGGCGATCCAAGCATTTACGGAGCCATTGGCGAACAAATGGTGGAGCTAAAAAAACTGCAAATCCCTTTTGAAATTGTACCAGGCGTATCCTCTTTTTCGGCTGCTGCAGCTGTTTTACAAACGGAATTGACACTACCACAAATTTCCCAATCCGTTATCTTAACACGGGTTGAAGGAAATGCTTCCGAAATGCCACCCCATGAAACTATTCAAACATTAGCGGCCAGTCGTGCAACCATGGTATTTTATTTATCCATCCGGCGGTTGCGGCAGATTGTACGTGAACTCATCCCTTTTTATGGGGAAGATTGTCCTGTGGCCGTTTGTTACCGGGTTAGTTGGCCGGATCAGGTGATTATCCGTGGATGTTTGAAGGATATTGTGGAGCAATTGAAGCCATTTGCTATTACCCGCACCGCCCTGATTATGGTAGGACGCTGTTTATCTGCGGAATTAATTGAAAACAGCCATTTATATGATCCGGCGTATACGCATATTTTCCGGCCAGTCGTTAAATCAAGTGACTAAATTTTTTGGTTAGTTGGTTTTGAAGCCATGCAACTGCATCATGAGTTTGTGTAACGGTTTGATACATATTTGCTGAGGCGATGATTGGCGGTGAAATCATCAAAACGGGAATATGTAATTCCTGGGCCGCCATGATCTTGGCATATGTATGAGCGCCGCCGCTATTTTTACTAATCAGCAGGTCAATTTGATGCAATACCAACAAATCTTTCTCTGACTGTTTGGTAAACGGGCCACGACCGTAAATTAATTGGTAATTGTTTAAAGGGACAGCTTGGGAAGGTGATCCAATGACACGAACCAAGAAAAAAATATCTGAAAATGGGCGGAAATAGGATAGGTTTTGTGAACCAATCGTCAGGAATACTCGTTTGTTGGGTAATTTTTCTAAAATGGAAGCAGCCTGAATAAAGTTCTCTGCTGGTAGCCATTGATCTTGGGGCGTTTCTATCCAATGGTTTCGACCAAACCGCAGCAACGGAATATGGGATAAAGAAGTTGCTATTTGGATATTCCTTTGCATTTGCTCAGCAAAGGGATGGGTTGCATCAATCACTAAATGAATGGTTTCTTTCGTTAAATATTCTTGCAAACCTTTTATACCGCCAAATCCGCCAATCCGGTATTCACCTGCGGATAGTTTTGGGGAGTGGGTGCGCCCTGCCAAAGAATTAATGATTTTCAAATTAGGAAAATTTGCTAATTCAGCAGAGAGATGTAGAGCTTCAGCCGTGCCTCCCAAAAGCAAAAGATTTGTTATCTTTACATTTCCTGCAACCATTTAATTCCTTTCGGCTGCAGCCCGTTGAAGACGGTCGTTGATGGCACGCCCCAATCCGCAATGCGGGATAGACATAACGGCAATTTGTTGCAATTGATCGGGTTGATCTAATAGGCGCAGCCCTTTGAAAAAATTGGCCGCAGCCTCGGTTAAATTGCCCGCCTCACTAAGATTATAAATCAGCTTTGCTTGTTTCAATTTGGAGGGGACTGGGCCGAAAGCCAATAATCCTTCACCGGCATTAATATGGGTGACATCCAATCGTACGGGTAGGGTAGGGGCATAATGGCTTTTCATCATGCCTGGTGCTTTTATTAAGGAAGAATTCAGTGATGATAGGGGGATGACTGCTTCAAGCTGCTCTTGCGTAATGCCACCTTGACGTAAAATGGTCGGTTGGGACGTGGTCAGATCGATAATCGTTGACTCGAGCCCAATAAGACAGGGACCGCCATCTAAAATAAAAGGGATTTGACCCTCAAAATCTTGAACGACATCAATGGCTTGTGTGGGGCTGATTTTTCCTGATTTATTGGCACTGGGGGCGGCAATAGGCTTACCAAACAAGCGAATAAGTTCCAAGGCGGCGGGGTGTTTAGGGATACGTAAAGCAATGGTTGATTGACCGGCACAGGCTAATAAAGATACCGGACAGTCAGGCTGGCGCGGTAAAACCAGGGTCAACGGGCCAGGCCAGAACAATTTGGCCAGTTTTTTAGCGTCTGCACTGAACATTGCCAATTTTTCCGCTGCCGCTAGGGTCGCCACATGAATAATCAGCGGATTAAAAGTTGGGCGGTTTTTAAGGGCATATATTTTAGCTACAGCGATATCTGAGGTGGCATCACCCCCAAGGCCATAAACGGTTTCAGTCGGGAAAACAATAACCCCTTCCTGCTTTAAGATAGTAGCGGCCTGGGCCATATATTGGGGGGAGGAAGCAGGGTAGATAGGGGTAACATTCATGTTAAATAAAATTTCCATAAGCAACAAAAGCCGGATTTGAAAAACCATCCTTACGATATCGAAGGGGGGCGCCATCAAGCAGGCGGACATGTCCGCCTGCAGTTTCCAGAATAGCTTGGCCAGCAGCCGTATCCCATTCCATAATAGCTGTACGCCTGGGATAAAAATCAGCACGGCCCTCCGCAATCAAACAAAATTTCAACGAACTGCTGACAAATTCATGTTCTATAAAAGTCAGATCGGGGGGCAGCATCGGCATAACACTTAAGGGATATTGACGTCGGCTATTAAGGATTTTGGCTTGCCCCCTGGGTGTTTGGCGTGTTGTTATGGAAGTTTTTTGGGTACCCACAGATTGGCTATAAACAATATTAGCGGGTTTGATAGCGGCATAAACCGTTTGTTGAAGGGGGGCATAAATAACCCCTAGAATGACTTCTTCGCCATCAACCAAAGCGATATTAACAGTAAATTCACCGCTGCGCTGAATAAAGTCACGGGTGCCATCCAATGGGTCAACCAGCCAAAAAAAGCGATGTTCCGGTTTTAAGGTGGGTAATTCATTCCGTTCCGCGGCCTCTTCCGAAATGATGGGAAAATGGGGGGTCATTGCTGAGAGTGATTGAATAATCAATTGTTCGGCCTCCTGGTCAGCGTTGGTAACCGGGCTTACATCTTTTTTGCTCTGAATAATGCAACGTTCTGGATTATTGTAATAATCCATAATCAATTGGCCAGCTTGTCTGCTGATCATGGTTATACGGTCCAGAAATTCGCTAGTTAAGAAAAAAGTCGAATGGGGCATATTTTTACACATTGCTTATGTTGGGTCAGCATAAAACCGTTAGATTTTTAGCTTATTTAGGCCGATTACTAGTGCTGTGGCTGCGTGGGTCAACTTCCGTCACATTTTGGGTTGATGATAAGGGCATTGCAACAAAATGTTGTTGACTATGTTTCAATATGGAGGGTTTCTTGATAACAATCCATAAAATAACAACCCCCAATAATAATGTTGCAATCCCGCAAAATAAAAACAATGTTTCAACCCCAAACAACTTCATGAGATATCCCGCAACTGCAGGGCCTATTGCGGCCCCAATCCCCCAGAAAATTAACAACAGGGAGCTTGCTTCAACCAGATGATTCTTATGGATAATATCTGCAGCACGCCCCATTCCTAAAGAATAAAAAGGCGCAACTAGACTGGTTAATAGTAAAAATAATACCATAATTTGGGAAAAGCTGGGCTCTGCAGTATAATAACCTAGGAAAGCGACTGCAGTTGCTGCTAGGCATAAAACCCCTAAAACCGGCAGGCGGCCAAGTTTGTCTGACAGCCAACCAACAGGCGTTAAAGTTAATATTACCATAACGGGGCCCAAAACTAACAAGGAAGATAATTGTTCTTTCTGAAAACCGTATCTTTCCATTACGCTTGGTAATAGGCTGTAAAGCGGGGTATAAATAAAACCAGCTGTAAAACAAGTTATCACTGCAACAGAGGTTAATTGCCAGATACGCTTGCTGCCTAAATTTTTAGTAATTGTTGTTTCGGGGTTGGGCAGCCTAGTTAAGGCAAAAGGTAGCATAGAATTCACGAAAATCAATGCAACCAAAATAAAAATCATATTTCCCGTACTATCTTCAAACCTTAAAGCAATCGGCCCTATGCCTGAAAAAACCCAAGAAATTGTTGAATATAAGCTTAATATCCGTCCACGCCACTGGGGCAGGGCTTTAGCATTCAGCCAGCTTTCAATAACTAAGAACAATCCTGCAATCGCTAATCCGATAATAAAACGCAATAATAACCAGATATATAGATAATCAAAAAGAATATGCAATAAGGTGGCACTCGCTGCCAAAGTAGCGTAAACACTGGCGGCACGAATATGGCCAATCTGTTTTACTAAATACTGACTTTGGAAAGCACCAAAAACAAAACCTATATAGTGGCAACTGGTGATGGCGCCGATCAAAAACGTTGATATTTGCCGTTGTTCTAATATATACGAAGTATGGGGTATCAATAAACTACTGGCCATTTCGATCATAGCAACAGCAATAAAAACAGGTAAAACAGTGCGTAATACGGAAAACATCTATAACCAACATTTTAAAAAAATAGTATGCTAATTCATAGAGTTAATTTAAAGCCTTATCAATAGATAACCTCCACATGATCTCCTCCTTCACTAATTTTCCGTGGCTAACAAAAGAAATCATTTTGGAAATAGGCCATTTGCCTATTTGGCAAATTGTGCCGGATTTAATAAAGGTGTTAGAGCAACCCATTAATGTTATTTTGCAGGCTATGCCAGGGGCTGGAAAAACTACCATCATCCCTTTACTTGTTTTACAAACAGAATGGTTACAAAATAAAAAAATTATTATGTTAGAGCCTAGGCGTATAGCTGCAAAAATGGCTGCTGCCCGTATGGCTGCGTTACTTGGGGAAAAGGTAGGCGAAAGGGTAGGTTTCCGGGTGCGTGGTGAGTCTGCAATCACCCCAAAAACCAAAATTGAAGTGATGACGGACGGGTTGTTTTTAAGGTATTTACAACAAAATCAGGGGTTAGGAAAGGTCGCTTTGGTCATATTTGATGAATTTCATGAAAGGCGGGCCGATAGCGATTTAGCCTTAACCTTGTGTTTGAATAGTCAACAAATTTTAAGGCCAGATTTACGTTTAATGATTATGTCGGCTACCCTGAATATCAATGAATTACGAAATGTTTTGCCAGAAGCTCCATATTTTTTTGTCGAAGGTAAGGCCTATCCGGTTGATATTTTTTATGATGCCAAAGAAACGTTTGAATCGCTTGAAAACCATTATCAACGTGTGCTGTCCCAAGCATGGCAAAATAGGCGAGGGGACATCTTATTTTTTCTGCCAGGGGTTTCAGAAATTAGGCGCTTGGCTGATGATTTAAAACGTCATCCCTTATTACAAGAAGCCACGGTCTTGCCGCTCTATGCGGATTTGCCTTATCAACAGCAGGCAGACATCTTAAAAAACTTAAATCATCAACGAAGAATTATTTTGGCAACCTCCATTGCGGAAACCAGCTTAACCATCCCTGGTGTCACCATTGTGATTGACAGTGGCCTAAGCCGACGAAACATATATGATCAATCAAGTGGTCTTAATCAGCTGATTACTATCAAATCTTCTGTAGCAACAGCCAATCAACGAGCTGGAAGGGCTGGGCGGAACAGTCCAGGATTTTGTTATCGTTTATGGAGCGCAGCGGACCATAAATTGCGCTTACCACATCACCTGCCAGAAATGGCGGTTATTGATGTGGCCGCTATAGTGTTGGCAATCAAATTCTGGGGAACCGAAATTGATGCGTTATCATGGGTGACTAGCCCCCCCGAACTGGCTATCAAGCAAGCAAATATAATGTTGGAAAACATTAATGCGATTGACCACCTGCATCACATCACTGGGTACGGGAAAGAATTGGCTGCCTTGCCATTCCATCCTAGGGTAGCGCATTTGTTATTGCAGACAAAAAATACAGCTTTGTTAGGGCATGCTTGTATGCTCGCGGCATTGTTGTCTGAGCGAGATTTTATGAAACAATCAGGCCAACCCAAAGATACTAATCTAGGAGATAGGCTGCGGATGATAGAATCGGCCATCCATCCCTCAACACAGAAGACAGTTTCTGGGCAAGGGCTTGATAAGTCGATCTTCCAAACCATCGTCCAAACAGTTAAAAATTTGTTTCAGGAAATGCAGATCAAAGGGACTAATTATTCAGCTACTGAGGAAGAAATTGGCCAATTGGTGGCTATCGCTTATCCCGAACAAATTGCCATGCGTAGAGGCAGCCAAGATAAAAATGCAAAAGAGGTTTTATTCCTCATGGCTAATGGCAAGGGGGCAAGATTACCCATGCATGATTCTTTAGCCAAACGTGACTTCATTAGTATCGCCCATATTGATGGTGGGGATGTGAATGCCCAAATATTTTTAGCAGCGCCCGTTTCAGGAGATTTCTTGAAAAAAATCAAAACCCCTTTGCTTCGATCAGTTGAGGAAATTGTAACCCATCAAGCAACTGGTAAATGGCAGGCGCGTAGGCGTTCCTATTACGGTGCCATTTTACTTAATGAAATCGCTATCCCTTTTCATGCTCTGCCGCACGTCTATCGCTCTTCAAGACTATTAGATTTATTCCAGTCCTTTGGGTTGAAAAAGCTAGACTGGACTGATCAATTAAAACAGTGGCAAGCACGCATCCTTTTTATAGGTAAATTTTTGGATATTCCGCAATTTCCCGATGTCAGCGACCAGGCTTTACATGAAAATTATCAGGAATGGTTGATCCCTTATCTTAATTTTGCCCATAACCAGCTTGATCCTGTGGCGGTAAATATTGAAGAAATATTACAAGGGCTACTTAATTGGCAACAAAAGAAGCAGTTAGATCAATTAGCACCAACATATTTTGTTACTTTTAAGGGTCGCAGAATCATGATCGACTACCTCGACCATGACCGGCCTAGCTTATCCATAAGAATTCAAGATTTATTTGGGTGCACAGTAACACCCACCATTCTTGCAGGAAAAATCAAGCTGCTATTACATCTACTGGCGCCTTCCGGCCGGTCTGTACAGACGACAGATGATTTGCAAGGGTTTTGGCAAGGAAGCTATAAAACAGTTCGGACAGAACTCAAGGGCCGTTACCCAAAACATGATTGGCCAGAAAATCCCATTAATCAAGAAAACTGATTTATGGTCTATTCTATTGATCTTTAATTTTGGGCATCGGCATGTATCTTGCTTTAGCCGTCCGTTCGATAGCTGAGGAAATTAATTGATCAATCTTAAGACGGTTACGCAGTAATTCTAAAGTCCGCGCTTCCTCATTGCTAACTTGACCGTCAGCTGCCGCAATATCACAGGCAATGACATAGGCTGTTTCCCGGATAGCGGGGGGGATAGATTGCTTAATACTTTGTAAAACTTGGTTAATTTTCGATTTGCCTGATAAAAGTTGTGCACATTCGGCGGCTACTTTAGGCAAATTTTCAATGGGGAATTCCTTAAATAGTGGCAATTGACGGACAATGGATCCTATCATCATCATTTCATGATCAGTCATCTCGCGATCAGCGGCTGAGATGATTACCATAACATATATAAGGGCATGATGGGGATTTAACATTTTTGCTCCGTATTTTTTGGATGTTTACGTTATCAAAATAATATACCATTCATAGCCGATTAAAGCTGAATTTGGCTAGTATGTTTATATAGGAATAAAAATATAATAAACCAACTGATTGATAAACGTTTATTTTAAATGATTATTATGATTAAATACGTTCGTTGAAATATTTAGGATCGCAAGGACAATATCTATAAAAATGGCAACCGTTCCTCCCGTTCATGCGTATGTAGATGAATTAAAGGCGCAATACAAAAGCAAAGCTATCAGCCGGCGGCAATTTATTCAAAATATGGTGTTGCTAGGCGTTGCCGTGCCTGCTGCTTTAACCCTTGCCGGATGTGATGATACGAAAGATGACGGCAATGATCCAGCTACTAATCAAGGGAAAGTTGGTGGGTATGTTGCTTTTTCCATGAACATTCCCTCGTTGCTGTACCCCCATCAAATTCAAACGGTTCATGGGGCCAATATACTTCGGTTGGTAACAGATGCCCTAATAAGGATTAATTCAAAAAACCTTCCTGTGCCATGGTTATTAGAAAAATGGGAAGTGGCTGAGGATTTACGTAGTTGGACTTTTTATCTGCGCCCGAACATATATTGGTCGAATGGGGAAGAATTGAGCGTCGACCACATCATTTGGAATATCCACCGCTGGTTAGATGTCAGGCTCAATTCATCCATGCTGCCATTAATGGCCAGTTACATGCTAGAACAATCAGCAGGCTCTACAACAGGTGCAAAAGCCAATCCAGAAAATCAATACAGACTATGGTCAAATAATGCTATTCAGCGGATCAACAGCCATACATTTCGTATCAATACCAAGCTTCCCCAAATCTCTTTGCCAGAGCATTTGGCCTTTTATGGCGCCTATATTTTACATCCTGCTGACGGTGGCGAATTTAAAGTTGACATGTTAGGTACAGGGCCATATCGCCTGATCGATTTTGCACCAGGTCGCTATGCTGTTTTCAAACGTCGGCCTGACTTTTGGGAAAAGCCTGCCAAAATTGATATGATAGAAATTAGCAATTTCACAGGTGATCCAGCCCGATCACTTCAAGTGTTGGCTGACCAGCAAATCGATGGTATGCAAGAGCTTAATCTTAACCAATATTCCACTGTCTTAAGGATGCCTTATTTAAAAATTGCTCGCGCGGATTCGGCGCAGACCGGTTTGGTGCGCATGTTAATGGTGCATCCTTTGTGCCAAGATCCCAGGTTACGTAAGGCCATGCGCCTTGCTTTGGACAACCAGAAATTATTGCAGATTGGATATAACGGGTTAGGGGTTGCAGCCGAACATCACCATGTTTGTCAAACCCACCCTGATTATGCAGCCATTACCCCCTTCCGTGCCAATATTGATGAAGCCAAGGAATTAATGCGCCAAGCAGGGTACAGTAGAGGGTTTAATACGGAAATATTATGCCGCCAAAATGTGGAATGGGAAATGTTGACAACCCAGGCGATCGCCCAAATGTGGAAAGAAATTAATATCACTGTTACCGTTAGGCCGCAGCCATCCGTCGCCTTTGACCAAGCAATCAATTCCAATGATTATCCCTTTGCGTTTGTGGCGTGGCCGCACCGGCCATTAGGGATTATGACCCTTAACACGTCTTACCGCAGTCATGTTCCTGGCAATATCACCCAGTTCTCAAATATCCGTCTCGATGAAATGTTGGATAAAGCTGGGGGGATATTAAATCCCAAGGACCGTTCCAACCAAATGCGGGAAATTGAATTGCTGATGCAAGATGAAGGCCCTATCTGCCAACCATTTTGGCTATCAATTTATGCGGTAATGAATAAGCGGGTGCAGAATTTTGAATTGCACCCGGCGGGATATATATTCCCGGAAACTTGGTGGGTAAACGATTAAGGCACTTGGAACCTGGCTGGCGCAAGGAGGGGCTTGTAACAACTGATCAAGCAACGATCATCTATGTATCTTAGGGTTTAAGCAGAAGAAATATACCGAAGAGAATGATTAAAAATGCTCGTCGGTCACCGTTTCTAATTTATGCATATCATGGATAATGATTTCTCTTTTGATACAATAAATAAAGCCTTTTCTTTCCAATGTCTTAAGGAATTTATTCGTACTTTCGCGCGTTACGCCGATTAAATTGGCCAAACGTTCTTGCGGCAGATAAAGCCCAATTTTAATTCCCAACGGATGCGATATGCCATGAATTTTGCCTAAATTGGCCAAAGCCCTTGCCAAACGCAAAGGAGCCGTTAAAAATATGGTATTTTCCACCTGCGAATTGGCCCATCTTAAACGCTGGCATAACATTTCAAGCAGCTTAATACATAAAAGCGGATGGGTTTGCAGGAAATTAAGAAAATTCTCCCGGTTGATCATGACCAAATCTGAGTCAGCGATAGCCTGGGCAGAGGCAGTTCTAGGCATGCCGTCAATAACAGCTATTTCGCCAAACGCTTCCCCGGATTCTAGAATATTTAAAAACATCTCGCGGCCATCAGCGGAAAACGTGATCACGGCAATCCGGCCTTGCCGGAGGATGTAAACATTATCTCCTGGATCGCCTTTATGGAAGACAAAAGAGTTTTTGATAAACTTCAGGGGCTGTCCCAAAGCAATCAGTTCTTCCAACTGATCTTCTGTTAACTGTTCCATAAAGGCTGGTTTTTTGACGGAAGGTTCTTTCATATCAATCACCAATCTTTCAAAGAAATAACGGGATAAAGATAATTTAAACGGACTTGTTTTGTAGGACTGCCTGCTCCCAAAAACTTGTATGCTCGAAATGATAAATAACCGACTTTGGACCTATAGATTGTCGTACCATATTTTTTATCATATCAAGCATTTCTTTGGCATCCAACAATTTTTGATCAATATGTCCAGTTTTTATCCAGGAGCGCAAATTCAAGGTTTCATCTTGTGGTAGCTTGCTGGCAGCGGCAAAATCCCACAAAGCTGGATAGGAGCGTGAAGGATAGTAAAGATTTTTGGCATAGGCAATTAATTGTTGGTGGGTGGATTCAGAAATAATTTTTTGTTTTCTGGCTTCAGCTAAGGTATAACGGATATTAATCATAGCTTCAGATAACCCTACGAAACCAAGTTCTGCTGGGCCGTGGACGATGGTGACTTCGTCGTCATCTTCTACCCTTCCTTGGATATAATCTTCGTAAATAGCACCGCATCCAATCATGCCAAAATCACTTAATTCAGACGCCCGCAAAGCGCCCATACTGCTGCTGCCGATGACATGAATACCTTCTTTCAAAGCGAATAATATTTCTTTATGCCAGACAGAAGGAAGGTTGCCGAAATATCCATCAATAATCCCGATAATCGCAGGTTTTTGCAAAGCTAATCGATAGATATCACCTTCCGCAACTGGCGGCCAAACCGTGGCACCTGGCAGTTCTTGTAGGATTATATCGGCGGACATGGTGGGGCCTGTAAAAATATGGATATTTGTCATAGATGGTTTTGCTTTAAAATGTTTTGGGCGCGTGCGCCAAATATATAGGAACGGGAGGAGGCTATACCCTCAAGTCCCGGAATAATCACTTTCACAACGGGGATTTCAAACTCTTCCCGGGTCAGGTTCACTACAATCACTTGGGTAATTCCCGAAGCTTTTAGCCGCGTTAATTGCCAATCTATGTCTTCTGCCAAGCTGTGGGATTGGAAGCTGGCCCCATCACGAAAATGACGTTGATGGCTGGTTTTATCGATTTTGCGACGCCATGAATGATACATATCTTCTTGCAGATGCTTGATGTATTCAGCGCGTGGCATGTCATCACGCGCCCCTGCAATAAAAGTTAAGCGGCTTTGCGCCGCTTCTGTTAAAGCACGTTTTAGGGCAATCGACCGGTTGGGATGGCACCCCATACCAGTGGCGGGGCGAAAATGATGGTGGGGTGGCGGGGCATTTTGGATGATTCGACAGATGAAAGACGGAATGCCGATATCAGTTGTGCTTTCCCAAACACCAGCCAACACATCCGCTTCCTGATATTTTTTCAGCAAATGGCTGCAAGCCTCATCATCCACAGTGGTTAAATCAACCTTGGTTTTCTCTTGCGCCTGTTCATGAAGGCAATCCCATAGGGTGGTGGCATCGCGCTCAATCACCTCGCTGATGGCATGGTTAATGGCTTCCAGCAAATGGTTGCCGGAGGCTAATCCATTGGAATTTGCAGGAAAATAACCACAACCGGTCGGCAAGGGAAAGCGAAAATTTAAATTGACCATCTCATAGGGTACCATGGTAGAGCACGCGTTGAGGATATCCGTTCCTTCAATCCACAAAATCTGGTCGTGGGGTTGCAAAGGACGCCCCGATATCCGCGGCAGAAGGTTTAAATCAGGCAGTTTATGGGCATAAAACATCTCCGCATAACTAGCTAGCCGTAAGGGAAGGGTAATATTTTCGGCATGGTATCCTTCAATTGCCTCCATGATCCCGGAGGCTTTCGCCGCATGCAAGGAGGTACCTTTCCCTTGGGATACGGAAATGGAACGTGAGTTGGGACGTGTAACCATGACGACAGGGATACCAATATGGTCCAACCCTGTTACGTTGGCCACGCGTGTAATGCCAAATACCGGAAACAAGCCTTGTACCCGTTCAACGGTTTCCTGGGAAGAAACCAGTCGTTCGCCATGGCCATGTTGGGAAGACTTGATAAACGAGCTGTCAATCCCCAGGGTGTGGTTACCAAGGGCTGCAGTGGGTTTGTGGAGTAAGGAGGAGAGGGGGAAACTGATCATGATCCAACGCTATGAAAATTGTTTACCACACAAATCTAAACACAATTCTAATCCAAACATAATTTGGAAGCATCACATCAAAAATATCGCTTTTAAATGATGTTGATCACATTTTAAAAATGATACTATCCTTACTTGTTACTGATTATAGGATCAATAGCTTGATCTTTTTAAGATATTACTGGTCTTCAAAAACTGAAAATCCCAGACGATTATGTCTGGGATCCAGTTTTAGCAGGGGTTGACTAGGTTCATAGGATTGTTGAGCAAAACCTGTGACGTAAGTGAATAATCCTGCTAAACTCGTCTATCAATGAAAATCTATTTAAGGGCTACAACCTCATGATTCCCATTGACCAAATGACTAAATAACTTTTTCTCTAATCCTTTTTGTGGTGCGCCTAAAAAACTGTGTGTGGCATTATTCGCGCTGGTTGCTTTTTTTACGCCTGCGGCCAATCTTGTTAGCCTTGCCTTCAGGGGCGGCCTCGGAGGTTTGGCTGCTTAGCGTCAGTTTTTCGGGGTTTTCCACTGGTTGTTGGGGATCATGTTTTTTACGTAGGGGTAGGAAGAATAGGGGAATAGGTTGGTCGGCTTGTTTCAAATCTTTGCTGCCTTTATCAGCCGCCCTAGTCTTCTTCTTGTTGGCCTTTGCTTGTGCGGCCTCCTCCGCCAGTTGCTGATCGCGGACATATTTCTCAACGGCTTTAACTAAAACCGCCGTTGCTTGGGCAAGTGCATCAAGTTTTTCGGGGTCTTTCGTAATTTCATCCGGTGGGATCAACGCGATCATATTAGCAATAGAACGCGTGATGAATTCTTCAATGGCAGTATCGGACGCATCATCTAGTTGAACCAATAGAGGTTTTTTTTGGTCTTCTTTTTTGGGGGTGTCGGACATGGTCAACTCCTATAGTGGCGGGTTTAGGAAATTTCCTGGATTAGTTTAAATACTATATAAGTCTGCATCAGTCTGCTTATCAACATCAGAAGCTATATTTAAAACATTTTCAATAAAAACTAAACAAATCAAAAAAAAATGTTGATCACCTGTTGCCGGGGAAATATAATCGCTTGCAACACGCTGCAACCAACATATGTTATTTGCCACTTAGAGTTTGAGTATATCCTTAATTTTCGTGTGGCTCAAACATATGCTTACTTGAATCAGATAAAACATCTCATCCCCTGCTTACCTTTATAATGATAAAAAATAATTAATCTGTAATTTAAGTCACAGTGCTGAAGGTCAGATCCTTATATATCTTTCCATGATTATAGCTTTTTCTATTTTAATTTAATAGGAAAACCCCTGTAATCTTCTCTGTGTGTGAAGGTTAGGCTGGGTTGTGAGGATATTTCTAGTTGTGAAGATTTTTCTAAATAATCCGGCCTAATCTTTTTATCAAGCTTAGGAAAGATAAGGAGTGAAGTGATGTTTAAAAAAGGCATCATTATTTATGGGAAAGACCATGAAAGTTATTGGGCGGGCTTTAGCCAGGATTTTAGCTTAAGCAACATAACCCCAAAGGTCTTTGATATAGGGCTGCCTGGCCCCTTGAGGCAAGACGGTGAGTATCAACGCAAAGCCGCAGACTATTCAAAAGATTATTATGTTAGGGATTCTTTGCCTTTCCACCCATCATACCGTCTGGGACGCTTTAAGAAATAAAGGATGCAATAGGTACAAGGGATGATCCAAGGAACTGGCGGTCTTTAACGTCCAGTCTTTATGATGCCCAGTCTTTATGATACAAGAGCCGATTGGCGGTTGTGATTCGTTCTGACGTTCGCTTCCCCTGCCATCATCGGCATCGATGCCTTCACCCCCTAAATCTGATCGACCCAAAAATTGTGGGCTGTATGGGGGATAAAAAACCGTCCAAATTTTTTTTAAAAACATCAGAATAACCGGGATTGGGCAGGTTAACCCCTGTATAAGGTGCCCCAGGGTTATCCTGGAGACTGTTATTCCGGGTTTTCTGGGGTTTGGGTATTGCCTAACCGATTCGGCCATTTGACAATTGAACCGATCCATAAAATATATTTTTAGGGATTAGCGCTGATACATCAGGCAAAACGGGCTGTTATGCTGTCAATCAAAAGGTTAAAATGACCCATGGCCATCAATTGCCAAATTGTGTGCATAGCGGGCAGCGGCCTATAATTAATTCAAAAAAAGACTGTCAATTTTGATAACAGCTAAAGATATAAGGGGATAGACCGAGTCGCGGGTCACTTTTCTATCACGGGATCATCTAGATATATGATTCGGCGTAGCTGGATAGTCGAAAACATATCCCATCCCTGGGTACAAAATCCACAAAACCCATGGAAATAGCCATGCGACTCGGGAAAACCCATGTCCCATTTCATCCATTGTACCGACATCCTCGCTAAGCAAAGGCCGTCCGAGCCAGAAAACCACCGGCCAATGATTGATGGTGAAATAAAAATGAACAACCAGTTTTGATGGGCGATCTTGTGAAATATATAAAATCTTGAAGGGAGACAATGGGCTGGTTACCAACAGGTGTTAAAATGCCGGACACGCCGAAAGGCGCAAGCGTCTTGAAATAAGGGGTTTGTGGTATTACGGGCCAAAACCCTCATCACTAACCAAAATCGGGGGAAATACCCAAACATTCTGACGACTTATAAAAACTTATAAAAAAATGGGAGTAACATTGCTGTTACTCCCAAGTTGTTATCAAACTTTTTTTACTTGATGACCCTATCAAGTCATTTAGATGTATAACCAAGAACATATCAGGGAGGAGGTTCTTGGATTATACGTCTATCATAATAACCCTATTGCCAAAATTTTATGTATCAAACGGCACAATCATCGTAATAATTTATGAGGTTTTTAGTGGCAATTTTTCCATTGATTCTGCCAGTTGCAGGTGATTTTGGCAATAATTATGAAGTTTAAAGGAACAAGAAACATCCCCATTTTTATGTAAAATAGGAAAGCAAGGGGAAAAAATATACTGATTTTTAATTTTTCCTTAAAAGGCATCAATTTTTTTTAAACCTAAATAGGTGGCAAGCCTGTTCCCTGGTGTTCCTGGATAGTTAGCCGATTCGCTTCATGCGTGATAAACGGCCAATATGGGCTATGTCTGGAAGATAGTAGTGGGTTTTCCTGCCCTTAAGTACTACCGCCAAGCCTGATTCGCAAGTTCTTTTAACCGATTCGTAGGAGATATTTTAGCGGTTGGCACGGGCAGAAGAAACATCCAGGATGGCCAAATGATGATTGGGTGCAAGATGCCCGATAAAGACAGCTTTTCTTTATTCTTGAAAGAACGCGCGTTATGTTTTAGGAGGTATTTCGCAGCCAGGCCATATAACGACCCCCAAAATAAAAACCAAAATAAAAATAGAGGGGTAACATTTCTGTTACCCCTCCAAGTTGTTATCAATCTTTTTTAACTTTTTTTATTGGGAACCCGTATGAGGTAGTTTCTAGCCCGTTGTATAGCCAAGTTTTTGTTTTTGTAGATGAGTTTTTTTTGGCTATACAACGATGTATGATAACCTGGTTACAAATACTTAATGTAATCACCAGCACAATCATCGGTAATAATTTATGGGGTGGTCAGCGGCGGTTTTTTCAGTATAACCGCCAGTTGCGGGTGGTTTTGGCAATAGGTACTAAGTTTATAGCAGTAAAAAAACATCCCCATTTCCACATACAAACCATAAGCGCGGGCAAAAAATTGCTCGGTTTTTTTAAATTCCCCTTGCAAGTGATACAATTTTCCCAAAACCACGTAACCATGGGCTTGTTGGGGGCGCATTCCCTCATTCTCACATAATTGCAGGGATTCGCTTAACAGGTGGGTGATCTTTTCCTCCTGTTGCAAGGGATTGGGCAGATGCAGCAATATTTCCGCCTTTAGGCAACATAACCAGGCCTGATTCGACCGTTCCTGTAACTGATTCGCATTCGCCAAAGCTTTTTGGCAAGCCTGCAAAGCCTGGTTGTATTGGGCGGCCAACAACAAGGTTTCCGCATACCAACCGAAAATCTGGCTGATATAGCTTTTTTGTATCTGGTTTAATGATTCGGGTTGGAAGCAGCGGTGAAATTCATCCAACCCTTCCTGGATATTTCCCAATTGCGCTTTCACAAAGGGAATAATCGCCACATAGGGCCCGAAAAGCTGGTTTTGGCTGAAAATGCAAAAACGCTGGTTGTTTTCCAAATAAAAAAGGGCGGTGGAAAAAAGGCCTTGCCGGACATAGATGCTGCCCAGACGGGCATCAACATAGGCCTGGCTGAAGGGATGGTTACATTCCGCTGCAATTTGTTGTGCTTTGCGGGCATATTGATAGGCCGAATCAAACTGTCCCCGGAAAGCGGCAATTTGCGACGAATGCATATAGGGTTGGATGGAAGCGATCGTTAACATTCCAAGTTTTTTATGCAGGGAATTGCTTTCTTTTAATAACCTTATGTTTTTTTGATTGATCTGTTCCGATTTACGGAATTGGCCCATATCAAAATAAACCCCTGCTATGCGCGAGGATAAAGTTATTTGTTGATTTTCGGGCACAGGATATTGCCGTAACAAATTTTTGGAAATTTGTACACACTCTGTAAAATCCCCTTTTACCCAATGGAACAACAGGGCAAGCAGGGTGGTTTCAATGATTCGGCTGGTATCGTGGATATCGGTGGCCATTTGCAGGGTTTCGGCCAGCAAATCCTCCGCCATATCCAACTGACCCTTAATGATATAAGGCTGGATAATTTGTAAATTGATATCAATGATTTGGGTCGCTGATATTTGGGCGGGCGGCAAATTTTTGATGGTGTTTAAGGCATAATTATAAAAATGGATGGAATTTTGGTGTGCCGCCTGATTAAGGGCTTGATCGCCCGCTTGTTGACTTTGGCTAACAGCCTGGTGCAATGCCCGTTGCAGTAAATTATTAGCATCATCCAGTATGTTGGGGTAACCCATTCATGTATCTTTCTTGGTTTCTGGGTTGGGTTAGATTGAGTTAATTGCCTAGGTTTTTCTTAAAACATAGTTTTTTTTAATCGATTGGTATGTACGAATAGATTAAAAAATTTAGACTAACCTAACCCAAAATACGGGGCATAAAAATTAAGATTTTATTGAACTATGAAAGCTAAACGTTCCTAATCTTAAATATAGTAAGACTTGGGAAAATAATTAACACCAGGAACGCTTAGCAGGTTAAGGGCCTTAAAATTAACATAAACAAAGAGATATGTAAAAGGAACGATAACAGACCTGAAGAAATTTAACAAGGATCCTTAAGGAGCGAATCACTTCCTAAAGAATATAAGCGTAACTAACTTATGACTAAAATAATTGGCTGAAGAAATATGCACGTAACTCTATGGACGCCGATTATAATCTCTACGTCAAATCTTGAACTAAGCGTGTCTCACTTATGGACGAATAACTTCGTGAAGAAATATGCGTGTCACTTATATCGGAGGATATAGGAAAATTTAAGGATTCAGAAAAATTAAGCTTGGATGCACTTGGAACAAGCGCTTTGTTTTTAAAGTTATACAAACTGCCGTTTGGACAAAATATTGCATGATTATCTGTAACCACGGTACTTCTCCCGAGATATTATAAATTAATTTTATCCCCACGCAGTGAAAATTTAGATAGAACCTTTATGGATATTGATGTAATCAATACCACATCTGTCAGAATATTTCGATTGTTTATTCAAAAAAAAACTTAGGTCAAATTTTATCTTTCATCTGCATTTTTTCAAATAATTGGTTAGCTTTCTGGCGATAATGATTGAATTTGGCTTTGTTGTTTTGTGCGCGCGCCAACTGAGCAGACAACCTATAATATTCGGCCATTAAAGGTAATAACTGATATTTTTTCGCTACGTGATAAATTTTTTGTAAAAGGTTTTCTGATTCTATACCATCTCTTTTATTAATTAGAATTTCAGCGAGTAAACATTCCGCCCACGCTAAATTTACTTGTTCATCATAGGCTGTTGTTTTTTTAATAACTGTTTTTGCGACTTCTTCCGCTAATTCAATTTTTCCTATGTAAAACAATGCTTCACCTAACCAATAAAGGTATCTGGATAAATAATTATCTGTTGACTGAGCATAGTAATAACCTAACCCTTCAACTAAATAATATTCTGCTTTTGAACGGTTTCCGAGATTAGCATAAACGTAAATTAAAGCATTGATGGTAGGGCTAATATAACAATTTTGAATTGGTTTGAAGAGATAAATTGGACGCTTTCCTCAAACAAAGGCAAAGCACTTCCAAAATCTTTTTGGCGTAAGAAGATAATAGCCACCCACGATAAGGCATAGATTTGGCTTAATATGTCGGGCGAAGAAAACGCAATTTTTAAAGCTTGATTGCCATATTGAACAGCTAATTCAAAATTACCTTTTTCAGCCTCAATCCGCCCTAACTGAGTATATGTAACAATACTTGCGCTAACCAACAGGCCAAATTTTTTATATTTATAAGAACCACTTTCTAAATATTTAAGTATATATTTATGTAATTTGTCCGACTCCCGCAAATTGCCCATATCAAAATAGATTCCTCCCAATCTGGAAAGAATCCTAATCTTGATTTCCTGCGTCATGACGTTGTTCTTATCCTCTAGCAATTCTTTGCCAATTCCGATGGCTTTGGTCAAATCCCCCTTGATCCATTCGAGCAAAATGTAAAAAGTTTGGGTTTCCAATTCTTTCAAGGGGTTGTTCATTCGGCGGCTGTCACGCAGGGTTTCTTCTAACACATTGTTCACCTGCGTCCAATTGCCGGTGGTAAAATAGGGTTTTACCAAACTGAGATTGACATCAATAATTCTAATGGCGATGGCGGGCGATGGGTCAATGGCTTGCATCTGCCGCAAGGCCATTAACGACCCCCGGTAAAAATCAATGGCTTCCCGATTCGCCCCGCGGATAAAGACGTTATGGGCAGCGCGGCGGTTATATAAATAGGCCTTGCGCCAATCTTCGGCAATTAGGGTATGGTGGGCCAATTGTTGCCAACGCTGGTCAATTTTTCGGCCCAACTTGCCTTCCAACGCCACAATGGATTGTTGGTGCAGGTACCGGCGGTTCTTTTTCAGAAGGCTGTTATAGCTGACATCTTGCATTAAATTATGGCGAAAACGGCTGCTGGGGCTTTTATCGGGGATCAAGGGTTCCGGCACAATAAACCCTGCCTGCTCCAAATGGTTTAACGGGGGTTGAATGTCGGATAAGGGCTGATTCATTAAATAGGCCAGCAGCAGATAAAAGAACTCAGCCCCCATGACCGAGGCGGTGGACAACACTTCCCGTTCCAAAGGGGGTAAGCTGTCAATCCGTTCGGCCAAAATCCCCTGAACGGTGGGCGGCACGGCAAAAGAAAAATAACTTTTGCCCAAACGGTAATCACCTAACTTGCCTGCGATATAGCCTTTTTGGGCCATTATTTCCATGGATTCTAGCAGGAATAAGGGATTGCCCTGGGTTTTATCCAGCAATTTTTCCTTCATTTCCTCGAGATCGGGATAGGAGCCAAAAAACCAATCCACGATATGGCGCGACTCGGCAAGGGTCAGGGAGCCCAAGGGAATAACCGGCAGATTGAAGGGTGATTCGAACCTGTCGATTGCCCGGTGGGTGATCAGCAGCAGCACGCGCGAATCGGGCACCCGCGGCACCAAATCGGCCAGGAACGATGCCACGTCGGTTGCAACCCATTGATAATCCTCAATGATCAATAACACCGGTTGTTGGCGGCTGGTGGCCACAACAATTTGGGCCAGGCTGGCGCTGGTGATGGCCAATTTTTCCTCAGCCCCTAAACTGTCCCAGGCCCGGTCATCCACCCGCAACCCCATCAAGCTCAACAAGGCAGATGGGCCAAAAACCTCCTTGATCCCGAGTCGTTTCAATAATTGCTGGATCGCCTTTTTCATGTCGCCCGCATCCGGGGTGGGCGATGGGGCAAAAATTTGCCAAATTTCTTGTAAAAAACGCAAAGGATGCCCGGGCAAATTATCCAGTAAATATTCGATCACCCGCCAAGATAGCGGCGGAAGGGTTTTTTTAAATTCATAGACCAGGCGTGACTTGCCGATCCCAGCCTCGCCAATGATACAGAAGTTTTGGCCGGTGCCCTGTTCGCAATTTTCCAACATGGTCGCCAATTGTTTCAATTCGGCCACCCTTCCGACAAAGCTGTTATTATAAACAGATGGCCGTTTGACTGAGGCAATATGCCGCAGTTTATAGGTGCGTACCACGGACGATTCGGTGGTCAACCGCACTTGTTTTTTTTCAACCACCCGAATCGACGAACCCAAAATTCGTACAGTTTCCTGACCCAGATGGGTGGTGCCGGGGTCGGCCCCTGACT
Organism: Rhodospirillaceae bacterium; assembly: GCA_016722635.1. Taxonomy (NCBI): domain Bacteria; kingdom Pseudomonadati; phylum Pseudomonadota; class Alphaproteobacteria; order Rhodospirillales; family Rhodospirillaceae; species Rhodospirillaceae bacterium. The sequence goes on along the minus strand of JADKIX010000003.1, from coordinate 343,669 downwards.
GCAGGCGCTGGGCAATATGAACGCTTTCACTAATGATCTGGTAATCCGTTAAGGATTGCCCACTGGTTGTCTTGATCAACACTTCCCCGGAATTAATGCCGATTCGGACGAATGTCGGTGGCTGGCCCACCAAGCTTGGGAAGCGCGCTAAACTGTTTTGCAGTTGTTCATGGATGTGCTCTGCTGCAAGACAAGCACGGGTCGCATGATCTTCCAAGGCTTGCGGTGCCCCGAAAATCGCCAAGATGCCATCACCCATAACCTGGACAATCGTGCCGCGGTACCGTTCAATTGATTCAGTCATCAAGCCTAAGATAATCAACAGCGAATCACTGGCATCTTCAGCATCACGGTCAGCAACAAACCTAGACGAACCCACCACATCAACAAACATAATGCTGCCGACTTTGCGCTCATGTTTCCAGGAATCAATATCTTGTATGACAATTTGGGGTGGGCCGTTGCGTAAAGCCAACACCTTGTCCCGCAGCCTGACTTCGCTGCTGACAATCGGGGGCGGAGAGTCTTTTGGCCGCTCATTCTTAATCATACGGGGTTTTTTTCAATGTTTTTGTCATCAATCATCGGCGTTGGCTTGGATGTTTTTCCCCACTGGCAGTGTTCTAGCATTGCTTTTATCAATAGGCTAGTGAAGAATTGCAAGTAATAAAGTGAACAAAAGCTTAATTTTAGCCAGAATCGGCAGGATACCCATGCAAAAAACTTATTTTTATTTCCTGGGGGATCAGGCTATAGCAAAGCCAAGCGGTAAGCGATGAAATTTCGTGAATCCAACAAAATATCTGTTAAAATAAAGCGCGATGATGGTTCTTCCGTAACATAAGGAAAAAGTAAATAATGGGGGCTTCTATCCGGCTTGCCTTAGCGCAAATGAATTCAGCGGTTGGGGATATTGCGGGCAATTACCAGCGTATCCTGTCTTTTTATGCGGAAGCTGTGGCCATGCAGGCAGATATGTTGGTTTTGCCTGAATTGGCCTTGGTGGGGTATCCGGCGGATGATTTGATCCTTTCCCAGGCGTTCCTGGGGGAAGCCGCTGATTACCTGCAGCAATTGCAACAGCAGACGGCGGGCGCCAAAACCGCGATATTATTGGGCGTGCCCTTAAGGGAACAGGGCCACATATATAATGCCTGTTGTTTACTGGATCAAGGCCAGCGGGTGGCCACCCATTATAAATCAGATTTGCCCAATTATCAGGTGTTTGATGAAAAACGCTTATTCACCGCTGGCAAGCTGCCGAATATCATGGTTTTCCGGGGCATTGATTTGGGGGTGATGATTTGTGAGGAAATGTGGACGGATGCCGCCGCCAAACAGTTGCGGCAGCAAGGTGCGCATTTTTTGCTGGTGATCAATTCAAGCCCTTATGATGCCGGGTTGCAATTATCTCCTTTATCAACCCAACCGAATTCCCTGTTACCGGATAAAATGCACCGCAGGCAGCAAGTGGCCGCCGGTCTTGCCAAGGAAAACGGTCTGCCTTTGCTGTATGTAAACCAGGTGGGTGGCCAGGATGACCTGGTTTTTGACGGCTCCTCGTTCTTGCTTGACCGGCGCGGCCAAATGGTCAGCCAAGCATTGGCATTCCAAGAACAATTGATAGGGGTTGATTGGGCGGTTGGCCAATCTTCCTTCCGCTTGGTGGGACAGCCAGCTTATCACCCAACCTACCCTGGCTTATCCCATGGATCCCTTCATCCGGCCTTGCAACTGGGGCATGTTTACCAAGCCGCTGTGTTAGGGTTGCGGGATTATCTTGGGAAAAATAAGGCCAAAGGGGTGGTGCTGGGGTTAAGTGGTGGGATTGATTCGGCCTTAACCGCTGCCATCGCGGTTGATGCCTTGGGTTCAGGGCAGGTGCGGGGCGTGATGATGCCTTCCCCCTATACCAGCCAGCAAAGTTTGGAGGATGCGGCGACCACCGCGAAATTGTTGGGCATCCGGCTTGATCAATTGCCAATCCAGGGCTTAATGGAACAATATACGGAAACCTTGGCTTCCTTATTTAGCGGGACCAAACCCGGCCTTGCGGAAGAAAACCTGCAAAGCCGTATCCGCGGCACGTTATTGATGGCGGTTAGCAATAAGCTTTCCCCCTTGGTATTGGCGACCGGCAATAAATCCGAGATGGCCGTTGGATATGCCACTTTATATGGCGACACGTGCGGCGCTTATGCCCCGCTCAAAGATATTTATAAAACCACCATTTTTGCTTTGGCGGAATGGCGCAACCAGGTAAAACCGGCCATTGCTAAAGGCCCCGCAGGGTTAATAATGCCGGAAAGGGTTCTAAAACGCCCCCCGACCGCCGAATTGCGTTTTGACCAGAAAGATGAGGATAGCCTGCCACCTTACCCTATCCTGGACCATATATTACAAGGGTTGGTTGAGGAGGATTTGGGGATTGCGGAAATTGTTGCCGGTGGATACCAGCGGCCATTGGTTGAGGAAATTTGGTCATTGCTTGGCAGGGCCGAATATAAACGCCATCAAACCCCGCCTGGCCCCAGGGTATCCCCGCGGGCATTTGCTAGGGAGCGGCGGTATCCTATTACACAAGGCTGGATCAAGCGGAAATTTTAAATAATAATTTACTGTGCCATCATTTTCTGATTCAATCTGGTTTGATGAATAACTGGCCAGTTTAATAAATAACGGGTGATGGAAAGCATCAACTAAAAATGACATTCAGGCTATTTAACACGTTAGGGGGGCGTAAACAGGATTTCATCCCCATTGATCCGCAGAAGGTGCGTCTATATTGTTGCGGCCCGACCGTTTATGACCGGGCGCATGTGGGCAATGCCCGGCCAGTGGTGGTGTTTGATGTGTTGTTCCGCCTGCTGCGGCATCAATATGGGGCCGATCATGTGGTTTATGTCCGCAACATTACCGATATCGAAGATAAAATTATCCAGGCGGCGGCCAAAGGTCACGAAACGATTGAGGCCTTGACCGGGCGAACCATTGCCTACTATCACCAAGATATGAATGCCTTGGGGGCATTGCCGCCCACTTATGAGCCGAAAGCCACCGGATACATCCCGGAAATGTGCCAAATGATCGAATATTTGGTGCGCGCGGGTTATGCCTATGTGGCCAAGGGGCATGTATTATTCCATGTGCCAGCTGCGCCCAATTATGGCTGTCTATCCCATCGCAGCCAAGATGAGATGATTGCTGGTTCCAGGGTGGAAGTGGCCCCATATAAAAAGCATCCGGCCGATTTCGTTTTGTGGAAACCAAGTGCCGATGATCAGCCCGGTTGGGATAGTCCGTGGGGCCGGGGACGGCCAGGATGGCATATTGAGTGTTCCGCCATGGCGGGCAGTTTGCTGGGGGATGTTTTTGATATCCATGGCGGCGGGCTTGACTTAATTTTCCCGCACCATGAAAATGAAATTGCCCAAAGTAGTTGCAGCCATAACGGCCTAAACCCAGCCCATTACTGGTTACATAATGGGTTTGTGCAGGTGAATGGGCAAAAAATGTCAAAATCAACCGGCAATTTTTTTACAGTACGCCAGTTGATGGAGGAGGGTTTTGCGGGGGAAACCATCCGTTTATGCTTGCTATCCGCCCATTATCGCCAACCCTTGGATATTTCAAGGGCCGCGTTGCAGGAGGCCAAGCAGCATCTTGACCGTTTTTACCAAACATTGCGAGGGGGCAACTTTCCCGCCCATACGGTACAAATCCCAGCCATTTTTTGGGAAGCTTTAGAGGATGATTTGAATGTACCCTTGGCTTTAACCCGTCTGCATGAATTGGCATCTGCAATTAATAAGGCGGATGAAAAACAAAAGCCGTTATTACAAGCCCAATTAAAAAATTGTGCCAATTTATTGGGCATCCTTCAACATCCTGTTGAACAATGGTTCCAACAAAGCCATTCGCCCCACCAGCCACAGACAATCACCGAAGCAGAGATTCAGCAACGGATTGAAGATAGGGTGCAGGCGCGCCAGGCAAAAAAATTTCAAAAAGCCGATGAAATTCGACAGGAAATGGAAAAATCAGGCATCATTTTGGAAGATAAAGCAACCGGCACTGTTTGGCGGCGGGTTTAAATTGGATTATTTACTGGGAATATCATGAACTTCTATTTTCCGCACTCTTTTGGTGTTAAGGGAAATAGGCATGCTTCCCAATTCCGTATTCCGTGCTTGGGTGCGCGTATTAACAAAATATGTCGTCATTGTGTTCGCCAAGGCAGGCAAAGATTTTGGATGGAAATGGCTGTAGGCTTGAAATAAAAATTAATCTTTTAGGGAGAAAAATAATGATGACTACCGCATCAAAAAAAATGTCTGATTGGCAACATCAAAGCAAGACCTTGTCCTTTCCCCAACACTTGTTCATTGATGGAAGATTTGTCCCGGCCAAGTCAGGTAAAACTTTCCCAGCTATCAATCCGGCAACTGGTCAAACCATTATCCAAATATCGGAAGGCGATAAGGAAGATATTGATCTGGCTGTGAAAGCTGCCAAGAAAGCCTTTGAAAAAGGGGTGTGGGTAAAAATGGCGATTGCCGAGCGTAAAAAAATCATGTTGCGCTGGGCCGATTTAATGGAAAAAAACTTTGATGAATTAGCCTTATTAGAGACCCTGGATGTTGGCAAACCCATCCGCGACAGCATCTCGGTTGATATTCCCTTAGCAATCAATTGTATCCGGTGGTATGCGGAAACCATTGATAAATTGTTTGATGAGGTTGCACCCACAGGGCTTGACTCGATTGTCATGGTTAGGCGTGAACCTTTGGGGGTGATCGGCGCGGTTTTACCGTGGAATTTTCCCTTATTAATGGCAGCTTGGAAAATGGGGCCAATTCTTGCAGCGGGAAACAGTTTGGTTATTAAGCCAGCGGAACAATCTTGTTTATCAACGTTACGGGTGGCTGAATTAGCGGCTGAAGCAGGGGTGCCAGCAGGCGTATTAAACGTGGTCCCGGGTTATGGGGAAACCGCTGGCCAGGCTTTGGGAAAGCATGGGGAGGTGGATTGTTTGGCCTTCACGGGATCGACCGAGGTTGGAAAATATTTTTTAAAATATGCCGGTGAATCAAATATGAAACGTGTTTCCTTGGAGTGCGGGGGGAAATCCCCTAATATTATTATGGCGGATGCGCCGGATTTAGATGCGGCTGCGAAAGCGGCGGCCTGGGGCATCTTCTATAACCAAGGCGAAGCCTGTAGTGCTGGGTCACGGTTATTAGTTGAAACGTCCATTAAAGATAAATTTTTGGCTAAAGTTGCGGATGTTAGCAAAAAAATGAAAGTAGGGGATCCCTTAGATCCACTGACAGATATTGGTGCCCTTATTGATCAAAAACAAATGGCTCGGGTTTTGGGCTATATCGATTCGGGGAAGAAAGAGGGGGCTACCCTCATTTGCGGCGGGAAAAGGGTTGCTGAAAGCAGTGGCGGATATTTTGTGGGGCCAACGATTTTTGATCACGTGCAACCCCGCATGAAAATTGCCCAAGAGGAAATTTTTGGGCCGGTGCTATCGGTGATCACTTTCCGTGATCAAGAGGAAGCAATCAAAATCGCCAATGATACGATTTATGGATTAGCCGCGGCGGTATGGACAAAAGACATCACCAAAGCTTTTCGGACGGCACAAGCCTTAAAAGCGGGTGTAATATGGGTTAATTCTTATGATGATGGCCATATGTCAATGCCTTTTGGGGGATTTAAACAATCTGGTTTTGGACGTGACAAATCCTTGCATGCGCTTGATAAATATACGGATTGGAAATCTGTGTGGATTAATTTGAAAAATTAATCCTGAGGCAGCAGCCCTTATTGGCAAGCTATAGTTGTTGTGCTTAACATCAAGTGTTATAGAGAAAAACGAACGCTACCGTGATTTTACGTAAAGACTTTCCTATAATATTGAATCCTTGCCATCATAGGAAAGGATACGCGTGTATAATTCTGGGCGGCGATCTCTGAATAGGCCCCATGAAGCGCGTTGCAGCTTAATTTTTTCCAAATCAAAAGAGGCAGTGATAACGCTTTCCGTTTGCCTGTCACCTTCTGCAATTTTTGCCCCGGTAGCGTCGGTGATGAAAGAAGACCCATAAAAAGTCATTTGAAAATTTTCGCCTTTTTCCAAACCAATACGATTAGAGGCGATCACTGGGATGATATTGGCGGCGGCATGGCCTTGCATGGTGCGTTGCCAATGATCGCGACTGTCAATGGTTGCATCTTGCGGCTCACTACCGATGGCGGTCGGATAAAGGATCATTTCTGCGCCTTGAAGCGCAAGGGAGCGAGCTAATTCAGGGAACCATTGATCCCAACAAATCCCTAGTCCTATTTTAGCATAGGCCGTACTCCAAACCCGGAATCCCGTATCTCCTGGGGTAAAATAAAATTTTTCTTGATAACCTGGCCCGTCTGGAATATGGGATTTTCGGTATAAACCAAGAATTTCCCCATCCGCATCAATCATGACCACCGAGTTAAAATACGCATTATTCGCTTGTTCAAAAAAACTGATCGGTAAAACCACTTTCAATTCAGCGGCTAGTTGCTGCATGCGTTGGATGGTAGGGTGGTTATCGACCGGCTTTGCCAAGGAAAAGAAAGATTGTTTTTGGTCTTTACAGAAATAAGGGGTTTCAAACAATTCCGGCAGTAAGATAATATTTGCCCCCTCTTTTGCAGCTAATCTGGTAATGCGTTCGGCAGTTTCAACGTTCCGTTCCGTGTTTTCTGTGCAGGCGAACTGCGTTGCTGCCACTGTCATTTTGGCCATTCTTATCTCCTTACATTAAGCTTTATTCTTTAATAGAAATGAATGTTTACGGGACAGCTTTTTCTGTCAAGGCTATTTGCATTTCTCGCCGTTCTCTTTTTGCCCGATGGTTACCAATAATATTTGCGGCGATAATACCAGTGCCAACAATCAAAATGAGGATGGTAGCCAGCGCATTAATCTCGGGGCTTATCCCTAACCTGACTTTAGAAAAAATAACTAATGGCAGGGTCGAGGCACCGGGGCCAGAGGTAAAATCACTAATAACCACGTCATCCAAAGATAAAGTGAATGCCAGTAGCCAGCCAGCAATAATACCGGGGGCAATAATGGGTAGGGTGATAAAAAAGAACACTTTATAGGGTTTCGCACCCAAATCAGCTGCTGCTTCCTCCAAGGATCGATCAAATCCAGCCAAACGTGACTGTACAACGACAGCCACATAAGCTGTTGCAAAGGTTGTGTGAGCAATAATTAAAGTGATAAGGCCTCTGCCAACAGGTTCAATGCCAAAAACACTTTGAAGAATTTGATCCAACTGAATGAACATTAATAACATTGCCAAACCGGTGATAACTTCCGGCATAACAAGTGGGGCACTAACAAGCCCCAGGAATAAGATGCGGCCACGAAACCGGCTAAAGCGTGATAAAACATACCCACACATGGTACCCAGAATTGCCGCCAAGGTTGCTGATATTGAGGCTACTTTTAAACTGACCCAAGCGGCATCCAAAATTTGTTGATTATGAAGAAGGTTGATATAAGAATCGAAGGAAAATTCCTGCCATACTGTTACCAGTTTTGATTTGTTAAAAGAAAAGACGATTAAGACTAAGATTGGTGCGTAAAGAAATACAAAACCCAATATTAATGAGATGAAAACGAACCATGAAAGACCGCGTTTCATTTGGCCACCGTCTGCTTGTTTTGTAGATATTGGAAAATAAAAATTGGGACTACCAAGACTAGAAGAACCATCATTGCCAGGGTTGAGGCCATTGGCCAATCATAGCTGAATACATTTCTGACCTGTTGCCCAATCAGCGGGCTGCTGGCATCGCCCAGTAATTCGGGGATAACAAACTCGCCGACCGCTGGAATAAAAACGAGTAGGCAACCAGCAATAATTCCAGGCATTGTCAAGGGTACAGTAATCGTAAAAAATGTATTTGCGGGCTTACTACCCAAATCTGCGGCTGCTTCCAATAAGGTGTTATCTAGTTTTTCTAATGTGGCATATAGGGGTAGTATCATGAAAGGCAGATAAGAATAAACAATACCTATATAAACAGCCAAATCGCTGTAAATAATATCCAGTGGTTTGTCAATAATCCCCAGCCATAATAGCAAGCCGTTCAATAACCCATTTTCTTTCCCTAGAATACCGATCCAAGCGTAGACACGAATAAGAAATGATGTCCAAAAAGGCAAGATAATCATCATCAGCAAGGTATTACGATATGTAGGGGTACTACGGACAATCCCGTACGCCATTGGGAAACCAATCAGCAAACAGAAAAATGTTGATACGGTGGCGATCTTCACGGAATTGACAATAGATAAAATGTAAAGCTGATCTTCTGCAAGGGCAAGATAGTTACCAAAGAATAAGTTAATCCGAACTGTATCTTCGGTTGAGGTAATAATTGGGCTATAAGGAGGTTGCTGGAGGTCAACCGTTTGGGTTAGACTGATCACAAATATCAGAATCAGCGGTAATAAGAAAAATAAAGAAAGCCAGAAATATGGAACGAAAATAGTAATAGAGGAACCTTGCGGCTTTAGTTTCTTAAAAAAAGACACGAAGGGCTTCTGTTTGCCGTTAACCACCTTTTTGACCCCCTATTTAAATCCAACCGATTGATCAGTGAATTTTTTCTGTGATTAGTGATGGAGAACAACACCACTTGTTGATTGCCAGGAAAGATAAACTTTTTCATCCCAAGTTAATTGGTTTTCACTAGAACGTACTTGATTAGGCATGGTCACCTTAACAATTTTGCCTGTTTCTAATTTAACCAGATAAATTGACAAATTGCCCATATAAGCAACTTCTTTGATGATCCCCTTCAACTGATTTCGGCTATCTGATGGTGCTTGTCGGGTTGCAATAATTTTTTCGGGGCGGATGGCAACCCATACTTGAGCGCCGGGTGCACAGGCAATGCCGTGGCTAACGTATAAATCAGTATTGGCTTCATCACTTCTAATTAATACGTAATCTGGCTCGTCTTCAATAACCCGACCGGTAAATATATTAACTGACCCAATAAAGTTTGCCACAAGCCGGCTTCCAGGGAATTCATAGATTTCTGGAGGAGTTCCCACTTGCACAATTTGTCCAGCGTGCATGACACCAATTCTCGAAGATAGTGTCATTGCCTCTTCCTGGTCATGGGTAACCACAACGAAAGTGATCCCAAGTTTTTCTTGAATATTCATTAGCTCAAATTGGGTTTGTTCCCGCAGCCTTTTATCCAAGGCCCCCAAAGGTTCATCAAGTAACAACAATTTAGGCCTTTTGACCAGTGCCCTTGCTAAAGCAACACGCTGTTTTTGTCCCCCAGATAATTGGTGTGGTTTGCGTTTTGCGTAGGATTTCAATTGCACCAGGTCTAACATATCAGCCACACGCTCAGCAATCACGGAGCGGGGAATGCCATCTTGTTTTAAGCCAAAGGCAATATTGTTTTCTACTGTCATATGCGGGAAAAGTGCATAAGACTGAAACATCATGTTAGTTGGCCGTTCATAGGGCGGAATGGTCGCCATATCAACATCATCGATAAAAATTTTTCCAGAAGTTGGTACCTCAAGCCCTGCTAACATTCTTAGCAAGGTGGTCTTGCCACAGCCAGAACCACCTAATAAGGAAAAAAGCTCGCCTTTACAGATTGTCAGGGAAACATCATTAACCGCCGTAAAATCACCAAATTTCTTAACCAAATGTTCAATTTTGATATATGGTTTAGTGTTTGGGTCTCGCCATGGTTCCGGATGGCCCGGTTTTCCCTTTTCTGACATGTATCGAATATCCCCATTGATGGTGTTCGGATTTTTTAGGTTAAGAATTTCTATGTAAACAACATTTTTTGGTATTGACTAGTATTTTTTATTGATAGGGCTTAGTTCCATTAAAGCCAAGTATAAAAGCCCTATCCAGGGATAGGGCTTCTTTATGATAAATTCATCTGCCGGTTTTAACTTTGGTCCAACTGCGTGTCCGCATTTTTTTGAGATCACTACTGGCTTCCTTGTCACCAAATAAACGTGCCATGACCTCAGGAGGTGGGTACACCCCTGGATTGTTAACAATTTCCTGATCAATATAAGGCAAAGCAGCTTGATTGGGGCTGGCATAAGTCACAGAATTGACGCCATCAGCAGCGATTTGTGCATCCATCAAGAAATTAATAAAAGCATGTGCTTCTTTAGGATGCGGGGCATCTTTAGGCATAGCCAAAGAATCAATCCAAAGTTGCGTACCTTCTTTAGGAATAGTATATTCAATTTTGATTCCTTTCCCAGCTTCTTCCGCCCTGGTTGCCGCAATTAAAATATCCCCGCTGTAACCCAAGGCGATACAAACCTCGCCATTCGCTAAATCTTCGATATAACGGGATGAATGAAAATATTTGACATAAGGCCGAATGGATAACAATAGCTTTTCGGCCAAATCATAATCTTCTTTTTTTGTGCTGTGGGGGTCTTTGCCTAAATAATTTAAGGCAATTTGGAAAATGTCACTGGGTGAGTCAAGCAAAACAATCCCGCAATCAGCAAATTTTTTGGCAAATTCCGGTTTAAAAATCATGTCCAAACTATCGACAGGAGCATTAGGCATCCGGTCATTAATCATCTTGACATTGCGCCCCAAACCAATTGTTCCCCAGAAATAAGGCACAGCATATTCATTCTTGGGGTCAAAACCAGCCAATGCCTTTAACAGCTGTGGATCAAGGTTTTTTAAGTTGGGCAAAAGGCTTTTATCAAATTTCTGGTAAAGGCCAGCATTAATTTGTCGTACCAAAAAACCGCCGCTCGGAACAACAATATCATAGCCGGTTTTTCCGGTTAAAAGCTTGGCGTCCAATGTTTCATTGGAGTCGTAAACGTCGTATACAACTTTAATACCGGTTGCTTTCGTAAATTTTTCTAGAGTATCTTTTCCAATATAGTCCGACCAATTATAGACATTCACAACGCGTTGTTGAGCAATTGCGGCAGATGTTAAAGCAGCAATACTCGCCAAGGCGGTTATCAACAAAAACGATAACAATCTTTTTATCATTGTAATTTTTTCCATTTGCTAAGGTTAAAGGATAGAAACAAGGTAAAGTTTTTATTATGGGATGATGACGCGATCATTGGGTCACCCGCATTCGCCGCACAAGAAAAATTTGATATAAAAGACAAGATAAAGTTATTAGATAACAAAAGAAAAAATAATACAATCGCTTATTATAAAAAGATAAATTTCCCAAATGTTGGGTGATAAAAAGCAGGGATAAAAATGGGTTTTAAGCTATTTTTTTATCCCTGCTTGCTTGACACACTACCTACACATTCAGTAACAAATGCTCGCGTTCCCAAGAACTGATCACTTTTTGATAAGCGTCTAATTCTGCCCTTTTGACAGAAGCAAACACATCAACAAATTTTTCTCCTAAGATACCACGGATGCTTTTATTCGACTCAAAGCGTTGCAAGGCATCATTTAAAGTACGGGGCAGGGTATGGCGTAAACGGTAGGCGCTGCCCCCCACTTGTTCGGTTGGGGATAGTTTTTCAACCATTCCCAAATACCCACAAGCTAAAGAGGCGGCCATTGCCAAATAAGGGTTGGCATCGGCACCTGCCAAGCGGTTTTCAATCCTGCGGCCATCTGGTGGAGCAATCGGCACCCTTAAGCCAACCGTACGGTTATCAATCCCCCAATGCACATTAATAGGGGCATCGTAATAAGGTTGTAGGCGCCTGTAAGAATTCACATTGGGTCCTAATAAAGGCATGGCAAACGGCAAATAACGTTGTAACCCCGCAACATGTGAGCGGAACAAGTCAGAGTCCTCACCGGTTTTAGTGTCTGCAAACAAGTTTTGCCCTGTTTTTATGTCAATGACGGATTGGTGAACATGCATAGCACTGCCTGGTTCATTGGCCAAAGGTTTAGCCATGAAAGTTGCATAGACATTGTGGCGCATGGCGGTTTGGCGGACAGTTCTTTTGAATAGAAATGTCATATCAGCCAAACGCATGGCATCGCCATGGTTAAAGTTGATTTCCATTTGTGCAGCACCGGCCTCGTGCGTTAACGTATCAATATCGATATCCTGTGCCTCACAAAAATCGTACACTTCCTCAAAAATAGGGTCAAATTCATTCACCGCATCAATGCCGTAAGATTGCCGCCCGGTTTCAGCTCGTCCGGAGCGACCGATGGGTGGTGTCAGCGGCAAATCTGGATCGGTGTTGACTTGGACCAGAAAAAATTCTAGCTCAGGTGCAATGATCGGTTGCCAGCCCTTAGCATGGTATAAATCCAACACGCATTTCAGAATATGACGAGGAGCAAACTCAATGGGGGCACCATTATTATAGTAACAATCGTTAATGACCTGTGCTGTCGGCGCATCATACCAAGGAACAATCTTAATAGTCTCTGGGTCAGGAAATAAGTTAATATCATGATCTTGTGGCCCCATTAAACTATCATCCACATCAGCGTATTCTCCGGTCACCGTTTGGATAAACAAACTTTCCGGCAAACGCAGGCTGTTTTGCTCAATACTTTTTAGGAATTTGGTGGCTGGTAAAATTTTACCGCGGGCGATACCCGACATGTCAGGCACCAAACACTCAACCTCTTCCACTTTATGGGAGGTTAGCCATTGCTGCAATGTTTTAATCGCACTGGCATTCGTACTGCTGGTGGATTTAATTTCCGCAGCGATTTTATTATTTTTATAAGTTTTACGGGGTGTCTTTTCTTTGGTGGACATGATGATCATCATCTCTTTATGAATTTAATTTTTGAATATGACAGGCTTAACCTAAAATTTAAGAGATCACATTAAATGAAAATTATTATTTAATCAAAATTTTATGCTTATTTTTCTGACGCATAAGCATTGCTTAATATAGTTTTTTCTTAATTTTATGTGATAAGATCAGCCCTATTTCCGATAGTATTTTATGATAGTTGCTGTTAATCTTTTAGTTTAATAATATTTTGCAACCTGTCTTTAGGGTAGCCAAAATATATTAAATTGGCAAGCTAGGTCTTTAAATGCTGGGAAATCATCAGTTTTCCTAGTATTTCAAGGCAAAGGAAAACTTGATTGAATAAATGCTTTCTGCCTATATTCATGAAATTGATTTTTAAATTTTCAGTATTTTAGTTAATCTAAGCATATTAATTTGTAGAGAGAAGAACAGAGTAGAGAGAAGAACAGATATGGCAATCGATCGTCAAACGGTTAAAAAAATTGCGATGCTCGCAAAAATTAGAGTTTCAGAAGATGAAGTTAAATCCTTTGGGCAAGAATTGGGTCAAATTATGAAATGGATTGAACAGCTTCAGGAAGTAGCAATTTTAAAAGAAATGCCGGATACGGATGTTTTTAAATCTGCTTTGCCTATGCGGCTCGATCAAGTAAATGACGGCGGCTATCCAGAAAAGATTTTGGCAAATGCCCCGGATAAGATGCACGATTTTTTCTGTGTCCCTAAAGTTGTTGAATAATTTTATAAAATTGAGATGCCCATGAATCAATTGACCCAACTGACTTTAACGGAAGCCCTGGAAGGGCTTGCCAAAAAAAGTTTTTCTTGCTTGGAATTAACCCAAGCTTATCTACAAAGCATGGAAAAACAGCGCGCGCTTAATGCCTTTATCTCAGAAACGCCTGAACAGGCTTTATCAATGGCAAAATTGTCCGATCACCGTCGCCAAAAAGGCAAAATTGGACTGCTTGAAGGGGTGCCGATTGCCATCAAAGACTTATTTTGTACGGAGGGAATCCGTACAACAGCGGCATCAAAAATTCTTGAAAATTTTATTCCTCCTTATGAATCAACAGTCACGGCTAATCTTTGGAAAGCGGGATCGGTATTACTCGGTAAAACCAATTTGGATGAATTTGCCATGGGTTCCTCCAATATCACCAGTTATTTCGGGCCTGTAGTTAGTCCTTGGAAACGTAAAAATGACCCCACCAAAAAACTGGTACCCGGCGGCTCATCGGGCGGGTCGGCAGCAGCTGTTTCGGCACGAATGGCATTGGCTGCAACCGGAACAGACACCGGTGGTTCCATTCGCCAACCAGCTGCTTTTGTAGGAATTGTGGGATTAAAGCCGACCTATGGTTTATGTTCCCGGTGGGGGATCGTAGCCTTTGCCTCTTCGCTTGACCAAGCGGGGCCAATGGCTCGGACAGTTGCTGATACGGCTTATATGTTACAAGCTATGGCAGGTCATGATCCCAAAGATTCGACCTCTGCTGTTCGGGAAATCCCTGATTATGTTGCGGCGTTGAAAAACTACACAATTAAGGGGTTAAAGATTGGGATTCCTAAGGAATATAAAGTTTCCGGCATGTCCCAGGAAATTGAAAAATTATGGCAGCAAGGGATCAGTTGGTTAAAAGCTGCGGGTGCGGAAATCCATGACATCCAATTGCCCCATACCAAATATGCTTTGCCTACTTATTATATTATTGCACCGGCTGAAGCCTCATCAAACCTGGCGCGCTATGACGGCGTCCGTTTTGGGTTACGGGTGCCAGGAGAAAATTTGGATGATATGTACGAATTAACCCGGGCGGCAGGTTTTGGACGTGAGGTGAAGCGCCGCATATTGATTGGTACCTATGTATTATCTGCCGGTTATTATGATGCATATTATGTGAAAGCGCAGAAATTGCGCTCCTTGATTTTAGATGATTTCGTACAAGCTTATAAAAAAGTGGATGTTATCTTGACGCCGACTGCGCCAACACCAGCCTTTGCCATTGGCGATAAAATGGATGACCCGATTGCCATGTACCTAAACGACGTATTCACTGTGCCGGTTAATTTGGCAGGCCTTCCGGCCATTTCCGTGCCTGTCGGATTGTCGGCAGATAAGTTGCCATTAGGTTTGCAATTAATCGGCAAGCCTTTCGATGAAAAAAGATTGTTACAAGTGGCGCAGGTGCTCGAGAAAAGCGCTGCACTTAAAAATGACCCTTGGTTGGGAGAGTAAAAAATGTCAATGATGCAGAATGGGATGATTGAAGGCAAAACCGGTTGGTGGGAAGTGGTCATGGGGCTTGAAGTGCATGCTCAAGTTTTATCCAAATCCAAACTTTTTTCTGGTGCCGCGAATGATTTTGGTGGTGAACCTAATAATAACGTCAGTTTGGTTGATGCAGCTATGCCCGGAATGTTACCTGTCATTAATGGCTATTGTGTTGAGCAAGCCATTAAGACAGGGTTGGGGTTAAATGCGGAAATTAATCTACGCTCCATTTTCGACCGCAAGAATTATTTTTATCCGGATCTGCCAGCTGGCTATCAGATATCCCAATATCTCCATCCCATTGTAGGCAAGGGACATCTAACTATTGATTTGCCTAACGGACAAAGCAGGATAATTCGAATCGGGCGGCTTCATTTGGAACAGGATGCGGGGAAAAGTATCCATGACCAACATCCCCGCAAAACCTATGTGGATTTGAACAGGGCAGGGATTGCCTTGATGGAAATTGTCAGCGAACCAGATTTGCGTACCGCGGAAGAGGTTGCGGCATATTTAAAAAAATTGCGTTCCATCATGCGGTATTTAAATACATGCGATGGTAATATGGAACAAGGATCAATGCGCTGTGATATCAATGTTTCTGTCCGTCATCAGGGTCAACCTTTAGGTACGAGATGCGAAATTAAGAATGTCAATTCCATCAGGTTTGCCCAACAAGCCATTGATTATGAAGCCCACCGCCAGATCGGCATTCTGGAAGATGGAGGCAAGATCGACCAAGAGACCCGGTTGTTTGACGCCAATAAAGGCGTTACCAGAACCATGCGTTCCAAAGAACATGCACCGGATTATAGATATTTTCCTGATCCTGATTTAATGCCGTTAATTCTTGATCCAGCGGAGGTTAAACGCATTCGTGACTCCCTGATTGAATTACCTGATGCAAAAAAACAGCGGTTCATGCAGCAATATGGCTTGTCAGCTTATGATGCGGATATATTGGTTAGCGAACAGGAAATTGCTGAATATTATGAAAAATTAGCAAAAGTAAAAAATCGTGATACGAAATTATCGGCCAATTGGTTAAGCGGAGAATTATTCGGATATTTAAATAAAATTGGCAAAACAATTGCCCAATCACCGATTACCGCGGATCATTTAGGGGGTCTTGTGGATTTAATCAGCGAAGGGGTGTTGTCTGGAAAAATGGCTAAAGAAGTTTTTGTGGAAATGACAGAAACCGGTAAATCGCCGCAACAAATTGTTGAAGAGCGTGGCCTAAAGCAAGTAACGGACACAAGTGCGATTAACGAGGTTATCAAAACAGTGTTGCAACAAAATGCCGATAAAGTGGCGGAGTATAAAGCTGGAAAAGATAAATTGTTTGGGTTCTTCGTTGGGCAGGTGATGAAATCATCTAGCGGGAAAGCCAATCCGTCCATTTTAAATGAATTGTTGAAAAAGGCTCTAAGTTCTTGATAGAAATTTGGCAATAAAGGAGAAATTCGATAGGAAAAAGAAATAAAATCGTTTTGCGGTATATTACCTCGAAACGGCTAAGATAGTTTTTCCCATCATTTCCCCTTTTGCCATTAAATCATGTGCTTGCTGGACATCGGCTAAAGGAAATATTTGATAGATAAAAGGCAAAATCTGCCGATATGCTAAGGCATTTTGGACAGCATTAAAAAATCCTTGTGCTATTCTTGCTTTTGCTTCGGTAGATTGGGAACGCAGGGTTGAGCCGGTAATGGTTAACCGCTTGATCATTATTTGCCTCAAATCTAGGGAAACAGTCGATCCTTGCTGGGTTGCAATTTGCACTAACTTTCCTTCAGGTCGTAATAGTTGCAGATTCTTTTCAAAATATGTGCCGCCCACCATATCCAAAATAATATCAAAACCTTTTTGTTCGTAAGTTTGTTTCTTCAGTAAAAGAAAATCTTGTTCCTGATAATTAATGGCTGCAATCGCCCCTAATCGTTCGGCAAACTGGCATTTCATTGTTGTTGAGGCGGTTGTGAACACCCGCGCGCCCAAATATCGGCTTAACTGAATAGCGGCACTGCCAACCCCGCCGCTGCCGCCATGAATTAATACTTCATCGCCCGATTTTAAGTGTCCGCGTTCAACCACATTGTGCCAAGATGTAAAAAAAGTTTCGGGAATAGCTGCGGCTTCCGGCAAAGAGAGAGAGGGGAGAACAGGTAAGCATTGTCCAGCAGGAACTGTGCAATATTCCGCATAGCCACCGCCATTGGTTAGAGCGCATATTTCCTGGCCAAGCTGCCAGCCGGTTACGGCAGACCCAATCTTTTCTACCCAACCGCTGACCTCCAGTCCTAAAATAGGGGAATGGCCGGAGGGGGCAGGATATAGACCTTGGCGTTGCAAAAGATCGGGCCTATTAACACCGGCATAGGCAATTTTTATTAGGATTTCATCTGGCAATGGGGTAGGTATAGGAAAAGGGCTGAGACGCATATTCCCTGTAGTGGAGCGATAATCATGTGTAATGGCTAGCATTTGTGGGGTAGAGGGCATTGTAGAAGGAACATTTCTTTGTTAAATTTAAAAGATTAAAAAATATTGAAGCTATTGTACTTAACAATTTTATTTAAAGCAAAAAAGAGTGATGGAGATGGATGATGATATCCTGCGATCGTTAGCACCGCTGCAACTGGAAAGCTTTTCCGTGAAGGAGCTTGAAGAATATATCAAGAAACTTCAAGAAAGGATTTTGCTGGTACAAAATCTGATTGCTAAAAAGCAACGTCATCACCAAACAGTGGATAAATTATTTAAGTAAGGAATTTTAGGAAAATTAATTTTTCTTTAACCATTTGCTCATACGATGAGGATTGTGAGAAGGGATAGTTTACGTCCTACTCACAAAGCCTTAGTTTTATATGATAGTGATGATGCTTCCCTGGAAAAGACAGTGCCGCCATCTAGTACATGGCGGCACTGTTCTTATAAATAGATGAAAATCAATTTGATACCTTAAGCAGCTTGATTTCCAATTTGTCCAACTGGTTTTTCATGCTTAAAAGACTGGGAGACACTACTGATTTTAATGGTTCTTGGTTTTGCTGATTCAGGCACTTGACGGATTAGCTCGATATGCAACAAGCCATTATCAATGAACGCCGAATCAACCCGAATATAATCAGCTAACTCAAATCGCCTTTCAAAAGAACGTCCGGCAATACCGCGATATAAATATTGCTTCGGTTCTTCTGATTTATGACTTTTCCCTACCACAATCAAAGAATTTTCTTTAGCTGTAATTTGGACGTCACTTTCTGAAAAACCAGCAACTGCCATAGTTATCCGGTAATTTTCTTCTCCCATTCTTTCAATATTATAGGGCGGATAAGAAAACGCGTTATCTTCCGAATTGGCCATATTTTCAAGCAATTGAGAAAACCGGTCAAAACCAATGGTTGAACGGAAAAGGGGTGTTAAATCAAAATTATTCATATCATATCCTCCAATGAGCAATATGGAACGATTAGCAGTATACTTAAAAGTCCTACATGCAATCGCTACGGTTAATATCATGTATAGTGAGTCATCAGCATCAGCTGAAGCCCTTGTGCCTATACGCACAAAACTGATGTGGGAATTTTTGAAAAGGATTTCAAGAGGCAACAAAAAACCCCTGCAAATGAAGGGGTTTTAAATTTGGCCGCTAAAGGCAATTCTTAGACTATATCTTATAAGCAATAACAACCACTAACTGGCAATAATGGTCTTAGACTGTTAAACACCCCTTGTTATTTCTCTGAGCCTGTTTTCTTTAAGCCCAAATTTTGGAATTTTTTGTTAAATTTAGCCAATTGTCCGCCGCTATCGATCAAACGATGAACACCTGTCCATGCCGGATGGGATTTAGGGTCAATTTCCAAACGCATGGTATCACCAGCTTTGCCCCAGGTGGTTTTTGTTTTGTGGCTTTTGCCATCCGTCGTAATGACTGTAATTTCATGATAGTCCGGATGAATATCTTTTTTCATAATAGCTTTCCTTCAACATACCTAGTAATAAAACTGATAATAACCATATCGGTAAAAAGAGACTATAAAGCGCGATTGCTTATAAAAGTCAATGGCTTTTCTATCTGTCTTCTAACGTTTTGACAAACGAAATTTACTATGGCAGGTTCCGCACCCTACCTTAGATAAATTTCCCAACTGCTCTTGGGCAGCGGCAACGTTCCCAGCTTGCAGAAAAGTAGTGATTTTATCTATTTCCGTAGCCAATATATTGGCACTGGCTACAAAATCATCCCAATTTTTCCAAATAGTTGGACTAGCAGTCGTTTGATAGGGTGGATTTCCAGTGTCTTGGGGGAAGTAATTGGGCAGCAATTTTGCGGTTTTCTGTAAGCTTTCAAGAATTAATAAGGCGGCTTGATTGTCTTTACCAATTAACTCGTTTAATTGCCGGCCGCTTTGGCCAAAAGTTTTCATTAAGTTTTGCCGCTCCTTAATGATATTATCCACCGACGTAGGAGTGACGGCATAAGAAATGAGTGCAAAGCTACTGACAAAAACGAGACTAATAATCGCAGTGGTTTTTTTTAAGACTGACATTATGGTAACTCCAACCCAATGAAATATTTTTTTTAATTATGGATAATGGCCTGTTAACAAAATGACTCTAATGTATTATAACGATTATGGCAATTGGTGAGGTAGAATAATTTGGCTTTCGTTGATACAGCAGATATTCAGAATAGGTATTAAGATAAGCAATACATTCTGTTAGTTAAAAATAGGATAAAAAACTTTTTTAATAAAGGATTTAAGAAGTTTCATGAGAAAAAAAACATTATTTGGCTTAGTAAACCTTTTTATCTTAAGTATTTTAGGGGTATTTCATCCTCAAATAGGATATACCCAAATTACTTTCAATAAAGAGCCGCTTATTATAAAATCAGGCGATGGTAAAGAAAAAACATTGACTGTTGAAATTGCTGCCACTCCCCAGCAGCGTCAACAAGGGTTAATGTTCCGTAGGGTTATGCCAGCTGATCAGGGGATGCTTTTTCTTTTTGAAACACCCCAGATCATCGGGATGTGGATGAGAAATACCTATTTGCCCTTGGACATGTTGTTTATTGATAGGCAAGGTAAGATTATCGGTATTAGCAAAAGGGTCATCCCGCAGTCTGATAATCTTGTTGTTTCGCCGAAATTGGCAATTGCCGTTTTGGAAATTAATGGTGGGGTCAGTGACAAATTAAATATTCAGGTTGGGGATCAGTTGATCCATAGCTTTTTCATTCATGCAAATAAGCCCACAGCTGAGAAGTAACGATTGGCCAAAGCTCAAGCTAATCTGATAGCTGGCGGCCATGATAGCGGTCTGGATTAAACCGTAGGGCTTAATTGTTCAATCGCCGATTTGGTAAGTTGAATATATCTCATTGATTTGCTGGGTAACGCGGATAAAGGTCGTACGTTTTGATAATTCCTTTAGTTGCTGTGCACCAACATAGGTGCAGGTTGAGCGTAATCCCCCCATAATATCAAAGATCGTATTTTCGATGGCGCCGCGGTAAGGGATGTTAACGGATTTTCCTTCGCTTGACCGATATTCCTCGACTTTTCCGTGGTGCTTATTCATCGCCTCACTCGAGCTCATGCCATAAAATCTTTTAAATTTTTGCCCTTTATCGATGAAAATATCGCCGCTGCATTCATCATGCCCAGCAAGCATTCCCCCAAGCATCACAAAATCCGCACCCGCCGCAAATGCTTTGGCAACATCACCGGGGACGGTACAACCGCCGTCTGAACATACCAAGCCCTTTAAGCCATGGGCTGCGTCGGCACATTCGATCACAGCTGAAATTTGCGGATACCCGACCCCTGTTTTTTTTCGGGTTGTACATACTGATCCAGGACCTATGCCAACTTTTACAATATCAGCTCCGGACAGGATTAATTCCTCGGTCATTTCACCCGTTACCACATTCCCTGCCATGATGATTTTTGAAGGGAACGCATCCCTGGTTTTTCTAACGAAATCAACAAAATATTGGGAGTAACCATTGGCAACATCCAAACAAATGAAAGGCAGATCAGCCTGTCGCATAATGATTTTTAATTTATCAAAATCATCTTGTTTGATCCCGGAACTGATAAAAACATAATTTAATGTTTCTGGATGCTTTTGGGAAAATTTCTGCCATTCTTCAACGGTCATAAATTTATCGATAGCAGTCATTAAATGATGTTTAGCCAGGGCATTTCCTACAGAGAATGTGCCGGTATGATCCATATTAGCCGCAATAATGGGAACACCCTCCCATGTTTTATCAGTATGCCTAAAATTATACTTCCGGTTTAAATTGACCTCTGCGCGCGATCTTAAAGTGCTGCGCTTCGGGCGAATCAGGACATCTTTAAAATCAAGTTTAATTTCTTCTTCAATACGCATATCACATAAACCCCGTTTTGATGGTGACCAATACCTAAAAATTGGATATTTAGGAAAACTTGTAGAAATTCGTTGAAATGGGCAGTAAAAAAATGCCTGGTTTCTGGCAGCTATTGTTGAAAAATTACCTGATACTGTCAACCAAAGATTTTTTGATGGGGCAGAAATGTTTTTGTTACGTCGTATGATAAAGATCATTGTGAAGCAAAAAATAAAATTGAAATAAATGATCGTTGAATCATATTTACATTTTTTCTTCTTGCTGTATTGATTGCGTATCAAATACTTAAGGTAAAAATTGATCAACATTCTTATCAATCCGGCCCCCCATGAAAATAATTGCAGGAAATAGTAACCGCGTTTTGGCAACCGCAATCTCGGCACAGCTGAATATCCCTTTAACAAATGCCAGTATCAGAAGATTTGCTGATATGGAAATATTTGTTGAAATATTAGAAAATGTACGTGGGGAAGATGTATTCGTTATTCAATCCACTTCATATCCAACCAATGATAATTTAATGGAATTACTTATCATTATGGATGCCTTGAAACGTGGGTCTGCCAAACGTATTACAGCAGTTATCCCTTATTATGGATATGGCCGCCAGGATAGGAAGTCAGGCCCGCGTACGCCTATTTCGGCTAAACTTGTCGCTAACCTTATCACCGTTGCAGGGGCTAATCGGGTATTAACTGTCGATTTACATGCCGGACAGATCCAGGGTTTTTTTGATATTCCCACCGATAATTTGTTGCCTGCGCCCGTTTTAAGTAAAGATATCCAAATGCGCTATGGTACGGATGGCATTACTATCGTTTCGCCGGATGTAGGTGGCGTTTTAAGAGCCAGAACAATTGCCAGGCGTATCAATGCCGATCTGGCTATCATCGATAAAAGGCGTGAAGCCGCAGGCATTTCAGAGGTTATGAACGTGATTGGGGACGTAAAGGGTAAGCGTTGCATCATTATTGATGATATTGTTGACTCGGCTGGAACTATTTGCAATGCGTCGATTGCCTTGCGTGAGCATGGGGCTATATCTGTCAGTGTTTATATTACCCACGGAGTCTTATCGGGGGGGGCATTAGCAAAAATTAATAATTCACCTATTGATTTAATGATGATTACCGATACAATCCAGGCAACAGAAGCAACGCAATCAATTAACAATATTCATCAGTTGACCTTGGCTCCTCTAATTGCTGAGGCTATTCGACGGATCAGTGAAGAAAGGTCCGTATCGAGCTTATTTGACTAATGGTGGCCGCCGCTTTGCAGTTCTTTTTTCTGTTAGAGGAAGAAAGGGATAATAAGCTATTGAAATTAAAAATAAAATAAGGTATCAATTCGCCCGGACCTAAGGGTTTTATGCGTAAGGAGATTAATCGTATGTCAGAAGTGCAAATATTAAAGGTTGAAAGCCGTGAAGAGATGGGCAAAGGTGCGGCGCGTGCTATTCGTCGGGCTGGTAGGGTGCCAGGAGTCGTTTACGGCAATAAGCAGGAAACGGATCTTATTTCTCTTGATCCAGCAGAATTAAAGCGGAATTTACATAAGACCGGTTTTTTTGCGACCCTATTTGATTTGAAAATGGGTAATAAAACGGTACGTGTTTTACCAAAGGATGTTCAATTGCATCCCGTCACCGATATTCCGCTGCACGCTGATTTTATGCGAATTTCCAAGAATAGCAAAATTCATGTGAACGTTCCGGTGCAATTCATCAACGAAACACAATCGCCTGGAATTAAACGTGGTGGCGTATTGAATATCGTGCTCCATCAAGTCGAGTTAATTTGTTCCCCAGAAAATATTCCTAATGTTATAACCATTGATTTAAGTGGATTAGAAATTGGGGATAGCATTCATATTAGTAAAATTCAGTTGGATAAAAATGTGATACCGGCCATTGCCGATCGCGACTTTACCATTGCGACCATTGCCGCACCAAGCGCTTTGAAGGGCGATGCGGAAGCTGATAAGGCAACGGCGGATCAAGCAGCAGCGGCTTCAGCAGCAAGTACAGCAGCCCCGGATGCGGGCACTGCCAAACCGGCGGGTGAGAAAAAGTAACAATCCAATGCTGATTTTGGCCGGATTAGGTAATCCTGAACCAACCCATCGTCTCAATCGGCATAATATTGGGTTTATAGCGGTGGATGAAATCATCCGCCGCTATGCTTTTTCTGGGGGTAAAATGAAGTTTAAAGGCTTGCTTTATGACGGTATGATTGGCACAGAGAAGGCGATTATTATAAAGCCGCAAACCTATATGAATAAATCAGGCGAATGCCTGGCAGCTGCGTGCCAATTTTATAAAGTATCCCCAGAAAATTTATTGGTTTTTTACGATGAACTGGATTTGCCGCAAGGTAAAATCAAGGTGAAGCAAGGTGGGGGCAATGCCGGACATAATGGATTGCGTTCCATTGACGCGCATTTGGGGGAGAATTATTGGCGCATTCGTATTGGCATCGGCCATCCTGGCAGGAAAGATTTAGTGCATTCCTACGTATTATCAAATTTTACAACAAACGAGCAAGATTCCTTAGCACCCTTGATTAAAGATATAGCCGAACATATAACAGTTTTAATGTCTGGGGATGCCAATGGTTTTATGAATAAGCTATTCCAAACAAAGAAAGTTTTATCTAAACCACTTTCCACGGACTAATTGATCATTTTTAAAGGAAAATAAATATGGGGTTCAATTGCGGTATTGTCGGCTTGCCAAACGTAGGTAAGTCAACCCTTTTTAATGCTCTGACCAGTTCGGCTGCAGCCCAAGCGGCAAATTATCCATTTTGTACCATTGAACCAAATATTGGCAGGGTTGGGGTTCCTGATTCCCGGTTACATAAATTGGCGCAACTGGCTAAATCGGCAAAGATTATCCCGACGCAATTAGAGTTTGTGGACATAGCTGGTTTAGTAAAAGGGGCTAGCCAAGGGGAGGGGTTAGGTAACCAATTTCTAGGCCATATCCGCAGTGTAGATGCTATTTGCCATGTTGTACGTTGTTTTGAGGGGGATATTACCCATGTGGAAGGCACGGTTGACCCCATCCGTGATATAGAAATCATCAATACAGAATTGTTATTATCAGACTTAGAAAGTTTGGAAAAAAGAAAAGAAGCACTTGCTAAAAAAGCGCGCGTGGGAGATGTGGAGGCAAAAAAATTCTATGCCTTCTTTGAAACCATCTTGCAACATATCCAAGCGGGTCATGCGGCCAGAACTTTCAAGGTACTAGCAAATGATGTGGCATATTTCAGTCAGTTGCAGTTGATTACGGCGAAACCGATTGTTTATGTGTGTAATGTAGATGAAGCTTCTGCCGCAAAAGGGAATCTATATTCCGAACGGGTCGTTAAGTACGCCGCAGCGGAACAATCCTTGTCCGTGGTAATCTCGGCAGAAATTGAGGCCCAACTCTCTCTCTTGCAAGATCAAGAGGAACGCTTGGATTATTTGCGTAGTATGGGTTTGCAAGAAACAGGGTTAGATCAGGTTATTAAAGCCGGTTTTCGCCTATTAAACCTGCTAACATTCTTTACAATTGGTCCCAAAGAAGCGCATGCTTGGACAGTTAGACGTGGTACAAAAGCACCGCAGGCGGCTGGAGTTATCCATAGCGATTTTGAGAAAGGTTTTATTCGGGCAGAAACAATTTCCTATGCCGATTATGTTAATTATGGTGGCGAAGCTCAAGTAAAGGAAGCTGGTAAGATGCGCTTAGAGGGTAAAGAATATATGACGCAAGATGGGGATATCTTCCATTTCCGTTTTAATGTTTAACGTCTTATATCATACTTAAGTTGTCGTAATAATCGCAAAACGGGTTGACTTAAGCCCTATGGAAAATAGGGCAAATATATCAGTTATTTATTTTAAGCGAGACCAAACCCGTTTCTTCGCAGCATATAAAATAATTGTTAAAACACTTAAGAAAATAATAACCTGAAGCCCTAGTCTTTTCCGGGCTTCTAATTCTGGTTCAGCAGCCCAGGCTAAGAAAACGGTAACATCTTTTGCCATCTGGGCAATACTTGCCTCGGTTCCATCGCTATAAGTAACCAAGCCAGCGGCTGACAAAGGTGGGGGCATGGATATCTGGTGGCCTGCGAAATGGCGGTTATAATATCTGCCTTCAGGCACGGTTACGCCAGCGGGGGGGGTATCATAACCCGTTAATAACGCATAGAGATAATCCGCACCACCTTCCCTGGCTTTGACAATTAAAGATAGATCAGGTGGATAAGCACCATTATTATTGGCGCGTGAGGCTTGTTCATTAGCAAAGGGTGCCTTAAAAAAATCACTGGGAAGACCGGGGCGTTCAAAAAATTCCCCTTCATCATTCGGGCCATCGGTAATTTGATCTTGGGCGGCAATTGCTTTGACCTGGTCTGCGGAAAAACCAAGCTCTTGTAAATTACGGTAAGAAAGTTTAGACGCCGAATGGCAAGCAGAACAAACCTCACGAAATACCTGTAACCCACGTTGTTGCGCTGCCCGATCAAAAGTTCCAAATAACTTCGTAAAACTCCAATCTTGC
Organism: Rhodospirillaceae bacterium; assembly: GCA_016722635.1. Classification (NCBI taxonomy): domain Bacteria; kingdom Pseudomonadati; phylum Pseudomonadota; class Alphaproteobacteria; order Rhodospirillales; family Rhodospirillaceae; species Rhodospirillaceae bacterium. The sequence continues at coordinate 317,616 of JADKIX010000003.1, read as the reverse complement.
TTAGGAATGCCTTCCCCATTACTTTCAGCCAAGGCCGTATTCAACGTCAGGCTACCCGTTAATAACATCACCGTAAAAGGTAGTTTGAAAAAAGATGGAAACATTGTGCGCTATCCTCAACTGTTCTTAGAAGCAGGGGTATCCGTCGGGTAAATGGGTTGACTAATGCTGCTGGGTAATGGCTTGGGCTTTTCAATCAAGCTGATCAAAGGCAACAAGATAATGAAATAGCCGAAATAGAAGGCTGTTGAAATGCGGGAGATTAGAATAAAATTACCCTCCGGTGGATTAGCACCGCAATACCCCAAAACAAAACCATTCAGGACAAATAAAGCGAAACACCATTTGAAGATGGGCCTGAATTTTCCGCTGCGAACCGGAGAACGATCAAGCCAAGGCAATAGGAACAGAATGCCAATAGCCCCGCCCATCATTAAAACACCGCCCAACTTGGAAGGGATCGCCCGCAAAATGGCATAGAAGGGTAAGAAGTACCATTCTGGCACGATATGGGCAGGTGTCACTAAAGGATCTGCTGGAATATAATTATCGGGGTGGCCCAAATAATTGGGGTTAAAAAAGATAAAATAACTGAAAATAATTAAGAAAATCCCCAAGCTAAACAGATCTTTCACCGTGTAGTAGGGATGGAAAGAAATTTTATCCTGCGGCCTTTTCAAATCAATTCCTAAGGGATTATTGGAACCAAAGCGGTGAAGGGCCAACACATGAAGAAAAACCACACCTAAAATAACAAAGGGCAATAAATAGTGTAGAGCATAAAAACGATTAAGGGTAGGGTTATCAACTGAAAAACCGCCCCACAACCAAGTCACAATGTCATCGCCCACCAAGGGGATAGCAGAAAATAGGTTCGTAATGACGGTTGCTCCCCAATAACTCATTTGTCCCCAAGGCAGTACATACCCAATAAATGCCGTCATTATCATCAGGAAGAATATGACCACCCCTAACATCCATAATAACTCACGCGGTGCTTTAAATGACCCGTAATACATCCCACGGAAAATATGGATATATACCAATATAAAAAACATCGAAGCGCCATTCATATGGATATAACGGATCAGCCACCCATAATTCACATCGCGCATAATTTTTTCAACGCTGTCAAAAGCTAACAAGGTATTGGCAGTATAGTGCATGGCTAAGACAATACCAGTGGCAATCATGACCATCAGCATAAAACCTGCAAGGAAACCGAAGTTCCAAAAGTAATTTAAATTTCTGGGAACAGGATATTCGTATAATTCATGATGCATCGTGCTGAAAATAGGAAGACGATGGTCAATCCAACGAACCAAGCGATTTTTAAATACCACACTCATGCTAATTTTCCTTAGCCTATGCGAACAATCTTATCATTAATAAATTCATATGCCGGGACCGGTAGATTTAACGGTGCTGGCCCTTCTTTGATTCTACCAGATGTATCATATTGTGAACCGTGGCAAGGGCAATACCAGCCGCCAAATGCCCCTCGATTATCACCAATTTTTTGACCACTTGGAACGCAGCCAAGATGGGTACAAATGCCTACCACAATTAACCATTCAGGTTTTTTTACCCGGTCTTTATCTGCTTGTGGGTCAGGGAGGTCCTTAATATTGACGCTTTCAGCGGATGCAATTTCCTCCGGTGTACGGTGGCGAATAAAAACAGGTTTTCCCCGCCATTTAACGGTAATGCTTTGCCCGACGGCAATTTTTGAAATATCAATTTCTATGGATGATAAAGCCAGTACATCACGGGCGGGGTTCATTTGCTGGATAAACGGCACGGCAACAGCACCAACACCGACTGCAGCTGTGGCGGTGGCAGCTAAAATAAGAAAATCCCGCCTTGACGGGTTTTCTTTATTTTCAATCTTATCTGACGTTTTCTTTTCTACCATTCTTGACGCTCCGCTTGATGACAGCGCTTTTTCTTCAAATTTATTTATAGATCTACCATCTCTGCTTATACCTGATATAGTGATGTTCTCAACAAAAATTTTATCTGCCAGACTGTTTCATTATTAGAAGTTGTTGAAGTTCGGGTAATCATTCGCTAAATATGCGTCAAACAGCCGCATTTTGTAGCAATAGCAAAAGCTTTTCAATAGGTACCTGCTATATGTCTTAACAATTAGGTAAGAATAAATCAAATGCGATTAATTATTTTTCAACCTGACATCGCACAAAACACAGGTGCAATGCTGCGTTTAACAGCGTGTTTAGGTATTGAAACCGATATTATTGAGCCATTGGGTTTTATATGGGATGTCCGCCGGTTAAAGCAAACTGCCTTAGATTATTTTAATCCTGAAAAAGTCCATCGCTACCGTTCTTGGCAAGAATATGAAAAAGTAATGCTATCACGTCCAAACCGATTGGTTTTGTTAACGACCAAGGGTGAAGAAAGATATGATGAGTTCCGCTATGCCAGTGACGATTTATTGATAGTTGGACAAGAAAGCCAGGGTGTTCCAGAGCAATTGCATCGGCAAGCCTTTGCCCGTGTTTATATCCCGATGATGCCGATGATGCGTTCCATGAATGTGGCCATTGCCGCGGGCATTGTCTTGAGTGAAGCTTTGCGGCAAACCAAACAATTCTCTAAATAATGAGAGCAAGATGCCAGAAAATTATCAGCAGTATCAGGAAAAATCTTCACATTGGTTTCAAGAATTGCAGCAGAAGATTTGTCATAAAATTGAAAATTACGAATCCTTATTTATCAAAAAAGGCTTGAAGGCAAAAGAAAAACCGAAGAAATTTACTGCTAAAACTTGGAAACGTACAGATCCCTTATTGCCGCCCGGGACAGCTGCGGGTGGCGGTGAAATGCGAATTTTGAAGGGGCATTTATTTGAAAAAGCAGGTGTTAATTTTTCAGCTGTTTACGGATTGTTTTCAGAGGATTTCCGTCGGCAAATCCCAGGAGCGGAAAAGGACGGTAAGTTTTGGGCAAGCGGGATTAGCGTTGTTATCCACCCATACTCCCCATTCATTCCCACAGTTCATATGAATACCCGCATGATTGTTACCTCAAACAAGACCTGGTTTGGGGGTGGGGCGGATATTACACCCATGACAGCGGATTTTACAATTAACCAGCCGGAAATTCATCGTTTTCATCAAGTTTTAGAAGGAATATGCAATCGCCATAATGAGGATTACTATGTCCGATTTAAAAAAGCGTGTGATGATTATTTTTTTATTAAACACCGTTCCGAGGCGCGCGGGGCAGGGGGAATTTTTTATGATTATTTAAACACCGGCAACCCGGAACAGGATTTTGCTTTTACCAAAGATGTTGGGGTGGGTTTCCTTGAGGTTTATAGTGAAATAATTGAAAAATTGATGGATTTAGAATGGGAAGAACAGCATCGGCAAGAACAGTTAATAAGGCGTGGGCGATATGTAGAGTTTAATTTACTGTATGACAGGGGAACTATTTTTGGCTTAAAAACCGATGGGAACGTTGAAGCTATTTTAATGTCATTGCCACCTTTGGTATCTTGGCCATAAAGCTATTAGTATGTTACTATTTGCTGGCGGCAATCAAGCCTTTTACATATTCCATACATGCGGTGTGATCAGGCCTAAAGTCGTGTTGCCGCCACCATCTTTTGACCTCGTCTAGTAGGCGGCCAATTTCCTTCCCTTCCCTGATATTCAGTTTTAGGACATCATCTCCCTTAATAGGAAATACAGGATTTTCCCATATTTTGCAGGCTTTGTCATATAGTTCAAGGTCGTTGAAAATGCTTTTCAAAGTGGTGGATTTGGTACACAAATCTATGGCTTCTTGAAGCAGCAGGAGGTCTAGGGAGATTTCAGGGCCGTGATCATATAAAAATTGCCGTATGGTTAATGGTTCAACAGGCTTAATTTTGCCGGTGTGGTGGTAATAACTTAATAGCTGTTGTTGTTGCCGACTGGAAAATTTTAAGATCTTAGAAGTTTGCAGATAATCTTTTTCTGAGGCGGAGGACAACAAAGCAGCTAAACGCCTAAGCGGGTCAATTTTTAGGCTAAAATTTTTATTTAAAAGGTTAACTTCGATAAAAAGCAGTGATTCTAATGTTTTTAAATTGAAGAAAAATGGCAAGAATTGTTGCAACAATTTTGTTTTATTCATATCCAATAATGTGGGGTAAGGATCATGGGCGGATAAAATCTTTAAGAATTCCTGCCTAATCCGTTCACCGGAAAGTTTGCTAATCAGATTAGCATGCTGACTAACCAATCCTAATGTTTCAAGGGATAAAGGGCTTTTGCCGTAATAGCACTGGAAACGGAGTAAACGAAGGATTCTTAAATGGTCTTCCTTAATCCGATCAAGAGGGTTTCCGATAAAACGGACAATCCCTACTAGTAAATCGCTTATTCCATCAAAATAATCAAACAATTCACCCTCTGCCGTTAGGGATAAGGCATTAAAAGTAAAATCCCGCCTGGCGGCGTCCGCCTGCCAACTATCTGTAAACTCAACTAAGGCTCTGCGGCCATCGGTTTCTTTATCCTGCCTTAAAGTGGTTATTTCAAAGGGCTGGTGGTTGCTTACAATCGTGACTGTACCATGCTTCAGCCCGGTTTCATAAACAGCAAAATCATGGTCACGGAACAAGGAAATAATGGCGTGGGGCAATAAAGGGGTGCAAATATCAATATCTTTAACCGGGCGTTTTAAAATGCCATCCCGTACACAACCGCCAACAAACCGAAAAGGCGCCTGATTTTTTACAAAACAATCAATTACCCGTTTCGTCGAAGCGTTATTAATCCATTCTTGCTTCAACAAGCTTTTGCCTAAAGTTTGGTTTTTCAGAAAACTCATTTTATTTCAGTGGCTTCATCTTTAGGGGTTAATGTTCCTGGGATAATTTGACCATCAATTAAGCGCGATGGTACGTAGTGAACGTCTTTGGCGCTCTGATTGGTTAATTCGACGGCAAGAATAGTTATCCCTGCCAAAGCACCCCCTAGGACAAATAACCAACCCCAGGGAATGACTGCTGGTTTATGGGGATTTTTATGATTCTGGTAGACCGCATAAACAAGAAAAATCAAGATAGGCAATAAGAAAGGCAGAAGAATCGTTAATAATAACCGCATCATGGTATGTTATCCGCTCTCTGGGATAAAATTTTATGAGATACAAAATGTAACATTCTAATATCTCATATTACATTTGGACAAGCCATCCCTTAATTATAGCGATCTGCTTCCATATTATTGATTTTATATATGAAAAGCAGCTTTGTAATTTCATCATTTTTCCTGTATAAGGATAATAACTAATTAAATTTTTCTTTAAAAATTCTTATTGAAACGAATTATACAGCATAGATGGATCATCAAATGACAATTTCTGTAAATAGTGCTAGCAATAATCAAGCCGTAACGAAATCTGTTGATATGGTAAGTCAAAAAATTCAACAGGCCAAGCTGGCTGTATCAAAGGTCATTTTTGGGCAATCGCGCGTCATTGAAGAATCGGTGATCAGTATTCTTTCCGGCGGGCATTTATTATTGATAGGGTTGCCGGGTTTGGCCAAAACAAAATTGGTTGAAACCTTAGGGAAAGTTTTGGGTCTGCAGGAAAAACGTATCCAATGTACCCCGGATTTAATGCCAGCAGATATTCTAGGTTCAGAAATTTTAGATCAATCAACCACCGGTGAAAAAAGTTTTCGTTTTGTGCCGGGGCCGGTTTTTGCCCAATTACTTATGGCGGACGAAATTAACCGGGCTAGTCCCAGAACACAATCAGCCTTATTGCAGGCGATGCAGGAAAAAAGGATTTCCATAGCGGGATTATATCACGACTTGCCGAAACCGTTTCATGTCATGGCGACCCAAAACCCCATTGAGCAAGAGGGGACTTACCCGTTACCTGAAGCCCAATTGGACAGGTTTCTATTGCAGGTTGATATTAATTACCCAGACCGCGCAGCAGAAAAATTAATGTTATTAGCCACCACAGGTGCCAGCGAAGCCCCAGCCCAACAGGTGTTAAGCACAGATGATTTATTAGAAGCCCAACGCCTGGTAAGGCAAATACCCGTGGGAGACCAGTTGGTAGAAGCAATTTTGAATATTGTCCGTAATGGGCGCCCCGATAGCAGCAATATTGAAGAAATTAAGAAATATGTTGCCTGGGGGCCAGGACCGCGTGCCACCCAGGCTTTAATGTTGGCTTGCCGTGCCCGGGCGTTGCTGGAAGGCAGATATGCACCTAATTTTGAAGATATTATAGCTTTGGCAAAACCCATCCTCCGGCATCGGATGGCCTTGAATTTTACGGCCCGTTCGGATGGAATGGGCCTTGATCAGATTATTGATATCTTATGTCAGCGGGCTCAGAACTAATGGCTAATCCTATCCAATCGCTGAAAATAAAAGAACAAGCCCAAGATATAGCGGCCACATTGCCATCGCTTGTTTTATCGGCGCAACGGGTGGCTGATGTGGTGGCCCAGGGTGTCCATGGCAGGCACCGCGCGGGCCCTGGTGAAGAATTTTGGCAATACCGCCAATATCAGCAAGGGGATGCGGCCCGTTCAATTGATTGGCGTCGTTCAGCTAAAAGCGATCAAGTTTATATTAAACAACGGGAATGGGAAATTCCCCAAACTGTCTGGTTATGGTGTGACCATTCTTTATCCATGCAGTTTTCTTCGGATTCTGCTTGGCCAGAAAAAATGTACCGGGCAGAAATTTTGCTGTTGGCCCTGGTTATTTTATTGACGAAAGCAGGTGAGAGGGTTGGATTGATAGGAAGTGAAATGACGCCTTCATCTGCCCGTTCCACTGTTAATCCCATGGCTGCCCATCTGATTACCCAGCGGACGGCACCGTCTGATTCTATTCCCAATATCGACGCCTTATCCAATAATAGCCGCTTGGTCATGATCAGTGATTTTTTTCTTCCCACGGCAATTTTCCAACAAAATATCCTTAATTTTGCAAAACGGAGTGGGGAAGGATGTTTGTTACAAATTTTGGACCCAGCTGAAGAAGAGTTTGATTTGCAAGGCCGGATCCTTTTCCAAGGACTTGAGGATAACCAAAAAATCCTGATTGAAAAAACCCAATCTATACGTACCCTTTACCAGCATCGCTTGCTTGCTCACCGCTTGGAATTAGAAAATACCTGCCGTTCTTTAGGGTGGAGTTTTTTACATAGCCATACTAACAAACCGGCAGTTTCCACTTTAATCACCTTATATGGGTTGTTGAATAAACAAGGGAAAAGCTAGAACACATGTTTGGCCTGGAAAATATTAGTTTTTTATACCCCTGGGTGTTGGGCGGGCTGATTTCGTTGCCTGTTTTGTGGTGGCTTATGCGTTTTCTGCCACCTAGGCCTCGTTACCTTCGGTTTCCTGCCCTTATTTTTCTCTTGGGTTTGGATAAACAGGAAAAAACTTCAGCCCAAACTCCTTGGTGGTTATTACTACTTAGATTGCTGATAGCAGGGTTTTTTATTATTGGCCTGTCCCAGCCGATTTGGAAAAATCGGCAACTATTTAAACAAACTGGCCCAGTGATTGTTATTGTGGATAATGATTGGTCGATAGCGACTTCCTGGAATGACTATCGCCAGAAAATTTATGATCTTTTAGTAAAGGCGGAACAGGAGCAGAAAGAAGTATTATTAATCCCTACCGCGTCGATTGACCAAGGGTTTAGCCCGTCTTTTTTTTCGGCCGTTCAAGCCAGAACTTTTTTAAATACATTGCAGCCCCAATCTTGGTTCGTTGACCGGCAAAAAGTTAAAACCACTCTAGAACAGCTTACCTATGAAGGAACACCTAATATTTTTTGGTATAGCAATGGCCTTTTAAATGTTCATCAACAAGATAGTGTTGATCAGGCATTTGCTGATTATTTGATCAAACTGGGAGAGGTGCATTTCTTCATACCAAACGGGGAAAATTTACCACTACTAATCCAAAAAGCAGAATTTTCTGCGGATAGTATGAATGTATTAGTTATCCGTCCTTCTGCTGAAGCGAATGCCAATGTCAAAATCGTTGGTTATGATAACCAAGGTTCTGTGCTTTTTAGCGAAACGGGGCCATTTGCTGATAATAATCAAGCACTGATCAAAGTGGCTTTACCGAGTGAGCTTAGAAACCGTTTGCACCGAATTGTCTTGGTAGGACAATCCCAGGCGGGGGCAATTTTATTAATTGATGACCAATCAAAAATTAAACCGGTCGGCATTTTATCGACCGGGGCGCTTTCAGCAAGCCAACCTTTGTTATCCGATATATATTTTGTCCAAAAAGCTTTAAGCCCATATAGTGAGGTAAGGGTTGCTGAAGAAATCAGTAAACTTCTAGAACGGCCTTTATCATTGCTGATTTTGGTAGATGTGGGGAAGCTTAACTCCTCCGACGAACAAAACATGTCGGAATGGATTAAAAATGGCGGTACTTTACTGCGTTTTGCGGGCCCTAGATTGGCACAAAACGCCGATAGTCTTTTGCCAGTTAGATTAAGGGCACGGGATCGTAGTTTAGGGGGAGCATTATCATGGTCATCGCCAGCAAGATTAGCACCTTTTCCAAGCAATAGCCCTTTCCAAGGCTTGGTCGTTCCTGAAGATATCGTGGTTCTACGCCAAGTATTGGCAGAGCCGGATACGCAGCTAACCTCTAAAACTTGGGCAAGATTAGAAGATGGAACCCCCTTAATTACCCAGGAAATCATGGGCAAGGGACGGATTGTTTTGATCCACACAACCGCTAATCCCGATTGGTCAAATTTTGCTTTATCAGGGCTTTTTGTCCAAATGTTACAAAAGATTCTGGATGTTTCAACCGGCACGGGTGGCGTGGTAATTACCATGGAAACCTTGCCCCCCCGCCAGGTTTTAGATGGGTGGGGTAATTTAACCCTGCCGTCTGCTCAGGTGTTATCGGCTAGTCCAGAAGTTTTTAATGAGGCAAAAATTGACTGGCAGCATCCGCCAGGTTTTTACGGACGGCAAAATGTTCAACGGGCGTTAAACTTGGGTTCTGCCGTGCATCAATATAGAATTTTTCCAACAATTGAAGGAATGTCTGCGGAAGAAATATCGACCCAGCAAGAAAGCATAGATTTTAAACCCTATTTACTTACCCTTGTTTGTTTGTTGTTCTTACTGGATTTATTGGTTTCTTTAGCAGTGCTAAGACCGGGAATAAATCGAAGGATGCCAGCACAATTGGCATTATTCGCCTTTATAATGGCTGGATTTGGACTGATTTCCACCCTAGGATATACGCAAACTGTTCCACGTATGACGGGTTTAAACGATAAAACAATTATTGATTTAACCAAAATCACGCGTCTCGCTTACATCAAAAGCGGTATAACTGAAATCGACCGTGCCAGTCAGCGCGGATTAGCAACCTTGTCGGCAATTGTTAATAGCAGAACGTCGGTTGTTTTGGGAGACCCTGTGGCTGTTGATCCTGAAAAAGACGAATTGTCTTTTTACCCTTTTATATACTGGCCGGTTGTGGCTGAACATCCTCTTCCCAGTGAAAATGCCCGTCGCCGTTTAAACCAATATTTACGTACCGGCGGGATGATTGTTTTTGACACGCGGGACCAAGGGGTTGCATCTATCGGGGAAACGCCAGCCCAACAGCGGTTGCAGCAAATTGCAACAGGTTTAGATATCCCACCCTTAAAAATTATTCCGAAAGATCATGTTTTAGGCAAAAGCTTCTATTTACTAAGCGAATTTCCTGGAAGATGGCGCAGCCAATCTATTTGGGTTGAGCGTGATGAAAATATAGCAAATGATGGTGTTTCCTCGGTTATTATCGGGGGGGCTGATTGGGCAGCGGCATGGGCTTATGATGAAAATGGCAGGCCCATGTTCCGGGTGGTTCCGGGTGGCGATAAACAACGGGAAATGTCTTTCCGATTTGGTATAAATCTGATCTTATATACTCTCACCGGACAATATAAATCCGATCAAATCCATGTTCCAGCGATTTTGGAAAGATTAGGTGAAAAATGACGCCAGCTGTTCAAGAATCTTTTCGCGTAGCATTTTGGCCGCTTATTCCTGATTTGTTTCTATATATCCTTATGGGATTCTGGCTGGTTTTTCTTGGTTTTGCTTTATATAAACGGCAAAAAGGTGCTTGGTGGCGTGGGTTGGCGGCCTTATTTTTCTTGCTGGCCCTGGCTAATCCGCAATCTATTGAAGAAAAAAGACTGTCCCAAGCAAGCACGGCGATTGTTTTGGTGGATGATTCTGGCAGTCAAGGACTGGCAGATCGTACCATTCAAACAGAACAGGCCGTTAAAAGGATTTTAGAGCAAAACCAAGGCTTGATAGAACTGAAAGTGGTTCACCTGCGGGAATTGGGGAACCAGTATCTTTCTAGTACTTTAATTGGCGGCGCTTTACAGCAATTATTACAGGATATACCGGTGTCTAAATTAGCTGGTGTTGTTGTCATCAGTGATGGCCAGGTTCATGACATCAAAAAATTACAAGAATTAAATCTACCGGTGCCGCTTCATCTGTTATTAAGTGGTAAACCAGGGGAAAAAGACCGGCGTTTAAAAATTATTGATGCTCCCGCTTTCAGTATTGTAGATCAGCAAGTTACCTTGATTGTTCGGGTAGATGATTTTCCCAGCAACGCACAAGGCCCTATTAAACTGCATTTGCGTCAAAACAATTTAGCTGCCAATGATATCGTTATCCAAAGCGGTATCGATCAACCAGTCACAGTCAAGATTGATCACATTGGCCAGAATGTCATCGAATTATCTGTTGACCCGATTGACCAGGAATTAACAACAATTAACAACAAAACTGCTTTAACAATCAATGGTATTCGCGATAGATTAAGAGTATTATTAGTATCGGGCGAACCATATCCAGGAGAACGGGTATGGCGGAATTTATTAAAATCTGACCCGGCAGTGGATTTAATCCATTTCACCATTTTACGCCCTCCAGAGGTTCAAGATAATACCCCCTCCAACGAATTGTCGCTTATTCCTTTCCCTACCCAGGAATTGTTCGATAAAAGTTTAAAGGGTTTTGATCTTATTATTTTTGATCGGTATTATCGCCAGGGATTATTGCCGCGCAGTTATTTCGATAACATTGTAAAATATGTGCAAGAAGGCGGGGCGCTGTTTGAGACATCGGGGGCCCAATATGCCACGCAAATGGGTTTATCAACCTCACCGCTTGGTAAAATATTACCAGGGGTACCAACAGGCAAATTGTTTGAAAAAGGTTTCATGCCAACCATTACGGAACTTGGGCGCCGCCATCCTATTACCGCGGGTTTGGGTGAAACGAATGGACAGAAAACAACCTGGGGCCGTTGGTTCCGGCAAGTGGATGTAAATGTCCCTTCAGGTGATGTGCTAATGTCGGGGGAACAAAATAAACCATTATTGGTTGTTAGAAGGGTAGGGAAAGGGCGGGTGGCCCAGTTAATGAGCGATCATATTTGGCTTTGGTCCCGTGGTTTTGAGGGTGGGGGGCCGCAAGCGGAATTGTTGCGCCGCCTGGCCCATTGGTTAATGAAAGAACCAGAGTTGGAGGAAGAATCCCTGACAGGTAAAATTGTTGATGGAAATTTAGAAATTGTCCGGCGTTCCCTAAAAAATGATCCCTTGAACATTGAAATAACGGGGCCGGATGAAAATAAAACAGCTCACCTTATAACTCCTGGCGCTGATGGCAAAGCCTTTCTACGTCTTCCTGCTTCATTACCGGGATTATACCGGATAACCGATCAGAAGTTTTCTGTATTGGTGGCAAATGGGTTGTCCGAGTCACAAGAATTTAGTGACATTATTTCAACAGCTCAGTTGTTAAAGCCGGTTATCGATCAAACCACGGGGGTAATTATCCGTTTAAGTGAATATCCGGATTTTAATTGGCAAATTGTCCAAAAAAATAGGGATAGCGGCGGCAAGAATTGGTTTGGTTTTAGGGCGCGCGATAATTATCAAGTGGTGGGTGTCGATCAGGCCAATATCTTATCGCCATATTTATTAATTTTGCTGGGTATTAGCGCAAGCTTTATGGCTTGGTACCGGGAAGGTAGATAATCATAAAAAAGGCTTGGTAGGACCCTGCCTATTGCATAACTGTCTCATTCAAAATGATTGAATCCCAGGACATACTTCCTCTGCCTTTCTGAAATATTTGCAAAATTGTTATTCCTGTTTATGGTGGATAAAATAGGCTCCTTTGAATTTTTTAAATTCTAATCTAAATCGAGATAAAATGGAAAAAACGCTCTCTCTTTCACCTAGTATACCTCGACGGGCAATGATTGCTGCTTCCTTAGGGGCGGTTTTTGAATGGTATGATTTCTTTTTATATGGCAGCTTAGCAATTTTTTTGGGGCGATTGTTTTTTCCATCCGACGATCCTCTGGCATCTCTTCTAACGACTTTGGCGGTTTTTGGGGCAGGTTTTGTCGTCCGGCCGCTTGGCGGGGCAGCTTTTGGTTATATTGGGGATAAGATTGGGCGGAAAGTTGCTTTCCTAGCGACCATCATCACGATGGGTTTATCAACCGCGTTGATTGGGGTTATACCAACCTATGAAGATATTGGGATCTTTGCCCCAATCATTTTGGTGCTATTAAGATTATTGCAAGGACTAGCATTGGGTGGAGAATATGGGGGGGCTGCCATCTATGTAGCGGAACATGTTTCGCCCTATCGCCGAGGATTTTATACCAGTTGGATCCAAACGACCGCGACCCTTGGATTTTTAATTTCTTTGGTGGTTATTTTAACCTGCCGACAATTGATAACAGCGGATGATTTTAAGTCTTGGGGTTGGCGGATCCCTTTTTTGTTTTCTCTTATTTTGTTGGGTATTTCTATTTATATCCGTTTAAAACTAAAAGAATCTCCCATTTTTAAAAAAATGCAGCAGGAAGGGCAATTATCAACAAGGCCTTTAAAAGAAAGTTTTCTAAACTCTGCCAACAGATATTATTTACTTTTGGCATTAGTGGTAACGGCAGGTCAGGGTGCTATTTGTTATGCAGCCCAATTTTATGCCTTAATTTTTCTACAAAACAGCATTAAATTAGATATGGTCACTAGTTACCTGCTAGTTGGTGGCGCCCAAATTGTTGCCATCCCTTTCTTTCCGTTATTCGGTTGGCTTTCAGATAAATTTGGCAGGAAAATTATTTTACTGGCGGGTTTTTGTATCCCTGCCGTCACTCTTCTGCCCGCTTTTGAAAAACTTAGCCAGTATATTAATCCTGATTTAGTCAAGGCAGAACAGTCTTTCCCAATTGTGTTACATACCAATCCTTCTTGTGCAACGGAGTGTCAGGAAGCTGTAAAGTTTCTGAACGCTCGCGGCATTTCTTATGAAAAAAGCAGTGTAATATCGGATAACGCTAGAATTCTAACTTTACGTATCGGCAGCTCCCAAGAGATTTATTCTTTTGAGGCGGATCAATGGAATAATCTTTTAAAGCAAGCAGGCTACCCAGCCGCTATTGATTACCACCAAATTAATTATTTAGGGGTAATGGGCATTTTATCATTTTTAATGATTTGTGTTGCTTTGGTTTACGCGCCTATTGGGGCTTTCTTGGTGGATATTTTTCCGGCACGTATCCGCTATACATCCCTTTCCGTTACCTATCATATCGGCAGCGGTTGGTTTGGCGGGTTTATGCCCTTTGTGGCAACCGCTTTAATCTCCCGTACGGGGAATATCCATGCCGGTCTCTGGTATCCAACCATTGTGGCTGCAATTGTTTTTCTGCTATCTCTTTTTCTGCTGTCGAGCCGCACCATTGCCCAACGGATGGTGGATGATAAAAAATTATTGCCACCAAGCTAAGAATATCAGTTTTGCCGTTTTACGTGCATGATAACAAAGCCATCATACCCTTTACTGCCAACTGTTTGCACAGCGGTGGCAGTGACCTTTTTTTCGCGACCCAGTATCTGATATAAATCCCGCGTTCCTTGGACACTGGGATCTTGACTGTTGGGGTCAATAATTTGGCCATCACGAATAACATTATCAATAACGATAATGCTGCCGGGATGTGACAAGCGAAGGGCCCACTGGAAATATTGGGCGTTGTTTGGTTTATCAGCATCAATAAAAATAAAATCAAAAGAAGGATGCCCTTGGCCCGCAAGCGTTGGTAAAATGTCTAATGCCCGGCCAATCTTGATATGGATCAGATGGGATAGACCGGCGGATTTAACATTTTCAGCAGCTATTTGGGCATGATGGGGATTCGCTTCTAAGGTTATTAAAGAACCATTAGTAGGCAAAGCCCTGGCCAACCAGATTGAGCTGTAGGCACCTAGGGTGCCAATTTCTAAAATATTTTTTGCCTGACAGCTTAAGGCCAATATGTGCAAAAATTTTCCTTGGTTAGGCGCCACATGGATAGAAGGCAATCCGTTCTTCAGGCTATTTTTTAGAACGTTGTCCAGAATCGGGTCAGGCCCTAGCAAATTATCTGTAATAAAGCGATCAACATCAGCCCAAGAATTTCGCATGGTTAAAAACTTTAAAAAAAACGACAAGAATTATTGTTTATAATAAAAATCAAATTCGCTTTAAAAAAAAACAAAAAATGGTGGGCCCGGCAGGACTCGAACCTGCGACTACACCGTTATGAGCGGCGGGTTCTACCAACTAAACTACAGGCCCATGGATCAATTATCCAGAAAGCTACGCAATTTTCGGCTTCGGCTGGGATGCTTCAGTTTTCTTAAAGCTTTCGCTTCAATTTGCCGAATGCGTTCCCGGGTAACAGAAAACTGCTGACCTACTTCTTCCAAAGTGTGGTCTGTATTCATACCAATTCCAAAACGCATGCGCAAGACCCGTTCTTCACGAGGCGTTAAACTTGCCAATACGCGTGTTGTTGTTTCTCTGAGATTAGCTTGGATGGCTGCATCAAGAGGGACAATGGCATTTTTATCTTCGATGAAATCGCCTAAATGGCTATCTTCTTCATCTCCAATCGGTGTTTCCAAACTGATAGGTTCCTTGGCAATTTTTAAAACTTTGCGGACCTTTTCCAATGGCATCAATAGTTTTTCCGCCAGTTCTTCCGGGGTTGGTTCACGACCCATTTCGTGAAGCATTTGGCGGGATGTGCGTACCAATTTATTAATGGTTTCGATCATATGAACAGGGATACGGATGGTTCTGGCTTGATCCGCAATGGAGCGGGTAATCGCTTGCCGGATCCACCAAGTGGCATAGGTTGAAAATTTATAACCACGGCGATACTCGAATTTGTCAACGGCTTTCATCAAGCCAATATTACCTTCTTGAATAAGATCAAGGAATTGCAGGCCGCGGTTGGTATATTTTTTTGCAATAGAAATAACCAAGCGTAAATTGGCTTCTATCATTTCTTTTTTGGCACGGGTTGCTTCTTTTTCACCCTTTTGGACGGTATTCGCGATACGCCTGAAATCATTGATCGGTAATTTACACGTTTTGGCAATCGTTACAATTTCATCTCGGATAACCTGAACTTCAGCCTTATGCTTACTAATAAGGATCTTCCAATTCTTGGAAGTTAATTTAGATAAATAATCAAACCAATTTGGATTTAATTCTTGGCCATAATAATGTTTAATAAAATCTTCACGTTTAAGTGCGGCTTTTTGGGCAACGCGTAATAATTTACCCTCGGCCATTACCAGGCGTTTATTCAGATCATATAATTGTTGAATTAACTGCTCTAAACACGAATTATTTAAGTGTATCGGTGACATCAAACCAGCTAATTCTTTTTTGAGTTTCTCATGGCGCTGGTCTGATTGCTTGGAATTGACTTCACCTGTTAAGGCTTGGGAAAGGCGGGCAGCTTGTAATTGATTTTGCTTCTTAGATAATTTGCTGATTTTTTCAAAAGTTTCTAAAATCCCTGGCAACAATTTTTGTTCCATAGCAGCTAAAGAAACATTTTCTGGATTGTCTTCATCTAGCTCCTCTTCAACTCCGGATACGGTGGGCAGTTCACTTTCTTCTTCTGATGAATTGTCCGTTTCCTCTTTCCCATTTTTTGCGACCGATTTTTTTCTTTTTTGTTCTGATGTTTCTTCAGAAACTGCTTGGGTATCTTTAGGATTTGGCGAAGAGGGAACAACAAAAGTGGTCTCTGGCAAAAACAAGTTTTTTTCATCTTCGGGCAAGTTGGTATCGTAACTTGCATCAAGATCAATAATATCCCGCAAAAGCAATTCCCCACTCATCAGGCCATCATGCCATGCGGCAATTGCTTCAAATGTTAAGGGATTTTCACAAATACCGTAAATCATCATGTCTCGGCCAGCTTCGATCCTTTTTGCGATGGCAATTTCGCCTTCTCGCGATAAGAGCTCGACGCCGCCCATCTCTCGCAGATATAATCGTACCGGATCATCAATCCGGCCGCCAACGCCCGCTTCTTCGACAGCTTCCGTCGGTTCTTCTTCAGGCGTTTCTGCGCTTTCGGGCCTTGCTTCTTCGTCGATAATTTCTTCATCAACGATGTTGATTCCCATTTCGTTAATCAGGGACATCGTATCTTCAATTTGTTCAGAAGAAACTTTTTCCGCAGGCAACGCTTTATTCAGTTCGTCATAGGTCACATAGCCACGTTCTTTGGCACGACCGATCATTTTTTTAATTACGGGCGGCAAATCACCGGAAACAATAGTATCAACTGGTTCCTCTTGCTGGATGTCCTCGGATTCAGATATTTTCGAGGATTTAATCGCCATATTTTGCCTCTTTCAGTTATAAACCTGCACAGGTTATATGATTATAAGCTGCGAAATGTTCGTTTGGGTTAAGCAATTCTTCAATAAGACTATAACGAATGATGCTAATATCTTGAAAATTATGCAAATTTCAAGATTTTTATTGCATAAACGTTACTTTTTAGCAGATTTTAAATTTAAAGCAAATTTAACCAAACTTTCTTCAAGCTTTTGTAAGGCCTCATGGAACTGATTATCAAAAAAACTATCAGGTATTTCCTTAGGAAGTGGTAACAAAAGCTGTTTACGTCTCATCATATCATCTAAAATATCCTGATATCCTTTTAAATGAAGGAAATCACTTATTTTGTGTTGATCGGAAATATCGTGATTTATCAAATAATCCACTGCATCAGAGAAAAATGTTCTAATGCGTATTGCTAAAGAAGATAATAATAATAAACCTTGGATATAGCTTAATTGTTCCGCATAGCTATTCACCAGACTTGGTTTTTCCACCAGAAGGGCAATAACGCGTAGTATTTTATTATAGTCAGCATGCTCAATAGAAAGAGGGTTTTTTCTTGGCGCTTCTCCATCACGCAACTGAGTTTCAGCTGATCCAGCGGATTGTTTATATTTTCCTTTTTTTAAAAAAGCTTTAGGGGAAAATTTCTGTTGATAATCAGCAATTTTCATCTGATAGCGACGCCTGTAGTCTTCGCCAATATCCTTATAGCTAATTGTAGAAATACGATCGAGTAATCTTTTTTTGAAGCCCGACCAGCGTTCCGGTGTATCAATTTTTTCCGCGGCCATTTCCACATCCCAAATAAACTGATCCAAGGGTCTGGCTTGATTT
>JADKIX010000002.1 GCA_016722635.1 Rhodospirillaceae bacterium | reverse complement strand
TTAATGGTATTTTCGAGGAGGCGCAAACCATTTTCCCCCCGCATGACCGTTACATCCGCATTGATTCCCTTCAAACCGACAACACGGCCGAAAACCTCGTGGCACAAGGCCGACGGGCTTCGACGCACTGCTTTTATTTGTTCCGCAAAGTTATGGTCCCCACTTATTGGCATCCTCGCACTCAATTGAAAGCCAATTCAGAAGGGATAGGAGCCTTACTTCCTAATGTTTCTAGGTTATCTTTCCCCAGACCCTGATTGCGGTTTTTATCTGAAGTTTCATATGTCTCCAGGGGAGAAGGCTTCTGCTTATTGTGGTTTTGATCAATTTCGTTCGGCTTAGGGCTCGTTTTCGGGTTATCAGATTGACCATAATCTTTGGAGGCTGGGAATCTTTATTCGGACCAAACCCCTTGAACTTACTTTCTTACCGTTCATACGCCGATTCTTCTGGTTTATCAAGTTGTTCGGCAGAAATATTTTGTCCTGTATCACCATTTGCAGTTGGGGCAGATCTATGACTCTTTCCAACTGGTGGTTACATAGTCAAAACCAGCTTTTTGTCCGGGTTTTATATGCGCTGGGTGTGAGAAGTTTGGGGATCTGGCTAACTGCGGATTTTTTATATGCTTTCTTACAGGGCCGTCTTTTGCTGGCCAGTATTTTGATGCCGTATTATACGTGGGCACGTATTGTGGGGGGAAGTGCCAGGCTTGTTGTGACTGTGGTTCTGCTGACCAGGATTGTTTGGTTGTTGTGCAGAAAGGGATTACCTCGGTCGGTTCTGGCTGTGCTTATCATTACCGCTACTAGGTTGCTGGTAACTGCCGGTTGACTGATTCTCCCGGGGCATGCTTGTCAAGATTCGCTTTGAGCCATGTTTTGTTTTGGCTGAACTTGGTCAGGCTTCAGAACCAACAGATTGCCCATGGGCCTGATTAGCTGAGCCTTGTAAGTTTTATCTGTTTGGTTCGCATCTATTTTAAAATTTTTATGGGTATTATTTTATTTTCCACGATAAACAGCCCTTAGCTATGATTAAATGCCGTGACTCCATGAAACATCAGTTCCAAACTCAAAACATGCGAACTGGCTTTGTATTAAACTGAATCTGCTTTTACGTATATTTTTTAGAATATCTACTGCTTGGACTGGGAACTTCTAGAAGCAAGTGATCTTTTAGGCTCTGTGTAAGCTTTATTATTTCCAGATTTATTTTGTATCTGTATCTAATAGCCTCCTAGGAGTTATTGGCTAATATATTAACAGCGCAGAACATTACAGAATATGTTAATTATTTGTCAGTAGTACCATATTAGGGTGTTCAGCAATAAAAACAGATGGTGGATCCGCCAGTATAAACGTGCTTTTATTGGGATAGGCGATGCTTTCGTAGAAAATCAACAAAAGTTGGGTTTCGACGAAAATACTAGATAATGAAATAACGGGGTTCAGACTAAAAACTACGACTAATTTATTTTGTGATGAGGCTGGATGTGATTACCAATGGAATCGCCAGTCCCTAACCTAGGGCAACAGTATTAGTAATAATACACCCAGTTTTTTTGAGTTTGCGGAGCCGAGGAATCGAACCCTGACCTTTCTCATTGCGAACGAGACGCTCTCCCAACTGAGCTACGACCCCTAATTTCCTTTGGAAATTGGTCTCCCAACTCAAGTCCTGAACATAGAAAAGTATGGAAAACTAAATAATTATTTTTGGGGATACAGTTATTGCAAAAATCAACGCAGATGTTTTTCTGTATTCACCGCGTAAAACGGTCTTATTCGTGACTTATTTGCAACAACAAATGAAATAAACGTTGCAATTGGGACGATATTATAGAAAGAATGCTTGCGAAGAGATAAAAAACTTTGAAAACCTTAAAAGTTAATGTAAGGAGTGGTTATGAATATTAGAAGATAATTTTGGGAAGAATTTTAATATCTTAATATAACATTTTGAAAACTTAAATCAGAAGGGAAGAAATTGAGGTTTTGTATTTTAGAATGGACCACCGTTATCGCGATAATTATTATGGGTCTTTAGCGAAAGCGAGTTTAATGGTTGTAAAAACTATGCTTGGCGAATTGTTAGATAAAATAGCGCCGTTTCAAGGAATTATTGGAATTGTGTTGTTTTTCTGGGGATTGTTATTTTTGATCGTAAGACCGCTGTCTTATATCGGATGGATTAACCTTTTACCAGTTTTCTGGATTACTATGTTCCTTTTGTATGCAGTTCAAGTTCTATTGGGTTTCTTGCTGGGCTTCGGCTTTATCAGCAAAATGGCCAGTAGCAACGAGCAAGCACGTCAACCTGAAGCATTGCGCATGAAATTGGCTGTTTACCATGGTCGTTGGGTATTGCTGCTATTGTTCTTGGTGTTTGGTTCCTGGTATATGGCTTGTTTTTCTTCGGTTATTAATTCTTAAAACTAATCATTTGAGAATTAGCGATATTAATATCAAAGCGTATCCTACAGAGGGGTACGCTTTTTTATTGGGTAACAGTTAGTAAAAATAGTCGTGGTTAATTGCTAACATTTTTTGCGGTATCTTTATGAAACAATTGCGTTTTTTAAAGAAAGCCGATAATCCTTGTTGAATTAGAGAAAGCGGTCACACCGCACTTTATCAAGCGCAAATATTGACGGTTAGATCATTATTTTCTTCATTTTCTATTCGAAGGTGTGGGTAATCCCATGGTACATCAGGCTGAAAAATCAAATAAGATTTGTTGGATCAAGTGATCCAACCGTCAAAACCCTGCTAAAAACGCCCCAATTGGAAGTGCAGGAGCTAAGTTGCTTCTTATAGCAATGTGTCCCCCGAAGACTTAGTCATTGAAACCCCTGAAAATTTGTGTGGTGCTGCCTTGTCCTTACGGAATTGGGGCGCCTTATGCAACCAGGAATTGCCAGTCTGCGCCTATATAACCCAAAACAGCAAGAACATGTTTGGGAAGCCCGTATTCCATTATTGAAATTGTCAATGATGATATGTCATTTCTGGTCGATCCGGTGGTGCGGTGCTGCAGCGGCAGGATTTGGCAGTGTATTTGATTGTCCATCCGGTATTACTGGTAAAACGCCGAGCAGGCCAGCGCCAAAAAATGGGCGAAGATCGGGGTGAAAGTCTGCCGGAATCTTTTATGCAAATTCGCATCAGTGAACAAACATCGCCTGAGCGTATGGCGGAAACTCAGCAACCATCACTGACGTTTTGAAGCGACGTGCGACTGGCGGTTGGGGATTGGGCTGCGATGCGGGCGCAAAACCAGGCTATCCAAAATGCTTGGCAACATGCTAGCCAAAGATGGTGGAGAATATCAGCACCTGCAATGGTTGGATGATGACCATTTACTTATTTGGGGATGGCGGAATGTCATTTTGGCGCCGCTATCACGTCCTCACTGCCCGCTGCTAAGCGTATCAAAGAACGGGGGATGTCGAAAATCCTGCTTTCAAACTATATGCGGATCAGGGCTTTCATGATCAATTGCCCCAGAAATTTCTGAGCGGTCCGTTGAAAAACTTTATTGTTGGCTAAGGCATGCTTCTTTTCAACTGTCCATCGCCATGCGTTGACGGAGGTGGTTATCGGTAAATTATCAGCCCATGGGAAAGTGGAAGGTTGTTACCTGTTGGTGGGGTTATTAACCGCCCAAGCGTACCTTAGCAGCTTGAAAGATGTGCCGATTGTAAGAAAGAAGCTGGCAAAATCATTGAACGCGCTGCTTTCCCTGTTCCTGGCCATAACGCCAAATCGTTCCGCCATATTTTGGAAACATATCCGCGCGATGAGAGTATTCCAAGTGGATGAAAAAGCATATTTATGAAACCGCCCTGGATATTTTACGGCCGTAGGAAAGACAGAGGTTGCCCTTTGTCAGGCGTGATGCCTTCGGGGTAAACGCCTTTTTTATGCCATTGTCCGTTTGCCGAGGGATCGGTATGACAAGTGAACCGCGCCAGCAGATTGAAGAGTGCTGGGAAGGCCTTCAATGGCCAATTGCTAAGCACCAACAGTTGTGGAGTGATGATCCCTAATCCTGCCTGTATCTAATCATTAGAGCAATCCCGTGATCAAATCACGATCGATGTGGAGGAGGTGGAGCGCCGCCTGATAGAGACGGGAAGGTCCTGGAAAGCCAGGCTTCGGGATATATTAGTTGAAAAGTTCGGTGGCGAAAAAGCGCCACGGATGATGCGGCGTTTTGTTGAAGCATTTCCGGCCAGTTACCGCGAACATTTTGATCCACAAACGGCCGCTTCGGATATTGGGTTGATTGAACGAAGCTTGTCGGCGCGCGTCTTGACGCTTCATCTTTATCGCCCGGCGGGTACGGATGCCAACCAAATCCATTTAAAAATTTACAGCCCCTCCCAACAAGTTAGTCTTTCGGATGCCTTGCCGGTTTTGGAGAATATGGGCCTGCGCGTGATCAGTGAAATGTCTTATGTGGTTGAACCGCATGGCGCTGGCAGCAAATTGTGGATCTCATGATTTCAGCATGGTCACGACCTATCATGACCAAGTGGAAATTGATAAATCCAGTCCAATTTCCAAGATTGTTATTTAAGTATTTGGAACAAGGAAATTGAAATGATGGGTTTAATGTGTTAGTTCTGCGGGCGTGGTTAAATTGGGTTAAGTCACTGTATTGAGGGCTTATTGTAAGTATTTGCGGCAAGCGGCCATTCCGTTCAGCCAGCAATATATGGAAGAAACCTTGGTCGCCAATCCTTCCTTGACCGGCAAATTGGTGGTGTTGTTCGAATCGATGTTCACCCTTGATCAAACCTGTGATGCTCAGCTTGTCAACGGTTTGAAACAGGAAATTGAAAAATTGCTGGAAGCGGTTACTAACCTTGATCAAGACCGTATTATGCGCCGGTATTTGAATGCCATATTATCAACGTTGCGGACGCAGTTTTTCCAAAAAACCGCAGATCAACAAATTAAAAACTATATCTCTTTTAAAGTTAATTCACGCTTAGTTGAAGAACTGCCGCTTCCCTGCCCGATGGTGGAAATATTTGTTTATAGCCCACGGGTTGAGGGGATCCATTTGCGTGGCGGTAAGGTCGCGCGCGGGGGGATCCGCTGGTCTGACCGCCGTGAAGACTTCCGCACCGAAATTCTGGGGCTTCTGAAAGCCCAGATGGTCAAAAATTCAGTGATTGTTCCCGTTGGCTCCAAAGGGGGTTTTGTTGTTAAAAACCCACCCGTGACGGGTGGCCGTGATGCCTTCCAACAAGAAGGTATTGAATGTTATAAAATCTTCATTAGCGGCCTTTTGGACATTACGGATAATCTGGTCAAAGATAAGGTGGTGGCACCAATTGACGTGGTGCGTCGGGATGATGATGACCCTTATTTGGTGGTTGCTGCTGATAAAGGTACGGCAACTTTTTCCGATATCGCCAATAAAGTTTCACAGCAATATGGTTTTTGGCTGGATGACGCTTTCGCATCCGGCGGCTCTGCTGGTTATGACCATAAGAAGATGGCTATTACGGCCCGCGGTGTTTGGGAAACAGTCAAGCGCCATTTTCGTGAAATGGGTAAGGATATCCAGTCTGAAGATTTCACCTGTGTGGGTGTTGGTGATATGTCGGGTGACGTTTTGGTAACGGCCTGTTATTATCAAAACATACGCGGCTTTTGGGGGCGTTTAACCATTTACATATTTTTATTGACCTAATCCTGATCCCGCCACTTCTTGGCAGGAGCGTAAGCGTTTGTTTGATTTGCCCAGATCTGCTTGGACGGATTATAACCCGCAATTCATTTCCCCGGGCGGTGGTGTTTTTGACCGGAAAGCTAAGTCCATCAAATTGTCGCCTGAAATCCGGCAATGTTTCGGATTGAAGAAAGAATTGGCAACACCCAATGAACTCATCCGCCTATTATTGCTCAGCCAGGTGGATTTACTATTTTTTGGAGGGATTGGCACCTATGTCAAAGCAAGCTCGGAAAGCCATATTGAAGTTGGTGACCGGGCCAATGATGTGTTGCGGGTTGATGGCGCTGCGTTGCGTTGCCAAGTGGTCGGGGAAGGGGCCAACCTTGGCCTAACCCAATTAGGACGGGTGGAATTTGCCTTAAAGGGTGGGCGTATCAATACGGATGCCTTGGATAACTCCGCGGTGTTGATTGTTCCGATCATGAAGTGAATATTAAGATCCTGTTAAATGGGATTATGGCCCAAGGTTCCCTGAAGCTTGATCAACGCAATATTCTCCTGGCGAAGATGACGGATGAAGTGGGGCAACTGGTACTCGCGATAACTATCTGCAAAGCCAGGCTTTAAGTATATCGCAGTATTTGGGATGGATGTCGCTAGACCAGCAGGCACGTTTCATGCGTTCCTTGGAAAACAAGGGAAATTAGATCGCGCCATTGAATTTTTGCCTGATGATGAAATGCTGCGGCAACGCCAAAGCGCTCAACTGGGTTTAACGCGTCCCGAACTCGCTATTCTACTGGCTTATGCCAAAATGACATTATATGAAGAACTGCTGCCCTCAAGTTTGCCGGATGACCAACAATTGGTGGATGACCTCTATCTATATTTTCCCAAGCCGCTTCAGCAACAATACCGCCAAGGAATTTCAAGTCATCGCTTGCGGCGGGAAATTATCGCAACTGCCGTCACCAATAGTTTGGTCAATAGGGTGGGGCCATCTTTCCTGTATGTTATGAAAGAAAGAACGGGCAAAACCGCACTTGATATTACCCGGGCTTATGCCCATTACCGGGCAACATTCAATCTGCGCCAATTATGGTCTGGCATCGAAGAGTTGGACAACAAAGTCAGCGCAGATATCCAGCTGCGGATGTTTATCATCATTAACCGGATGGCGGAAGCTGCCACCTTATGGTTTTTGCAGCAAGGCCAGCCCTCCTTAAATATTGCCGACCATTACCAAACCTATTCGCCTGGGTTAACGCTGATATCTCAAAATTTGGAAGATCTTTTAAGTGATCTAGACCGACAAAATTGGTTCAGTAACTCCAAACAAGCCATTGACCAAGGGGTACCAGAAAGCTTGGCCAATGCTATATATGCCTTGGAATATTTGGAAGCAGGGCTGGATATTGTTAGGATAGCCCAGGCTTTAAAGGCCGATGTGATGCATGCGGCAGCTGTTTATTTCCGTGCCGGGGATAAATTGCAATTTGATTGGCTGCGGGATGCTGCCATGAAAGTGAATAAGCCAACCCATTGGGAGCGTATGGCGCTAACCGCCTTGTTAGAGGAGCTGGACGCGCAACAAAATGCCATTACAATGTCCATCTTAAAGGATTCGCCTCATCCAAACAGTAAGGATGTAGAACCTTTGATTGAAGATTGGAGCAAAAAGCACCAAAGCGCTTGGGATGATACCCAAAGCTTGCTTGATGATTTGCGTAAATCTTCGGCGATTGACTTGGCAAAATTGGTGATTATCAGCCAGCAATTCAAATCATTGTTTAATTGATTTTTTGGCTTGCTGGCCATGCCGAGTTATATTTTCATATTCCTGTAAAGGCGGATGGTTTTGGCTGCAACAAAACGTTCAAAATCAGTTGGTGTTTTTATGATTGGGCAAATTCTGCCTTCCCGGCAATTATTTCCACCTTTATTTTTAGCACGTATTTTGCAGGTGTGATCGCCCCCGATAAAGAACAGGGGATGGCTTTATGGGGCCAGATGACCAGTGTGGTGGGCATCATTATAGCCATTCTTAGCCCGTTTTTGGGGGCAATTGCGGATTATCAGCAACGCCGCAAATCCCTGCTGTTCTTTTTTACAGTGGTTAACATTGTTGCCACCGCGGGTTTATGGGTTGCCTTACCCGGGCAGCAATATGTGATGATCGCGCTGCTGTTGGCGGGCATTGCCACCATCGGTTTTGAAATTGCCACGGTTTTTTATAATTCCCTATTACCTTCCCTAGTTGCACCCTCCCATATTGGCCGATTATCCGGTTGGGGCTGGGCGCTTGGCTATGCGGGCGGCTTATGCAGTTTGGTGATCTGCCTGCTTTTATTTATCCAACCGGAAACCCCTTGGGGGGATTGGATAAAGTTAGTTTTGAACATGTGCGGGCCACCAATCTGGTATGTGCCTTATGGGTTTTATTATTTTCAGGGCCTATATTTCTTTTTGTCAAAGAAGAACGCAAAAGATCGACCGAATCGCTATGGCAGGTTGCAAAGATAGGATTCAAAAATGTTTGGTTATTGATTAGAAAACTGCCGCAATATAAGGAAATAGCCTGGTTCCTACTGGCTAAAATGATTTATATTGATGGCTTGAATACTTTGTTTGCTTTCGGGGGCATTTATGCGGCTGGTCAGTTTGGCATGGATATGGCAGAAGTCCTTATTTTTGGTATTTTACTAAATATCACGGCGGGTATTGGTGCTTTCGGCTTTGCTTGGATCGATGATATCTTCGGCTCACGCCGCACCATTATTGTTTCGCTGTTGGCGGTTTTAATCGTGGGGTTTTGCTTGGTTATCATCACCGATAAAATGTGGTTTTATATACTGGGGATGATGATTGGGTTGTTCTTTGGGCCAATCCAATCCGCCAGCCGAACCATGTTGGTGCGGTTATCCCCGCCGGAAATGATCAGTGAGTTTTTGGCCTTTATTCCTTGGCGGGTAAAGCAACCGCATTTTTGGGGCCAGCTGTGTTAAGCTTTGCCACATTGGCCTTTAACAGCCAACGCGCGGGCATGGCCACTGTTCTGGTCTTTATTTTTGTGGGGCTGGTTTTGATGGCATTAATGCCATTAATAGTTAAGAGAAAACATTGATCTTTTTAACGACCTAATTGTCACTTACCAGGGCAGTTACTACTCAGACCACTTCGACATAAGGCTTCATTCGCCCGCCTTTGTTCTTCCTCACGCTGCCTTTGTTCTTGTAATCGTTTTTCTTCAGCAGCGCGCCGTTCAGCTTCCAGCCGCAAGGTCTCTGCCTCCCGTCGTTGCTGCTCAGGCGTTACCACGATAGCGGGTGTTGTTTGGCTAGGGGATGTTGTTGGGTTCACACGAGGGGTGGTGGATAAGGGTTGGCTGGCAGGCGATGGCGATAGAGGTTCTTCCTTTTTTGGAAAAATAAATTTCCATTGATTTTAAGTTGATCAAGAAAGTTTGCGCTTCCTCTACCATCGCTTGGCTTCTCTCAACTTCTTTGACTGCATCTAATAAAGCTTGTTTGGCTATAATCGAGGGTTTTAGAATTGGGCGCTGGACCAGAAGGGCAAGCTCAAGCTCAGCAGATTCTAATCTTATGGGTTGTTCGGGAAAACCCATGGCTATTCGCGCGAATGTTCTGTTATCAATTTGTAACGTTTCTTGCAATTGGGCTTGCTTGGCATCTTTAATCATAACTTGGTTTTCAGGCCGATTAATCATTATTTGCGCTTCTTCCCATTGTCTCAGGACAATCAGAAGCTGCTCGCGTTTCCGCGCAAAATTTGGAAAGTTTGCGATGATAGCATCACTTTCCTTAGCTAACAAAGCAGCGATGTCAGCGACCTTAAGAGGTTGATCTTTTCCAGAAGTGCCGGGGAATAAATCAGTCGGCCTACCACTGTTTTGGGGAGTATCGCGCCTAGATCTTAAGCGTTGCATCTGGTATGTCTGGGCTAAAGAAGGGATTTCTTCAATCTTGGCATCCTTAAACGCTTCGATATAAACCCCTGCCTTATTCAGGATGGAAAGGGTTTGTTGATGATATTGCTCTGCTATGGTTTTTAATCTTAATATAGCTCTTTCAACCTGGTCAATCCGTTGCTGGGGGATAATATATCCTGCATAAACAGCAACCACTATCAAAACGAGGCAATCCCGCCCCAGAAAAACGCATCTTTTATGCCATTTTTTGGCTTTGGTAGAAACAGGTTTGGAGGCAAGCAAGTTGTTGTATTGTGGCCTTAATTGCATGGCTAATACTCCGGCTGCAGTTTAATGAGATCACGGCGCACAACCCGTCCCCGTTGGATCACAGCAACGGCCATATTTGGCTCGGCCAGTAAGGTATTAATCTCATCAGGGGGCGATTAAACGATGGGCCTTAAAACTCAATTCGGGGGCAGAGTAGTAGAAGTTATCTAACCCTTCATCCTGCATGACCAAATTTTTAACCTGCTTCGGTCTTGATTGACGGTATTAATCGCCCGCCATAACCCAACTGCCCAGGATAACCTTGGCGCATTTGCTTTTAGGGCGCGACCATAGCGTGTGGCTCGCGTATGTTTGTCGGTGCCACTATGCATATAGCGCCCGATGTCCGCGGCGGCATCGGCAATGCCCGGGCAATTGGCAGCATCGATAAATCATTCTCACTAACCAAATTTTTGCACTTCATCAGCAACCAGCAGGACACGTTTTTTGCCCCACTTGTTTCTGCCATTGATCGCCGCGTTTTTGATTGCATCATAAAGACGGCGTAAGGCAAACATGCTGATCAACTGGCCGCCCCGGCCGTAAAGGGCTTCAGGCAATAATAATCCGATTTTGGCGCCGGTTAGGCATTCTTCTACCCTGGCACCCTTGGGGTTCCTAATCCACCCCCCTAATTTTTCATGGCCCGTTAGGTTAGATAACCACACCCGAACCATATTAATAATGCTTTCCCGGGTCTTTTCAGCCATGGCAGCCAATTCAATAATAAAATAGCTGGCTGATGACAATTGCCGTTGGGGGGAATGATCCGTAATTGCTTGTTTTAAGGCTTCAGCCCTGGAAATCTGGATCAACTATTAATTGTTGGATATTGGGTAAAGTATAATCTTTCCGGGAAGCTTCAAGGATGATCGCCGCATGGCGGATCATTTGAACACCAGCATCAATCCAGTATCGTTCCCCGCTATCTTTTTCATATAAAGCGTGGATGGTTTCAGCGACAGCATCTGGGTTCAGTTGTTCGATAGGATTAAAAGGTAAATGTTCCGGGCTAATTAGTTGGTACCCTTGCCGGTGCGACAGCTCTAGCGGTAAGCTGCCCTTCCCGTCCAATACCAGCAATCCCACCTGCTCATGTTCCAGCCACTGCCTGACCAAGGGGCGAATAACGCCGCTGGTTTTACCCGTGCCAGTTGCCCCCAATACGCCCAGATGTGTTGATAGGTCGTGTAAAGATAAGGCAAAAGGTAATCCGGCTTCACTTGGCGCCAGGGGGTCACGCCGTTGCGACAACAACCCAGTTGTTTGGCCAAGTTTAATTAAAGGGGTTTTATCCCGGATGGCTTCTTCAATTTGCTGTGTCCTGGCGGCTTCTAAACTTTTAAAATAATCCCGGCCAGCCGCTTCGATTAATTGCTCTGTTCCAGCGTCTTTAACGGCGTCTTCCAACATTTGCGCCCGTTGACGCAAGGGGGAGGGCAGCCTTGTTTCTTGAATCAGTATTAAGACAATGACCAGGCCCGTTACCAACCAAGGTTGATAGGTAAGAGAAACAAGACCAAACATGGCAGGCACATAACTTGCCAGTAAGATGATGGTGGCTATAATCAGGCGGATTTTGGTTAAAGCAAATATAGCAAAAATCCACCCGAACAGCAGCAAAGCCATGATAATACTGACGGTTTGCGACATAACACCCACCACAAACCACATGGATAATCCAGCCGATATGGTCAGGTTTCGGAGTTCGCTGATTTGTTCATCAACACTTGAAAATTCAAGATCAGCGGCCAATATTTGGCCGGCAGTCGCATCGCCATCACGGTCAACAGCCAGAACCCGGAAGCGGTCTTTTAGGTCAGGCGGCGTTTCCTCAGGGCAGGCTCTTAAAACAGTTCTTTCAATTAATTTTTCAACGGCATCAACTTCCTCTGGTAACACCAGGCGGCTTGGCAAAAACCTTCGCCAGCCAAAGCTGCCCATAAAAATGGTGGATAAAATAAATAACAAACCCACCGACCACCAGAACCCCATTAAAAATGGTTCTGGATCAGCATCTAGCCTAACCCCCCAATGGATACTCGAAACCTCTATTAACAATAAAAACAATATTATCGGCAACATTACCCAATTGCGCCAATTATGCATACGTTCGGCTGCAAATGGCCAATATTGGATAAATATAGTTTTGGGCGGCCCATTCTTGAGGGTTTGTTGATAAGCCTCATTTTCCTTATCCGTGTCCTTGACCCAGTGAATCCGTGGATCGATATCATTTTGCCATTTTTCTGCAATAGCCATTCGGACAGATTTTTGACGGTATTCACGCAATTTTTCGCGAATATAAAGAATTGGATCATCCCGGAACCGCATAACATTCCTCCCTGAACGAATAAGGGTTACCCCAATTGGCTAAATTTTTTTATAAGGGATATGGCGGTGAATACTAGAACGGGTTGTTTGTGTCCATTGCCCGCATCCCAAATTTTGACCTTAGATAATAAAACGCCTTAACAAAATCATGCTAAACAAATATAAACTTATTTGACAAAGTTTTTTTACTGCGATTATATCAATGAAGTGAATAAACAAGTTCACCAGGTACTACTTAGGCAAGTTTTTCAACGGACACTGAGGAAGCAACCTGTTTTTTGAATGAATTAAAATATTTAGGGGAGGAATTTCTAATGAAAAAAATATGTCTTTCGGTGCTTTTATTAAGCCTATCTGGCTGTGAAGCCTTGAATACGGTTGGGTCAACCCTTGGCTTGGTTTCATCCACGGCAAATGTGGTTGATACCTTTACCGATGCCGACAATCAAAAGGCGGAAAGGTTCCGTTTTAAAGGGGAAAGCTATAATATCCTTTATAAAAAGCAGGATGAGTTCCAGATTGTTAAAGTTTGGCCGAATTTTAGCAAAGGTTATCAAGCAACAGACTTGGCAAAATCAAATGCCGAAGCGGTCGCCAAAACCTATTTATCTTATAGTATTTGTAAAAACAAACCGGTTCAGGTTCTGCAATTAACGGAAAGCGATAAGTTTTTAAATGCCGATGGCTATGAGATAACCAAATATATCATGGCTGCCACCTGTAAATAGCCTGCTGTTCTAAATATTTAGGTTGGATTTTTATACTCATTGAGGATAAGTCCGGTTAATGACCGAGGCTGTCGGGTGGATTTTATATTAAAAGGAGGAGACATGGAATAGTAACAGCCGATAAAAACACTGTAACCATTAAGATGAATTGGAAGGAGGTTTGCTCATATTTTTGCGATTTTCTAGCTGTTACAAGAATACAAAAATATTGATCGCGAAATTCATAATGGAGTAAAGAAGAAGTGATGAAGATAATATTGAGTTTAGAGTTTATAAGTGACCAATGTCCTTAATAAGGGATAGTTTTGAGAATTGATTTATGACAAATAATGTCTATAGATTGCACGATGTTTTACCTCCTCTTGTGCAGCATAACATGAAGCATATAGATCAATTTAAAGATCCACTTTGGGTAAGCCAATTCTTATCAATAATTCTCAGGATATGAAAGGCCACATAGTTCAAACTTTATTCCACCCAGGAACAAAGTCTTTTGCAGGCGCAGATAATCGAGATGTTTTTACAATCGTTCTACTAACACGATGGTGATTATTAACTCGAACCAAGATAAAAATGGTAACATATGTTGGGAGGTACCGCCTTCAGGCCTGAAAGTAAGAGCATATCTCAATTTCTTACCCAAAGAAGAGAGAAAGCTAGGTCGAGAGGCTACTCTTTTCCAAAAAGATTTTGGCATTGCGGGATATTGCCCGTGAATTTTGGAACAGAAGATACAGTTGGGAAAAGCTAAGGAATATAGGCTAACAGAAGAGAGAGCAGCAGAATTTGCCGCAATCGATACAGCCAAGAATTGTGATGAGGGTAAGGCAAGGGATTTAAATAAGAGTGAAAACGATAGAAGATCGGATTGATACAGCCTATTTCCTTTAGAAAGTTATAGATTAGTTTCAGCTAGGAGTAAGAAATGGAATTGGTAGATGCAATAAAGGCAATGTAATCATTAAAATGAATTGTCTAAAAGAATTAATACCTATCTTCTCTACTTTATTTCTGTTGTTCAAGATGATCAAACAGGCAGAAATACATAACTTAGAGAAAGACCAAATAATAGATATAGAAAATTCGTTACACGATATCATTAAAAAACTATCTCAAGATAAACAATCTAGAAGTTTTTTTTGGATGAGTAACAATCCTATAATTAAGATATAGTTTACCTTGCCCAGCGCGATGAAGCATGTCGGTGAATTTAGAAACCTAGCTTGGAAACCCAATTTCGATCAATGATCCCAGAAATGCAACAACATATCAGGGATACTTTATTTCATCCTAATACCAAAGCTTTGCCGGAGCAGATAATCGGGACTTCTTTTATAATTCTACAACAAATACTTTAGTCGTAATTAATCCAGGAAGAGATAAAACGGGCAATCTTCATGGGGGTACAGCTTATAGGCCCGATGGAGGTGAATCTAGGTTTATTAAGTTATTTAACAAAGAGTATGCAACATATCTTGAAAATAAAGAAATATTTAAAGAGCCCCCAACTCTTCCCAAAAAGATGGTATTTTGGCATTGCGGCCGGATATTGCCCGGGAACATTTAGACCAGCAAAAACAGTCTCCTGAAGCCAAAGTTGCGGCAGACAAAATTGCTGGGGAGAATGATCAACAAAAAGGCCAGGATAAGGGAGTTTCAGCTCATAAAACCCCGGAAGCATCAGTCAATAAGGGGCAGGAAAAACCACCCGATTCCCAGCAACAAAGGCCTGCCCAAGGAAAAATGTTCCCCAACAAGCGGAAATAAAAAAAAGAAACCCAGAAACCCGCGACAAAGCAAGCCCGAATCTGCTGAACAACCAAAACAACTGGCCCAACATAAACCTATCACCGATCAATCAGCGGCCCAGAAAAGCCAGCAAGATAAAATGGTTGCAGCATCAGGTGGGGGTGAGGCGAAAACATCTGCTTCCTCTCAACAAAATACTGCGGAAGGGCAGGGTAAAGCTACCCAGCCTCCAGGTCAGCAAGCCTGAAACTGTTAATCAATTAAAGCAACAAGAGATCAGGCAAAGGGCAGATTGCTGGAGAAAAGCAACAACCCCTTCAGCCAACCAAGCAACCCATCAAACATCAGAAGCAAAAAATTCCCCAACAGGTGAACCCACTAAACCCGATCAACAAGTAACTCCGCAGCAACCATCCAGCGAGGCAAAAACAAATCAAGCTGCTGTAAGCCAAAGTCAATCCCCGCAATCAGCGGGCCGGTCAGAAGCCTTGCAAAAATCTATGACCGCCAGCAACCAAACCAGTCGGAACGAACGGCATCAACCCAGTCAGCAGCGGAACAAAAACAGGGCCTGAAAATCAACAGGATCAGCAATCTGCCCGCGTTGGGAATAAGGATCAGGCAGCTGTAAAAGACCAATTTAGTCAGCCGGATCAGCAGGTAACTCAACAAAAAACGGATGCCGCTTCCCCCAAAGAAAATACCCAGCAGCTATCGCCAGCCCAGCAACCACAATCCGTAAAAGCGGAGGAGGGTAAAGCGGAGAAGCAAGAACAATCAGGCCAATCACAAGCTTTACAAGATATGTATCAACGGCAAGAGCAACAACAAGCTCAGGCAACGGAAGCTCCCCAACAACAATCATCGGCTCCAGAAATGGGCTAAAGGGAGAAAGCGGCGTATATTTTAAGACCTGCGCTGCTAATAGCCCCCTTAGCCTTTTTTGGTGTTTTTGCTTGTATGAGTGCCTTTGCTTGACCAGCAACCTAAAGCTGCCCCATATAAAGGGTGAGTGGGGCAGTTACGTTTCGGTTTGGCGGATAAATAAGGCTTTATTGTCCTATTTATGTTTTTAAAAGGGATTTTAAAATTGAATGGCAAGAAAATAAAGAACTATCAGGCAGTTATTGGGATGAAAATCCACATTAGCAGAAGTTTACTTTACACTCTTTGTTAACGCCCATTTGATGGTGATTTCAGGATTGGTGGGTAAATTGGTGATGACCAATTGCTGGCTTTTTTCCAAAGTGCCGTTTTTGCCTAAATAAACGCTTTCCTCGGCAATCACGTCACCCGTGGTTGTGCGCAGATGCCAAATCTGCCCGCTTGGCAATTGCAATACCGCCTGTTGCTGGGCGGATTCTATATGAACAGTAATAGTGGGGTGCAAGTGGAACCGCACCACAAATTTATGCCCGCCCGGGCTTTTAACCGTGTCTTCACCCCGCAGATCAAAGCCATGATTGGCCAAATACAGGCGGCGGGTATGAATGGCCCCAAACATTTTTTTATAGCCGTCATGCACGGCCTCAAGCCAGATATTGCCGTTTTCTTCCTGGCGCTGGCACTGGACGGAATGTGGTCCTTTAATCACACCGCCTTTTTTGCCCAAAAAGCAGGAATTGGTATCTGCAATGACCAGGGTGGAATGGGCGGCGGTTGAACGTTGCACATCCTGCCAGGCGGTGGCGGGGTGATGGCCGCAATTGACAATCATTGGCTCCAAACCTACCGCCAACTCAAAACTTAAAGCGCCCGCATGCATATCATGGTCATAGGGAGGTGGCGGTAAAACACCGGTATCCAAGATCAATACGGTTTGATTGGCTTCCAGCCTGCAATAGCCACCCGGGCGCTTGTTGGATCGCCGGTAGTTCTTAGGGATTAAGGCCGGTCGCTGCTAAAATCTGCCTAACCAACCGGGGGTTTTCATGGGTGCTGCCGTTAAAGGATGGCAGCCCGCCATCCGGTTGTTGTAAATAAAAAGTGGCTTCTGCCAATTTTGTGAGAGATTCTTGCCAAGATAAGGGAACATCCTGGTTGTTATCGGCAAAAGGCAGCGCATAGATCGATCAAATCTTCGAGGACATATAATTGATGCGAGGGGCAGCGTTCGATATATCCGTCAGCATGCAAAATTTGCTTGCTTAACTCTTCCTCAAATAAGCGGAAAAAGTCACGGGGGGTGTCCAGCTGCTCATTCAGCAACAGCCAGCCGCGCAGCAAAGTTTTGATGGAGCGCAATAACTGATAGCCGAATAAATTTCCAGGCAAACATCTTTTTAAATGGATCCAATGCCTTTTATCTGTACCATAAAAACCGCTAAAAACTCAGGATCATTCTCCCTAGAAAACCAACTCAGGCAATTGATCCATTCATTCAACCGCTCTGCCGCCACAGAGGGCTCCCAAGCAATTCCCTTGATATGCTGGTAATGGTTCAGCCAGTCGCTGATCACTTGCTTGCTAAAACTATAGGCGGGTTGACCGCCAACCGCTTTGATATCGCGTAACCAACGGAAACCATGGAAATCACGCCAGAAATAATCAGGAACAGCAGGATTGTTCCAAAGACTCTGGTAAGGAATTTGAAGCAAACCGCATGAGAAAGCCCCCGCGAGTATTTCTGAGCCTTTCTGGGGATCTCCAGGCCACAAATCACGGAAAGAAGCGCTGACTGTAAGACTGGCTTGAGTTGGCAATGTCCAGCGGTAAAAAGGGGTGTAGCGGTACAGATTTTTAAGGGAGTTTAAGCTACGCCGCCATACCAACCAAAGTGGCAGGCGGCGGCTGGTTAGGAAACGGGGGGTCAGTTCCCATACATGCTGTAGCCATTGTTTACTCATATCACAAAAACCTTAAGGATTGCGTAATTGTTGAATATTTTGTTTGTACTGGCTGGATGGTCCGCGGAATATGGATGTGCCAGCAACCAGGCGGTTGGCACCTGCTTGGATCACGGCGGCAGCTGTTTGTTGTTAACGCCGCCATCCACTTGGATATCAATCAAACGCTTGGGCGAGCGATGATTTAAAATTGCCGTAATTGCCGGATTTTTCAAGTTGTTCGGGATAAATTCTTGGCCGCCGGAGGCCGGGGTTTGACGCTCATCACCAATACCACGTCAATATCTGGGATAATCCCGTTCAGGGTGTTTAAGGGGGTTGGTGGGTTTAAGGCGATGCCCGCTTTTTCCCCAAACGGCGAATTTCTGCAAGGAACGATGGCAATGAGGGCCTGATTCGGGATGGATGATCAAACCATCTGCACCAGCTGCTGCAAATTCCTCTAAGTAAGGGTCAACCGGCGTGATCATTAAATGCACATCAAAAAATAATTGACTGTGGGGGCGAAGCGCCCGGATAATACTGGGGCCCATGGTGATACTAGGGACAAAATGCCCGTCCATGACATCCCAATGGATAAAATCAGCGCCCGCCGTTTCAATTGCCTTAACTTCTTCCCCCCCAATTTGGCGGGAAATCTGCGGCCAGTAAAGAAGGGCCTATTTGTACCACCATCATAAAATCGTTTGTAAATGTGAAAATCACTTTAATTATGGCGTGCATACATCTTTCCAGTTTCGAATCCACGGTCAAGAAGGTCTGATTAATGACATTATATATTTCGTTTTATACACAATCATTGTTTTGATCTGGGGTACTTCCTAGTTGGCGTTAAAATGCAATTAGGTATCGTGGCACCGGAAGTATCGGTTGTATACCGGTTCCTGATCGCCAGCGTTATTTTGGGAATATTCTGGGTTACCAAAGGCGGTTGAAATTCTCAAAACGCGACCATGTTTTTGGTTTTGCAGGGGCTTTTTCAATTTTCTTAAACTATCAATTCTTTATGCGGCTACCCAAAATTGCCCAGTAGTTGGTTTGGTTTCCCTTGCTCTGTCAGTTATCGTAGGGGTCAAATATTGTCAATATGGCCATTTTTCTTCACCAGCCTATTCAAGCGAAACCGGGTCATAGCATCTTTGATCGGGTTGACGGGGCTAACGCTTGTGTTTTGTCCGGGAAATCATGAAGGTAAATGCCACTGCTGAAATTTGGATTGGTTTTGCTTTGTCTCTGCTTGGCACCATCTGTGCTTCTTTAGGCACCATGGTGGCGGTGCGTCATCATAGTTGGGGGTCCCCATTATATCCTCAACTTTAAGGGGAATGATGTATGGCACTTATTTTCAGCCTTATTTGTCGTGCGTAAAGGAACGCCAATCACAATGGATTGGTCGGCTCGCTATCTTTCCTCCATGATGTACCTGTCTATTTTTTACAACCATTATTGGTTTTGCCACGTATTTTTCCCTCATTCAAAATAGGGGCCGATAAAGCGCTTATTCCTACTATATCCGTTAGTGGCGTTGGTAATTTCAACAATATGAACAATATCATTGGTCATTGCTGGTTATTATCGGAGTGATCTTGGTTTTGGCAGGGAATGTGATGATTCTTATAAACCACGGCGCAGCCAAGCTAAGTGTTTGGCTAAATCCTCAGGGATCGGGCAGGAGGGTTTGTGATCCCCCTTACAGCAATTCACGAGTTTCTGTAAAGCCTGGGCACTCGATTGCAGGTGGGAGATTTGCTGATTGATTTCGCTGATATGGGTTTGGGCAATATCGTGAACTTCCCGGCTTGAGCAGTTTGGATCTTGCCATAAAGCCAACAATTTTTAATAGTGGTTAAAGTAAATTCAGATTTCTAGCGCGGTGGATGAACGTTGGATTGTGGATATCATCTGCGCTGTACAACCGGTAATCTTTGGGGAACGGGCAATGGTGCCGAGTAGTTCCAGCCCTTCGTAATTCCTGATCCTTTTGCTGGTTAAGCCGCTTAATTTGGCGGCCTTCCATGAATTTTATGCATGATGAGCCCTTTCTTCTAGGGAATTTGAGGCAATAGGGTAGATAAGTTTTGAATCAAGGATGAAGCTGGTTTCCACCGGTAAAGAAACAGGGCATTGGTAATCACGCTCACGCTGCTGAAAGCCACTATCCCAGCAATCATCGGGCTTAAAAGTCCTGAGGCTGCCAAAACAATCCCAACCATATTATAAATAAACGCCCAAAA
>JADKIX010000001.1 GCA_016722635.1 Rhodospirillaceae bacterium | reverse complement strand
GCAACCGATGCTTGGATCAAAATATATTTTCCCAGGTGGGTTATGTTCTTACCATCTGAGGCAGATGCCATGGTTGGAGTGTTAATGAAGAATGATGCAGAAAATTCTCAGCAAGGTTGCATTACGCCCACACTCAAGGCTTGGCGGGAATGGTTCCAAGCCGCCCGCCCGCGCAACAGTGGAACTTTCAGCGACCCGTTTGCCGGATGGGAATAATATTTATGCGTGCGCCAGCCTGCTCCTTCCGCACCCTGGGCCGAATGGTTTTTCAACTTAAGTTTGGCCGTGAGGGTGGATATCATCCCTCACCCGCAAATTAGCATTGATGGAGGAGGAAAAAGATTGAGGTTAAATAGAGGATGGAACCAACAGAAGCCCTTTCCATCAATCTTATTTCTGCCAGAACTTTAGAATGTATAACGTTGTTATGCGTAATTATTTAAAACCAATTTCTTATTTGAGGGTTGCAAATGCCTAACAGCATTAGTTTAATCGGAATGATCCTTCAGATTCTAAAACTCATGGAAGCTTTAGGGAAGATATACAGCTGAATTTTTGCACCCAGAGAGCTGGCTCCCCTATGTTATTTCTTAATGGGTGACACCCTCAATCTTGATGGCAAGTACTGCACTCTCTTATCAAGGCTGCGTGACAGGTAGGGAACGTCGGCTGACTTCAACTTCCCTTAGTATCTGGAAAGAGGTAAAGTATGGCGAATTGAGTCTGAGAAAATCTGCATGCAAGTCATGCATAAAATTTATTGAATATAGAAACAGGCTAGTGCAGACCACAAATATTCATAGAATTAAATCATTAGGTAATTCGAAAACAATCTCGAATTAACAATTACGCGTAGCCTATCAAAAGAGTGATCTTAAAGAACATTTTGATAACACAAATCAGGAGGTGATAAATCTTCACCTGAATTTTAAGAAATTGGACTTGTGAGTTACAATGAGCCAAAGTAAGAAATTAATCATAAATTATTTCCTGTATCACAGCTTATTCCTGAAGCATCGGAGCCACTGGTATTCTTCGATCAATTCTTGATTATTAATATTAGAAACCATTTCATTTCCCTCTTACCGATAAACTTCCCGGCGATGGCCGATTCTTAGAACCAGTATCATAATTTCTTCATCCTGAATCTGGCAGATTAGACGGTAATCCCCCACCCGGTATCGCCACAACCCGTAAACTGATTGCCCTTCAAACTGTCGCCAAGACTATGAGGTTAAGATTAGGTCAAGACGTTCGTGTAAAACTTACAATATTCTTCTGACTGTTCTTTCGGCAAATCATCCAAGGCTTTTTTCAGCAGCGCTTGAGAATTCAATCTTCCATGCCATGACGCTTCATCACCTTGGCTAGGGAGGCAGTTTTGCTTGCCCTTGCGAATGTCTTCAAGCACCCGTTCGGCCAGATAAATATCTCTAATTCTTCTAAATGTTCGAAATCGCTTGGCGCACGTAAAGCTTTCGTGCGCCCAGTGTTTTGGCCAGCTTTTCCAACCGTTCCTCAATCTCCACTGGTAATCGAATTGCCAACATGATGAATTCTCTCGTTATACATGTACGATATTGCTATAAATGTATAAGAATATCATTAAATAGTCAAATATAAGCTTTAAATAAACATCAAACTACTTCTTCATCCTTCAATACATATGCTGGCCGCCATTGAGGGAGGGTCGAGCCGTGATAAACCCGGCCTCATCGGATACCAAAAGACCACACCACGGGCGATTTCGGCCGCTTGTCCCAATCGTCCCACCGGAATTTTCGCGACAATTTTTCTAAAATATTGGGAGGCACGAAAGCTGCCTCATCTCGGTATCAATATAACCGGGGGCAATGGCATTAACGGTAATTCCCTTAGTCGCCCCTTCCTGAGCCAGCGCTTTGGTAAAGCCATGAATACCCGATTTGGCCGCGGCATAGTTCACTTGGCCATACTGCCCAGCCTGGCCGTTAATCGACCCGATATTGACAATGCGGCCAAAATTGCGTTCGCGCATGCTATCAATCAGCACCCGGCACATATTGAAACAAGATGTTAAATTGGTATCGATTACCTCCTGCCATTGCTGGGGGGTCAGGCGATGCAACGGGGCATCACGGGTAATACCAGCGTTATTTACCAAAATATCAATCGGCCTAAATCTTTGCTAATTTTGGCCACTGCTTTTTCACATTCCCGTAATTGGCTACGTTAAAGGGATATGCCGATATGCCCGTTTTAGCGGAAAATTGTTGAGCAGCCGTTTGATTATTGGCATAGCCCGCCGCCACCGATATCCCGCTTTTTTAATGCTTCGCAAATGGCGGCACCAATACCGCGCGTACCACCCGTAACCACTGCTACCCGTTTTGTCATCTTACCCTCCCCGCCGGATTTTTATTTTTGTAGTAAATTTTATAAATTTCTCTGTTCTGTGCATAGATTTATTAATATACATAAAGTGAATCGATCTTAATATGATAAAAATTAAATTACCCGTGTGACGTATCATAGATAGTAATTTACTAGCCTTGCCATAAATTATCCCCAAATTTTTATTTACACACTTTAAATCTATCTTGAACATAAAACCACATAAAATCAGTAGGAATTCAATTTACAAAATTGAGGCTGTCTTGGAAATGAGAATGAATATTTTGGAGATTTTTTAAAGGACCATTATGAGATTTATGAATGAAACATGCAGCTGCCATTCTCAAAAATGATTTTCCCCAAGAATGGAATGACATAATCGAAACCCTTACAAACTTTAGATTTAGAAAAAGTTGGATTACTGTAGGAGGAGGAAGTAAATCTAAAGTAGCAGAAGCTATAGATACTTCCTTATATGCGAAAGGTTGGAAAGAAAAATCTTTAAAACAAAGTTATTGTAATGATAAAATCGATTCACCTTCACAAAGTGGATTGTTATAAGAATAGAGTAGCACTTGAAATTGAATGGAATAATAAAGATCCTTTTTGATAGAGATTTAAATAATTTGACTTCTTTTTGATTTACGTGCTATAAGCGTTGGAGTTATAATAAGATGTGATAATCTCCAAGAGATTTTTGTATCACTCAAAGAGGCTTCTTACGGGGCATCCACAACACATATGAGTAAACTACTGCCCAGAATTGAGGGCGGAGGTGGTGCTGGCTGCCCACTTTAGTTTTTTGGAATTACAAAAACTTATATTTAGAGGATTAAATAATGCTATTAAATGAAAATGTTATTATAGATTTTAGCAATAAAGTAACTCAAAAATTTCATACTATATTAGCCGATCCTCCTTGGCAGTTTAAAAACAGGACTGGCAAAATGGCACCCGAACATAAAAGACTTAACCGATATCCAACTTTATCCCTAAAAGAGATAAAAAATATCCCTGTTAATGAATGCCTGCTTGAGCCTTCTCATTTATATTTATGGGTACCTAATGCGTTGATCAAAGAAGGTATTGAAGTTATGGAAGCGTGGGATTTCAGTATAAAACTAATATTATTTGGCATAAAATTAGGAAAGATGGGTAGACGGTAGAGGGTAGGGTTTATTTTAGAAATGTTACTGAGATTATATTGTTTGGAGTAAAAAGGAAAAACGCCTGAACGTTAAATTAGGAAGAACACAAGTAAATATAATACAAACCAGAAAGAGAGAGCATTCCAGAAAACCAGATGAACTTTATGATATTATTGAACGCTGCAGCAAACCGCCCTATTTAGAATTATTTGCGCGTGGGCATGCCCTGGCTGGGAACAATGGGGCAATCAGGTTGAGGATTATAAACCTCATTGGCCTACTTACGCACATAATTCCCAAATGCTGTTTTAAGAAGTTTATTTTAGATAATTAGAAAAAAGATGTAGTAAATTTATTTTGCAACTATATTTCACCTGATCTTTGTTCCAGAACCTATTGGGTATTGCTGCGTCAAGATTTTAGTAATAACCATTTTATTCCCGCTCCACACACATCGCAATGCCCATGCCGCCGCCAATGCACAGGTAGCAGGCCGCGTTTGGCTTTGCGGCGCACCATTTCGTGCAGCAAGGTTACCAGAATGCGAGCGCCTGAGGCACCAATGGGGTGACCCAAGGCAATTGCCCCGCCATTGACATTCACCTTCGCCTTGTCCCATTTCATTTTCTTTGGTTCACAACGCAAGATTGCACGGCAAAAGCCTCATTCGCTTCAATTAAATCCAATTGCTCCATTTTCCACCCCGCCCGCTGCAAGGCCAAACGGCTGGCCGGAATGGGGCCCGTTCCCATCAAAGCAGGTTCCACCCCCGCCGTTGCCCAGGAAACGATCCGCGCCAACGGCTTGATCCCTTTCTTCACAGCTGTCGTCTTTGACATTAAAACCAAAGCCGCTGCCCCGTCATTTAAGCCGGAGGCGTTGCCAGCCGTGACCGTACCTTTTTCCCGGTCAAAAGCCGGGCGTAATTTGGTAAGCAATTCTAAAGTTACGCCAGCTTTGGGATATTCGTCCGCCGTCACCAAACTTTCAATTTTGCCGTTTTTGACTGGCACAGGGACAATTTCGGCTTGGAACAAATTGTTTTTAATGGCTTGTTCGGTTTTTTGCTGGGAAAAAAGGGCAAATTCATCTTGTTGTTGACGGCTGATGTTAAATTGCCGGGCTAAATTTTCTGCCGTTATCCCCATATGGTAATGGTGAAAAGCATCCCATAACCCATCATGAATCATGGTATCTACCATGGGGGCATCCCCCATTTTCACCCCAGGTCGCAACCATATACAATGGGGAGATTGGCTCATGCTTTCCTGCCCGCCCGCCACAACCATATCTTGATCACCCAGGCGGATGCTTTGGTAAGCAGCTACTACCGCACGCAAACCGGAACCGCACATTTGATTAAGGACATAGGCAGTGGCACCCACCGGAATGCCTGTAGCCATCGCCGCTTGCCGGGCCGGGTTCTGTCCGGCGCCTGCCGTAAGTATTTGCCCCATCACCACTTCCTGGATATCTTGGGGAGCGGTTTTTGCGCGTTCCAAAGCGGCCCTAATGGCCACCGTCCCTAATTGATGGGCGGGCAGATTGTTAAAAACCCCTTGAAAGGAGCCGATGGGGGTACGCACAGCACTAGCGATTACAACTTCTTGCATCATCTTCTCACTATTTTATTGAACCAATCATTCTCACAGCTTTCCACCTAGCAGCCTCAGCAGGCGCCAATTTTCATGCTGCGCTACAACATAATATATCACATGCTATTTTTAGGCAAATTTTTTCGGCTCTAAGAAAGGGTATTTAGCCAATTCGCAATCACTGCAATAGTTTGCGGTGCAGCACGAGGACTGGCCACCATGCCAATATGACCAGCGTCAATAGTCACCATCTTTATAGATGGCAGGTTGCTGGATATGGCAGATGCACTAGCTAGGGGGACAATCCGGTCTTGTTTCGGCAGTACCGCCAATATAGGGCAATCTACATATCGGGGGTCAATGATCTGCCCACACACCCGCCATTGTGCCTGAATGGGCAAATTATCCCGGTACCAGTTTTCTAAAGATTCCTGAATGACCCGCTGGGTAACGGCTACCCCATCATTTAACCAATCCTCAAGCGTTACAAATTGCTGGGCAGCGGCAGATTGCTGGGGTAACTCCCCGAATTTGCTGAATTTTTGTAGGATTTGCAAAGGGTTAAGTGCCGAAAAATACCATTGTAACCATTCAACCGGCACCACAGATAGGGATGACAACAAAGATTGCCAACTGGGCCAATGGCGGCTAAGGGCTTGCGCGAACGGCATGGGTGCCACATGAAAATCCCAAGGGGTTGCCAATAGGCATAGGCTCTTAAAAAATTTCGGCTTCAAGACGGCCGCAGCCATAGCCAGCAACCCGCCCATACAATAGCCCATGATATAAACAGGTTGATCACCTGCTTGCAGCTTGGCTGCCTCCACCATGCGTAATAATCGTCCCATATAACCATCCAAACCCAATGGCTGTTCCAAGACAGTGGGATCACCCAAATCCACTAGCAATGTTGTGTATCACTGTTCTCCTAACTTCCGAATAAAAGCATTATGTTCTGCTAAACCCAAAATATAGGAACGGTTGATGAGGGAAGGACTATCACTATCATCCCTTGCGGTTGCGTTGCTTGACATGAAATAAGCGGCTGGTTGATTCTGAAAACCACCGGCAGCGGCTTGATTTGCCGCTTATACGGATGATTTTGATAAGCTTATCCCCTTCAGAAAACGCTGGTAACG
This sequence comes from Rhodospirillaceae bacterium, assembly GCA_016722635.1. Taxonomy (NCBI): domain Bacteria; kingdom Pseudomonadati; phylum Pseudomonadota; class Alphaproteobacteria; order Rhodospirillales; family Rhodospirillaceae; species Rhodospirillaceae bacterium. The sequence continues at coordinate 12,160 of JADKIX010000001.1, read as the reverse complement.
CGCAAGTCCTTCGTGATTGATGGCGTCAAGAAGGGCGCTTGGAAGATTTAGGGGTGCCTTGAGGGGCGGCTGAGCCATTTTGTCGTTCCAAAACGGCCACCCGTTTTTCAAGGTCATGGGGCGTTTGGCAATTCATCCACATCGCCCAGGCGTTGTTCAGATGATAAGCCAGCGGCTTTGGGCTTTGCAGGCGGTTGTTCATGATCAGCAGCCTTGGGATGTTGCGTTGGGTGCGGTGCAGCAGCTTTTGGGTTTTGGGCATCACGTTGGGCAGCCGCCTGCTGTAAATTATTCAAGAAATATCCCCATTGGTCAACCCAGTAAGGATCTGCCAAATTACCGGATAATTGCTGCTGCCACAAATCAAGGGGTTTGTTTGGCCGCCTCTATCCATGAACCCGGGTAATCGGGATTAAAGGAACTATCGGGTAGGCTCCTTTCCCCTTATCTGCCGTCCCTGGTTTAGCGGATGGATTGGCTTTTCGGTATTTTGGGCGGATGAATTTTTTGTGGTCGGTGGTTGCCATGTTGTTTCTTTCTGATCGGTTATTTGATTTTTTTAACCCAACGGATCATTTGACAGAAAAATCATTGTGATCCTAATTTTCCCCTATATAATGGGGCAGGATTAATTGTTTATTTTAGCTATTTTTCGATAGCATCTGAGATAGCTTAACAAAAAAGAACCCTTATTCCTAACGGAAAATACAAGTTGGTTTGCTGAACCAGCCATCTGATATTAAAAACCAGCCAGGAAAAATCCATGACCGAAACCGCTGCCCCCGCTAAACCTATCAAGATTAAGAAATACGCCAATCGCCGTCTTTATAATACCGCCACCAGCAGCTATGTGACTTTGGAATATTTATGCCAGTTAGAAATATCTGGATCAGTCGATGGAGAGCTTTGTGCAACAGCAACAAAATTTCCGCCAGCAATTGCAACAAACTTTTGGCCCTATGTTCCCTTTGCCGCAGCTTGATGATGTGACGCGCCGCAATATGGATTTTTTCCAAAAATCCTTGCAGATGTTTAACCCCTTTGGGGCTAAAAATACCATGGGCACTGAGAAAAACCAGGAAAGATCCTCGCCCAGTAGTGGCGGGCAACCCGATCAAAGCTTAAAAAACTTAAAGGAACAGTTGGACCAATTGCAGCAACAACTGAACCAACTGCAGCAAAACTCAAAGAAATAATCCCGGTTCTCTCAGGCAATTCCCGGTCAGCCAGCTTTTTTGGGGGCATTTATAAAATTCGTATACGTACGAGGCTTTTAATCCATGCAATTAATATTCAAGCTTTTATTTTTTTAGCTTTATCGCCGGTACAGCCTTAGGACAACAGCCCGCGCAACCATCCAAATTATGGTCATATTATACGGGAGATATGTTCTTAACTTTATGTGATAATGATCCAAATACTTGTTCCTATTATATAATCGGTCTTATAGATGGATTAGAAATAGTGGATCAGTGGAACAACACTTGCTCCTATTTTCTATTCCCCACCCGTTACAGATTTCATGCTGCGCGAAATTATCACCAGAAGGTTAAAACAAGCTCCAAAAGATGGGTATTTGGGTGGGCATTTTTCAGCTTCAGGCCTTATCATCATCATATTATTTGAGGAATTCCCTGCCCAAAACCCATTTCTTAAGGAATGTGTAAAATTTTGACCCTCAGAAATCAGATAGTGGATTCTTTTGATTGGCGCTCGCCACGGGTGATCTTCCGGCTAAGCAAAATAAATGAAGTCGTACGGCCAACCCTGGCAACCGCCCGATTTTGCTTAACAACTGATCTAAATCTCGGCATCAGTAGCAGCGATTTCAACCATCAAGTCATATTCACCGCTGACCGTATGGGCCACCAGCACCTCGGCCATGCCGCGCAGACTTTCAATTACCCGTTCCTGTTGACGTGATTCCAGCACCACCATGACCATTGCCCGCCACCTTGCGGATGCACAGGAATGGTTTTTAGCACCACGCTATACCCTTCAATGATCCCCTGCTGTTCCAACCGCCGAAGCCGCTGCTGCACGGCACTCCGCGATAAACCAACCTTCCTCGCCAATAATGCAGCTGACACCCGGGCATTTGCCGTTAATAAGCTTATCAGATGTTCATCCGTCTGATCAGGATTTTGTTTTAAGGACATTTCTGTTTATTCCGTCATTTCGAGATTATTTAAAGTCATTTGTCTGGTTTTATGGATAAATCTATCATTACGCCAGCTATCTTCTGTCCAGCCGACAGGGTAGCATATCATTATTCATTCAACAAGATTTTTGGCACAGAGGGACAAGCATGTATCAAGTATTAGTGGTGGGCGGCGGTAAAATTGGCAGCGCAATTGCGGAAATGTTAAATGCTAGCGGCGAATATAAAGTGGCGGTTGCTGACCGTAGTAAGGATTTTATGACCCATATCAAAAATCCGGCCATCCGTAAAATTGAGGCAGATGTGGCCAATGAAAAACAACTATTGCAAGCCATGCAAGGTATGCAGGCGGTGCTGAGCGCCCTGCCCTATGCCCTCAATCCGCTGGTCGCCCGTGCAGCAACGCAAGCTGGCGCCCATTATTTTGACTTGACCGAGGATGTGACTTCCACCCGTACCGTTAAACAATTGGCGGAGAAAGCCAAAACCGCGCTGGTGCCGCAATGCGGCTTAGCCCCTGGATTTATAGGTATTGCCGCCCACCATTTGGCGAAGAATTTTGATAAATTACACCAAGTGTCCATGCGCGTCGGGGCCTTACCGCAATTTCCGGTCAACCGTTTGAAATATACCTTAACCTGGAGCACAGACGGCCTGATCAATGAATATTGCAATCTGTGTGAAGCCATTGAAAACGGCAGAAAAGTCGAACTAACGCCCTTGGAAGGACTCGAACATTTCTCCCTAGACGGCGTGGAATATGAGGCTTTCAATACCTCCGGCGGACTGGGCACTTTATGTGATACGCTGGCTGGCCGCGTACAATTCCTAAACTATAAAACCGTCCGCTATCCCGGCCACCAAAACCTGATGCAGTTTTTACTACAGGATTTACGCCTGCAAGAACGGCGTGAGGTGGTGAAAAACATTTTGGAAAATGCCATTCCCGGTACGGGACAAGATGTGGTGTTGGTGTTTGTTAACGTCACGGGCGAAAAGGGCGGAAAATTTTGGCAAGAAACCTATAGCCGTAAAATCTATGCTAAAGAGATCAACGGCAAATGGATGAGCGCCATTCAAATCACCACTGCTGCTGGCGCCTGCGCCATGATTGACATGCACCGCTTGGGCAAATTGCCAGCTAAGGGTTTTGTTAGGCAGGAAGATGCCAATTTGGATGATTTCTTGGCCAACCGCTTTGGTAAGCATTACGCTGGTTAAGCAAAATTGCTTCAATCCGTTAAAAGGGCAAACAAGAAATTCTTGTTTGCCTTTTTTATCATGAAATTTTTTAAATTTCTTTGCATGCGGTCGTCTTCACCTGCCGCGCACCTGGCACACTGCCTTTAGGTTATCCCTAGCTTCGCGCACATCCCTAGAAACATCAGAGGGGGATAAAGAACATTTCTTGAGAACCCAATAAAAGATTGCATCCCCAAAGATTGGATGATAGGAAAACAATCAGAATGCTTTTTTCGCCCGCTATGCGGGGACTAGCTGATTTTCAGGAAAAGACCATGCATGATTTAGCGCCATTGATCAGGGATTTAGCGGTCATGTTAGGTGTGGCAGGTATTACCACGCTGCTTTTCCAGAAAATCCGCCAACCACTGGTCTTAGGATATTTGGTTGCCGGTATCATTATCGGCCCTATACCCTGTCTCATTCCTTAATCATTGACCTGCCCAACATTAAAATCCTTTCTGATTTGGGCGTCATTTTTTTGATGTTTTCTTTAGGATTGCATTTCAGCTTTCAAAAGCTGGCGCGGGTGGGGTTTTCCGCCGGATTGACGGGGTTATTTGAAGTCTTGGCCGTTTGCGCCCTAGGCTTCGGCGTGGGTCGCCTGATGGGCTGGGCATTTTATGATTCTTTATTTTTAGGGGCGGCAGTTGCCATCTCATCAACCACCATCATTATCAAAGCCATGAGTGACCTTGGCTTGATGAAAAAACGATTTACGGAATTAGTTTTTGGTGTTTTGGTGGTCGAAGATTTATTAGCCATCCTTTTATTGGTATTTCTATCAACCGTTGTTAAAACTGACAGTATTTTCTCCCTAGAAATCACCTGGTCAGCCTTACAATTGATCTTAGTCGTTGGGGCATGGTTTATTATCGGCTATTTCCTGATCCCCACCTTGATGCGGCGGATTACCGGATACGCCACCCAAGAAACTTTAACGGTTGTTTCCATAGGCCTTTGCTTACTTTTGGTATGGGTTGCAGATTATTTCCATTATTCGACTGCCTTAGGGGCTTTTATTATGGGATCTATCCTATCGGAAACCAGATTGGTGCAGCGGATTGACCATATTATTACCCCTATCAAAGACATGTTTGCCGCCGTTTTCTTCATTTCGGTGGGCATGATGTTGAATCCAAACGTGTTGTGGGAGCATTGGTCGGCAGTCTTGGTGATCACTTTATTAGTTACCTTAGGTAAATTATTGCTTACCGCAACCGGCGCCCTTTTGACTGGACAAAGTTTAAATACATCGCTGCGTTTGGGGTTCAGCATGTCTCAGGTGGGTGAATTTTCGTTTATCATTATCGGATTAGGATTGACCTTAAATGTCACCAGCTCCTCCCTATATGCCATTATTGTGGCCGTTTCAGGGATTACCACTTTACCACCCCCTATTCCATCCGCTTATCGGGATATTTAGCGCAGAAAATAGATGGCTTGTTATCGAACCGGGTAAAATATTTCTTAGCCAGCTATTCCTCGTGGGTTTTTCGCACCTTATCTCAATCAAAACAGCAATCATTGTTCCGTAAAACCACGGTGCGGTTATTGGTTAATGGCCTGATCGTGGCAATTATTTTTACCTTGGGCAATAAATTGCTGTTGGCCCCTATCGCGACACTTTTTGAAGAAAAATGGTTGGGATTAACCGCTGCTTGGTTGATTGCCATGCTACTCTCCTCACCTTTCCTTTGGGGCATGTTATTTTCTTCACGGGGTACCACACGCCAAGAAATAATGTTTTCCACTTTTTCCATCACCCTTTTATGGTTATTAACAATTGCAGAAGTTTTAATCCTCACCGTTGCTTATTTCCGCCACTGGGTGGTGTTTGGAGTCTTGGCGGTTGTCTTTTTAGCCTTATTTTCTTTTGCTTACCGACATTTGGGAAGATTATATCAATGGTTTGAGCAACGGCTGGTTGGTAACATCCGTAAAGAAGATGGGCGGCAACGGAAATATGAAGAATTATCGCCGTGGGACAGTCATTTTGTAGAAATGGAGGCAAGCTCCCACTCACCCTTATTAGGCAAAACCCTAACCCAAAACCAACTGCGGCAAAAATTTGGGGTGAATATTGTGGCGATTTACCGCGGCGCCCGCACTATCATTGCCCCACGCGGGGAGGAACGGATTTTACCGCTAGATAAGTTGATCGTCTTGGGAACGGACGAACAAATCGACCAATTCAGTAAAATGGTTGAAAAGGATGAAGAACCAACAGAACCTGTTGATTTATTGGATAATTTTTCTTTAAAAGCATTATTTTTACCTGTTGATCATCCGGCGGTTGGCAAAAATATTCGCGATTCTCAATTGCGGGAACAAGCCCATGGGTTGGTTGTAGGCATTGAACGGGTAGGTAGGCGTATTTTGAACCCCGATCCAACCACAATCTTGCAAGCCAACGATTTGCTATGGATGGTGGGGGATTCTGAAAACTTAAAGGCTTTTGATCGGCCTAGATCAGAACCACAAGATACCTACTAATATTCTACCTTTAATATTCAATTCAGGCGGATAATAACTTCTTGTCTTAGGTGTAAGCAGATTGCGCCTTGACAAATAATCATATGTATGCAAACTATATTATATGATAAAATTAGATGACAGTATCGGATTTTTAATTAACCGGGCAGCTTTTACCATGAAGCGTGCCCTTGACCATAAGCTCGCTGCTTATGATCTAACAGCGCCCCAATGGGCCATTTTAACCCAGCTTTGGGAAAAAAATGGTCAGCCTCTTATTGCCATTGGCAAAAACCTTTATTTTGATAAAGCCACGATGAGCGGTATTATTGATCGATGAAGAAAAAAGACCTTGGTGACTAAGGTACGTGATTTAATGGACCGGCGGTCAATTAGGGTGTATCTAACATTTGAAGGATCAAGGTTACGGAATGAATTACCGCCCCACGCCATCGCGGTTAATCAATTAGCCAAAGGTTTTTTAAAAAATGACATCGAACGGCTGCAAAACTTATTTCAAGATGCTATGCAACAATTTGGAGGAATAACTCATACTTATATAGTTCGTATCCAAACTATATATTCAACGACTATTGAAGCAAGAAAGGGAATAAGAAAGATGAAATCCCTGAAATTATTCCATTATCTAGGCCTGATTTTATTTTTAGGAAGTATTTTTCTTTATATCTTGATATCCGGGTTAACCAGCCACAGCAGCCTGGAAAACCTGGTATTTTCCAGGCAAATAATCCGCACCGGCACCCTTTTCTTAACTATTCCCGGCCTGGGGTTAGTTGTGCTAAGCGGCCTGATTATGACCACAAAATATTATGGTTTTTTAAACATCGTTATTTACTATCAAACAATTCTTAATGCTGATTATCCTTTTGAATAGTAAATTCTTGGTCTTGCCCGCCATTGAAGAAGCATTGTGATTGGCGAAATTATCACAAGAAACCGGGTTTTTACTACCGGAATATCAGGCGGCTTACCAGCAAGAAGCAATTTTTGGGGGGATTAATGTGATGCTGAGTATTGTTTCGATGGTCGTAGCTATCTGGAAACCGAAAGCCAGGAGAAAACCCTTATAAAGGATCTTGCCCCTATAAAATATATAGCACTGACCAAGCATTAGACCATTTGTGTTTATCGCCTGGCCTGAAAAAACTGGCAGCAGCTGGGTGGACCTTATCGCCTGCAATGCCCCTGAAACCTCGGGCGGTGGTGACAGGTGGGTTGAGTAAAAACCCGGCAGCCATGCTCAACCCCCCCACCCTTAGGATCCTCCGCCCCAAAATAGAGGCGGCGGATGCGCGCAAAACTGATGGCGGCCGCACACATGGGGCAAGGTTCCAAGGTCACATATAAATCAGCATGGGTTAATATTTTACAATTCACCTGGCGGATCACCAGCATTTCGGCATGGGCGGTAGGATCGCATAATTCCTCAACCCGATTGCCCGCTTTGGCTAAAATTTGCTGGTTTTGATAATCGACCAATACCGCCCCCACCGGCACTTCTCCGCGCTGTGCTGCCGCCGCTTCTTCTAAGGCAATTTCCATAAAGGGGGAAGATAATAATCCAACCATATTTGACCTTATCTGTATCAAGATGATAACCACATTCCTATCATTCGTTTTCCTATTCAACCTGGCAAGTAAAAATAGGAAAGTGTGATCATGCGGTATTTTCGTTAAACAATTACAAACCCTTGTCATTCCCCTGGTTTACTTTTATGCTGAAAGCAGATAAGAAAAAAACATAACATGATTGCAAAAAACCGTTCGGCATGACACCGTGCGCACAAAAGACCGGCGTACCCTGTTTGAATACCGGATGATCAAGGAGCGTTAGAGCGTAACCTGCCAGTACTCGGTATTTGCGGCGGGCAGCAATTATTAAATGTGGTACTTGGCGGTTCGCTGATCCAGCATATCCCCGATGAAATCAAAACCACTTTGAAACATGAGCAACCCAATCCTCGCAATGAGCCGGGCCATGATGTCTTGATTAAGGCCAACACCTTGTTGCACCGGATTTGCCAAACCGATAAATTAGCCGTCAACAGCGCCCATCATCAAGCGGTCAAAAGTGTTGCCAAACCGGTCGTGGTCAACGCCGTCGCACCCGACGGGGTGATTGAAGGCATTGAAGACCCGCGTTACCGCTTTTGCCTGGGGGTGCAGTGGCATCCCGAATATGAAATCAGTGAGGGTGACCGGCGGATTTTCAAAGCCATGATCGCTAGTGCCATTGCAGCCTAAGAAATAGTTGACATGACAGACCCGATCAAAGAACCGGCAGATTTGGGCGAACACCTGCCTGACGCAAAAGGCCAGAGGCTGGCTAAAGTTATTGCCCGTTCCGGCTTATGTTCAAGACGGGAAGCAGAACGTTATATTGAGCAAAAACGCGTCCAAGTGGACGGCAAAGTTATCATTAGCCCAGCCCTAAACGTTACCCTTGACCAGATCATTGTGGTTGACGGTCAGGTTATTCCCGATATCGAACCCACGAAATTATGGCGGTACTATAAACCCCGCGGTTGCCTGACCACCCGGCATGACCCGGAAGGAAGGGCGACCATCTATGAATATTTACCCCGTCAATTGCAACGGTTAAACGCGGTTGGGCGGTTGGATTTTAATTCGGAAGGTTTATTGCTGTTAACCAATGATGGCGAACTGGTTCGCCAGTTAACGCTGCCAGCCAATCACTGGCTGCGGCGCTACCGGGTCGCGTTCACGGACAGGTTGACCAAGGGTCGTTGCAACGTTTGCAAGAGGGACTGACCATTGATGGCATTCAGTATCAGACTGGAAGAGGTAACCTTGGACCGCCAACAAGGGGAGAATGCCTGGCTGACCATCAGCTTGCGGGGAAGGAAAAAACCGGGAAATCCGCCGTTTGTGTGAATTTTTGCTGGGAAGTCAGCCGTCTGCTGCGTTTGTCTTTTGGCCCCTTCCAATTGGGCAATTTACTGAAAGGTGAAGCCGAACAAATTCCTCGGGCGGGTGCTGCGGAATCAGTTGGGCATCAACGCCAAAATAAAGACCAAGAAAAAATGATCCGTATTATCAGCGGCAGGTGGCGGGGAAATTGCTGCAAACTTTACCTGGGCAGCATACTCGCCCCACCGCTGACCGCACCCGGACAGGCACTGTTTAATGTGTGGGAACATAACCTGAATTTCTAGCCCGGTCATCGGGCTTCTTATCCGTTTGGCAAAATTTGGTGGTGATTGATGGGTTTGGCAGCGGCGCGTTAGGATTGGAAGCCTTATCACGGGAGCAGACCAGGCTTATTTTTTGAACAACATTCTGAAGCCACACGGATTATCCAACAAAATATTAAACAATTGTCTGTTCAAGATAAAAGCCGCCTGTACCCAGGCAATATCCTGAACCCTCCTTTATTATCCACCCAGTCCGGGTTAATTCCGGCACATTTGGTTTTTCTTGATCCCCTTATCACCAGGATCTTATTATCCCGCCTTGCAGTCCCTGAAAACAAGGCTGGTTGCAACCAAACTGCCGTTTCGTTTTGGAAATGGCCGCGGACGAAGAATTACCTATTTCCCCCTACCGTTGGTGGCAAGAAGGCTGTACGGATCAACAAAAGTGTTGTTGGGCTGGCGTTTAACACGGTAACTTATCATTTTTAGACCAAAAAAATGTTTGCTAGCACCCTCAATTCATTCATCCTACCATAAGAAATGATAAGGGAGATAGTATGGCCATACCCAAATTTTACGAATTGATGCTGCCGGTTCTACAACTTGCTCAAAGCCTGAATAACCCGCAGGAAATAAAAACATCCCTGGCAATCCAGGAATTATCGCGGCTTCAAACTGACCGGAAGCAGAACGGTATCAGTTGTTGCCCTCCGGCCGGGGATATTTGTTTATGAATCGAGTTGGGTGGGCCAAACATATTTGACAGCCGCCCAACTGATTGAATCAACGGGACGCGGCAGTTTTCGTCTGACGAACCGGGAATAGAATTATTAAATTCTAACCCTGCTTTTTTAACCGTCAATTTTTAAGGCGTTATAAAGAATTTGGGCAGTTTATGGCAGCGCGTGTCAGTGAACCAAGCAAAACCATGGGCAATCCCACTTCTCCTATCGAACAATCCAATCCTATTGGCGACACCAGTTCAGAATTAACCCCAGAAGAAATTGTTCGCCAATATCATGAACAAATCCAACGGTCTTTAGCCGCGGAACTACACAAACGACTGATGCAATTATCTTCAACTGCTTTTGAGAAAGTGGTCCTGAAGTTGTGGCAAAGGTCTTTAATGTCTCTGCCAATGGTACCAAACATTTAGGCCAAAGCTATGATGGGGGTGGACGGGTGATTTACCAAGATGTCTTGGAATTAGATCGCCTTTATATCCAAGCCAAACGTTTGTCAGCAGACACTTGGGTTTCCGCCCAACAAGTTCGTGAATTTATTGGCAGCTTAGATAAACATCACACCAACAAAGGGGTTTTTGTAACCACTGCGGATTTCAGCGCACCCGCTCGGGGCAAGAAGCAACTAAAGCTAGCAAAAATATCGCTTTAATTCATGGCGAAAAACTGACTCAGCTGATGATCAGCCATCATGTTGGTTGCGAAATTCGAGAAACCCTTCATATTTCACGCATTGATGAAGATTTTTTTAACGATTGGAATGAAAATTAATTCTTATCTGCAACCCATTGCGTTAATGGTATGTTTGACCGTTGAGGATAATAACTTTTGACTAAAGAAAAATGAGCGTTGTTTTCGCTAAGCTTTGCCTCTTCCTTTACCGGGAATTTTTATATCCTCCGAGAACAAAGTTTTTCAGATAACCCCTCAAGGGATATTGATATGTCATCATTTTTTGCAGAAACAGATAAGTTGCCCCAGAAAAATTGGTTAGCGGTTTTGGGTTGTTATTTTTTTATCCCCAGCCATTTCGCAGGCTCCTCCCCCCGTCTAGAATCAGTCACATGCTCCTTTACCATTCCCCAAAGGCAGTACAGCAAAATGTTGGGTTCTACATGTGCCTGAAAACCGCTCAAACCCCAATAGCCCGAAATTTCCTGCCAGTTGCCTTATTAAGCACACCTGACCAGAAGGAATTCCCAGACCCTATCTTATATTTGGATGGCGGCCCTGGTTACAGCGCAAATTCTCGGGAAGACATTTATGATTGGTGGGATTGATTGAATTAACCACTTGGAACCGCAAACGCGATTTATTGTTACTCGACCAGCGCGGTACCAAGCAGCCAACCCTGCCCTTTATTGCCCGGATTTTTTGATGGAAAATGGAACAATTGGCAGCAAATGGATTGCCGCTAAAATAATGGAAAGAAATGTTGCGAAAGCTTGCGGGCAATGCCAACAACAACCGAAAGCCGCACATATTGATTTGGCCGCGTATAATTCCCTGGAAAGTGCGGCAGATATTGCCGATTTATTAAAGGTTGATAGGATCCAGCAAGTCTAATATATACGGTATTTCTTGTGGTACCAAGCTGGCTTTAACCTTCATGCGCGATTACCCCAATATATACGCAGCGTGATTTTTGATTCATTTACCCGCCGGAAGTTGATTCATTTGTCGATGCCCCTGCGGCGGCATCCCATGCCTTTCATCGTTTTTCAGGGATTGCAGGGCTGATGACACCCGCAATCGACGATATCCTGATCTAAAAGCGGTACCTGCAATTATATCAACAGTTGGAAAACAACCTATCCAGATTGAGGGAAAGATGGCCTTAAAAAACCCGTAATATAATAGTGACCCCCACAACATTGGTATATAATGATTTTTCAAGGGCTCTAGACACCGCCAATATTAGAAAATTACCCGCTTAATCTATCAATTATTTCATGGCGAGGAACAATTGGCTTCAGCTTTATCCAAGATTTATTAGCCTGGGCGCACCCAATTTCTCTTATGGCATGTATTTTTCTTTTGAATGTAGCAGAATATCCCAGCACGAGTTTCCCAACCCTAAAAAAATTGGAAATTGACCGCTATAAGCCTTACTCCTTGGCAGTTGCCGATTATTATGATCTGAACATTGTCTGCCCTTTCTGGCACAGCGCAAATTCCCAAGCGGCCCTTAATAGCCCCAAGGTTTATAGCTCCATTCCCACTTAATCTTGTCTCCGCAATTGTGATCCCATCACGCCCCCTTAAATGCCGCCAAATTAACAGCTTCCAAATCTCAGAGAATTCCTTATTTTTTGAATTTCCTGACGTTGGTCATGGGGTGGTTTCCAGCAATAGCTGCGCTG